>JAZLEM010000191.1:0-10457 GCA_045615245.1 Acetobacter sp. | reverse complement strand
GCAAGGAGATCTGCTGGTGTAGGGTCTGTAAGAGTGTGATTAAAGTGTTTTTGATCAGAGTTAGAAGCGGTTTTAGCCATGAAAGCCACGAGAAAACGAAAGAAATTGGAAAAACGAAAAAATAAACTATGTTTGAAGAGGCTAGTATTTCTTCCCAAATAATTGCCCCTCAATAATTCTCCCGCAATAAAATGGAGAGAAATTCATTGGTAGAGTGTTAAAAGACTAATCATCAGGCGGGTATATGCGTGGATAAGTGATTTTGTCGGGTGGACCCGGCGGATGAGGTGGACCTTTTTTTCCACAAGCGGATAAAGGGAGAAAAAGCAAGCTCACCATAACAAGCTTATAACAAAGGCTTAAAAAGCGTGATGTCATATAGGGGCACCTATTTGTATATTCCTACTTGTATATTGATTATATTGATGTATGGATTTGTTTATGTATCACCAGCCAGTAAAGTCAGCCAACGTTGGGCTTGAGTGCGCACGTTTTGAGGGGCTGTACCTCCCATACTCGTGCGAGAGGCAATCGAGGAATCGACACTTAAAACAGAGTAAATATCCTCTGTAATACCGGGTTCTTCGGCTTGCATGTCGGCAAGAGTGAGGTCAGCAAGGCTGATATTTTTTTCTTCCGCTTTGGCAACGAGTCTGCCTGTTACGTGATGGGCTGTTCGAAAAGGAAGTTTGAGAACACGTACAAGCCAATCCGCAAGGTCTGTCGCCGTTGAATAGCCAGCACTTGCGAGGGCACGCATGTTTTGTGTGTTGGCATGCATATCGCGGATCATGCCTTCCATGGCAGCAAGGCAGAGGAGAGAGGCTTCGGTTGCTGTAAAAACGGGTTGTTTATCCTCCTGCATATCTTTGGCGTAAGCGAGAGGAAGCCCTTTCATAACGGTAAGTAATCCCATAAGGCTTCCCGTTATACAACCTGTTTTAGCACGTACAAGCTCAGCCGCATCGGGGTTGCGTTTTTGTGGCATAATAGACGAGCCCGTTGTAAAGGCATCGGATAGACGAATAAAAGAAAAAGGGGCGGAACACCAAAGAATAATTTCCTCTGCCAAGCGCGACAAGTGCATCGATAAAATAGAGAGGGCAGAAAGATATTCGAGCACAAAATCACGATCCGATACAGCATCGAGTGAGTTTGCAGTGGGTCTGTCAAATGCGAGGGCAGCTGAAGTCATCTGCCGATCAATCGGAAAAGAAGTGCCGGCTAACGCGGCAGACCCAAGGGGGCACTCATTCAAACGGCAACGTGTATCGGCAAGCCGACCCCGATCACGCGAAAGCATTTCCACATAGGCGAGAAGGTGATGACCGAACGTAACGGGTTGCGCTGTTTGGAGGTGTGTAAACCCGGGCATAGGGTCTGCCGCGTGGTGTTTGGCTTTAGAGGCAAGGGCATGCATAAGCGAGGTAATACGCCCATGGATGGTATCAATAGCATCACGCACCCACAAACGAAAATCCGTAGCAACCTGATCATTACGAGAGCGCGCGGTATGTAAACGTTTTCCCGCTTCTCCAATACGTTCCGATAGGCGTGCCTCAATATTCATATGGATATCTTCTAACGCGTCAGAAAATATGAAAGAACCTGACTCAATCTCTTGATAAATGTCATCAAGCCCTTGATGAATGGCGGCAAGATCATCAGCTGAAATAAGCCCCACATGCGCGAGCATGTCGGCATGAGCGCGTGATCCGCGAATATCTTGCTGCCAGAGGGTTTTATCAAACCCAATAGAGGTATTGATCGCCTGCATAACTTCCGAAGGAGCACCACAAAAACGCCCGCCCCACTGCTTATTAGGGGTATCGGATGAGGAAGACGGAGGAGTGCTTGAAAGAGGTGCTGTAAGATGTTTTTTCATAGAGTTTTGCTTTATGTGTTTTACTAAGCCGTGAAGATAAAAAGATTAAATAAAAAGAACCTTTGAGACTTCTGCTCCTTAATAACTTAATAAAAGGACACGCGTGAAAGTTTAGAGGAAAGCCAGAAAGAAAAATTCAAAAAACACTAAAGGATACACACATTAAAGAACGAAAGGTAAATAGAAAGCGTTAAGGTCAATAAAAATACGACGATAGAGACGATAGAATAGCAAAAGAATAGCAAATTTTGACAATTTTCGTCAATGCATGCACTCGAAGACATAAAATTATGAAAACATTCGCCTATTGCTGAAAAATATGGTATATAAATTCTGTTTAAGAGGAAAGTTATAAGGGGATATCAGTGTAGCACAAGCGCACAAGCGCATATCAAAAGCGCACGTTTCGTGGTTGATATAGGTTAAACCTTATGGTCTTTTCGTCGAGGTTGGGGTCTTTATAAGAACTCCCATACTATAAAGCCCGTGCTGTAAAATTGCCCGTGCTGTAAAACTGACTGACATGAAATAGATTAAATAGATCGAGATAAAACTTTGACAGAGCGTGAAGATTCCCCCCTAGAACACGATAAAACACAGACTTTTTCAGGAACTCTTGTTCCCGTCACCATTGAAGAGGAAATGCGCTCCTCTTATTTAGCGTATGCTATGTCGGTGATCGTAAGCCGTGCTCTGCCCGATGTGCGTGATGGTCTTAAGCCTGTACATCGCCGTATTCTCTACGCTATGCATGAGAGTGGGCTTACTTATGATAAGCCCTATCGCAAATCAGCACGCGTGGTGGGGGAGGTTATGGGGAAATACCACCCGCACGGAGATTCCGCTATTTACGATGCTATGGTACGTATGGCGCAACCCTGGTCAATGCGTGTCAAGCTTATCGATGGTCAGGGGAATTTTGGAACGCTAGATGGCGATAGCCCCGCAGCGATGCGTTATACAGAGGCACGTTTAGCCAAGGTAGCTACTTTTTTACTTGAGGATATTGAGCGCAATACGGTTGATTTTCAACCGAATTACGATGAAAGTGAAAGCGAGCCGGTTGTTCTTCCTGCCACATTCCCGAATCTACTTATTAACGGTGCCCAGGGTATTGCGGTGGGTATGGCAACCAATATCCCTACGCATAACCCTCTTGAAGTGATTGAAGCCACGTTAGCTCTTATTCGTCAACCGGAGATGACGTTAGAAGAGCTTATGGACTATATGCCCGGACCGGATTTTCCAACAGGGGGCTTTATTCTTGGACGTTCGGGGATACGTAGCGCGTATGCAACAGGGCGCGGTACAATTATTCTACGTGCACGCGTTGAAATTGAGGACATTCGTAAAGACCGTAAAGCCCTTGTCATAACGGAAATTCCCTATCAAGTGAATAAAGCCACGTTACAAGAACGTATAGCTGAATTAGTCCGTTCAAAACAGATTGAGGGTATTGCCGATATTCGCGATGAGTCAGATCGTTCTGGTGTGCGCGTGGTTATTGAAATTAAACGCGATGCGACGCCCGAAATTGTTCTTAACCATCTCTATCGTTTTACGCAACTGCAGACGTCATTTGGGATCAATATGCTTGCCCTCAATGGTGGGCAGCCATGTCTTATGGGGCTACGCGATGTCCTTGAGGCGTTTATTACCTTTCGGGAGGAAGTTATTACGCGGCGTGCCCGCTTTGATTTGAACAAAGCGCGAGAACGCGGGCACATTCTGATTGGTTTAGTGATTGCGATTCTCGATATTGATAGGGTTATTGCCCTTATTCGCAATGCACCCGATACAGCAACAGCGCGTGAATCCCTTATAAAAGAGACATGGCCAGCCACAGAAATTGAACCTCTTCTCCAACTTATTCATGATGAGGGGAATGTGGTGGTTGATGGTCGTGTCAGCCTTACCGATAAACAAGCGCGGGGTATATTAGAGCTACGCTTGCAACGTTTAACAGGGCTTGAGCGGAACAAAATTCAACAAGAACTCTCAGACGTTGCCAAACAAATTACTGAACTACTTGAAACGCTTAGCAGTCATCCACGAAGAATGGAAATTCTTACGCAGGAGTTGACGCATGCACATCAGGTTATTTCCGCCCCACGTGTTACCCAAATTCTCGATGATCAAGGCGATCAAGATGATGAAAGCCTTATTGAGCCCGGGCAAATGGTTGTAACGATAACGCGTGATGGTTTTATTAAGCGTACGCCCATAGAGGTTTTCCGTGCCCAAAATCGTGGCGGACGCGGGCGATCTGGGGCGAATACACGCGGCGATGATTGTGTGATACGCTCTTTTAACGCGCATACCCATCAATGGGTGATGTTTTTCTCGTCACGTGGAAAAGTTTACCGCGAAAAAGTATGGCGTTTACCCGAAGGGGCTGCTGCTTCAAGGGGGCGGGCTCTGATCAATTTTCTGCCAGATTTAGGTTCTGATAGTGTTACGGCAGTGCTTCCCTTACCGCAAGATGAAACGGTGTGGGAAGATCTCAACCTTATTTTTGCTACGGCAAGTGGCTATGTACGCCGCAATAAATTAAGTGATTTTTGCCATATTCGTTCCTCGGGGCTTATCGCCATGAAATTAGAGGAGGGAGATAGCCTTATAGGTGTTGCAACCTGTCGCGAGGGGGAAGATGTCTTTTTAGCAACACGTAAGGCGCGGTGTATCCGTTTCCGCATTACCGAAGAAACAGTACGCGTGTTTGTCGGGCGTGCTTCTATCGGTGTTCGAGGCATTCGCCTTGCCGAAGGTGATCAGGTGATTAGTTTAGCCGTGCTCAACCATGTTGAGGCGAGTGTGGAAGAACGTGCGGCTTATTTACGCCTAGCCGCTGCATATCGCGGAGAGGAAATAACCACAGAGGAAACAACCACAGAGGAAATAACATCAGAAGAAGGCAATACCGAGAGTTTAGAAGCCCATTCTTTAGATTCAGGGCGCTTTGCCGAATTGGCTGCTGCGGAAGAGTTTTTATTGGCTGTTAGTGAAGACGGGTTAGGGCGTCGTACCTCGGCATATGATTATCGCGTAACCGGTCGAGGGGGACAAGGGGTTACAAATATGGTCTTTCCCAAAGCGCGCGAACACATTGGGGTTGCGGCAACTCTACCTGTGCAAGTAGATGCCGATGTCATGTTGATGACAGATGCGGGTCGTCTTATTCGGGTACCTGTAGAACAAGTGAGGATTTTGTCACGGCGAACCAGCGGCGTTAAGATTTTACGGCTCGATCAGAACGAACGCGTAACAAGTGCTTTCCCCGTTATGAAAGAAGAAGCAGGAGAAACAGAATCAGCAGAAAAAACGGGAGAAATAGGAGAAGTAGGAGAAATAAGAGAAACGGAAACCTCTCATAAAGCAGATGACTCTGCTGAAATACCTTCAACAAGCCTTACCTAACAACGCTCTCGAGGTGTAAGAACATATAAAAACGGGAAATATTAAGAAATGCAGAGTAATCCTCTCACTTCACACCGTGTGGGTTTTTATGCCGGCACGTTTGATCCTGTCACAATAGGGCATTTGGATATTATGGAGCGCGCCTCGCGACTGGTTGATAAACTGATCATAGGGGTCGCGCAGAATTTAAGTAAAAACCCTCTGATGTCGTTAGAGGATCGTCTCGCCTGTGTTCAAGAGGTTTTACCTATTCTCCATGCGCGTACAGAAACAAAATTTGTTGTTATTCCTTTTGACTCGTTACTTGTTGACGCTGTACGAAAACACGGCGCAACCTTAATTTTTCGCGGCTTGCGTGTTATGTCTGATTTTGATTATGAAATTCAGATGTCGGGGGTGAATAAGCGCCTTGATAACGGGATAGAGAGCGTTTTTCTCATGGCTTCTGAAAGGACACAATTTATCTCCTCAAGCCTTGTGCGTGAAATTGCCCGCTATGGTGGCGATGTTTCTGAATTTGTTACCCCAGAAACACAAGTAAGACTTTTGGCTTGTTTACAACGCCAAAAGCAACAAACTGCGACCGAAACCGAAAAGGTGTAGAATATTTCTTTATCATCACAATGGAATAAATACTTGTGAGATTGAAAAACCTAGAGTGAAAAAACCTTAAAGAAAAGGAGAGAGCCAATGTCTTCAAAAGCTTCAGAAAAAGTCTCTGATTATATTATTATGGAAATTCCTTCGGGGCAGGTTGTTATTCGTTTACGCCCCGACCTTGCGCCAAAAGCCGCTGAAAGAATCCAAACACTTGCCCGACAAGGGTTTTACGATAACCTTGCTTTTCACCGTGTGATTGAGGGCTTTATGGCACAAGGGGGCGACCCGACAGGCACAGGCATGCACGGCTCTGATTTACCCGATCTTCCCGCCGAATTTACGCAAAAGGAGCATTTTAAGCGCGGTACCATTGGCATGGCGCGCACCTCTGATCCTCATAGTGCCAATAGTCAATTTTTTATTATGTTTGAACCTGCCCCCCATCTTGATGGTCAATATACCATTGTGGGTGAGGTGGTTCAGGGCATGGAACACGTGGATAAAATTAAACGCGGTAAAGGCGGGTCAGGCATGGTGACAGACCCCGATCGTATTATCAAAATGCGCCCCGCCACTGAAAAAGAAGAGGAAGAAATTAAAGACGTTATAAATTAGAGGCGTTATAAATCAAAAATAAATCAAAAATAAAAAGGGCAAAAGAAAAAGGGGGGCTGTTCACCTCAAAGAGGTTTATCAGCCCAACCTTTGACGTGTGGATCCTTTAGCATGAGGAAAGCGTCTAATAACTTTTTCATCTTTTTAATTCTGTTGTTTTTTCACTCTTCTATGATTTGATCGCCTCTTCTTCATGAGATAAGTGATCGCCAGAAAACTGCGGTGATGTACCGATACCGGAATATTTCTCGAAGAAAGTTTTAATTTTGGCGATGACATGTTCTTTCTTTTCTGTGCGGTTGCTCCCACCAAAACGGCTCATAGGGGGAAGGATTTTGTCAAGCGCCGTGCCGACGGTTTTAACTTCGCCATCTCTGAAAATCATATCAAAATATTGGCGTGCTTCTTCTGGCTTGAGCTGCTCTGTTTTAATAAGGTCATTAAGCTCCTTTTCTCGTTGTTCTGTGACGAAATGATTCCATGTGTGTGTAATGTCTTCTTTGGGGGTGACCTGTGCCATAAACGTTTCGATAAGTTCTTTTTTGCTCCGAAGATCAGGGCTAGCACTGACAGCTTTTTGAATAGATGTACGCACCTCTTCTTTCGCTTGCCCTTGGCTTTCACGATACTTTTGCACAAGTTGTAAAATATAATCAATGCCAACCTCAATTTGTGCCACAAGTTCGACTTCAAAGACAATATCTTCCGTAATATCGCTTTTCTGATCTTTTTCTATTTTCTCTTTCCATTCGTCGCGTAAATCTTGATATTTGCCGAGATAATCTTGTAAGTCGCGTTCCGAGATCAGTTCTTTTTCTGTAAATTCATCGAAAGAGACGAGGATATTACGCAAGCGAAGGAACGCCCCAAAGAGTTTAATAAAATCTTTTTGATTTTGCTCGCCTAAAATTTGCGGCATCTCAAGGGGGAATTTTTCTTTTAATTCTTCGAGAATTTGCGTATAACCCGGCACCTTCTTGCCGTTATCGTCTTCGTAGCCGTTATAATAATCATCGAAACTTTTGAGGAGTACAATACTCGGCGCGTTTTCGTTGCCAAAAAGGGCAAGCGTGCGTTCGACTTCTTTCTCTAGGTTCCGAAAACAAACGATATTACCAAAGTTTTTCACGTTGTTCAAAATGCGATTAGTGCGGCTAAAGGCTTGCAGAAGCCCGTGCATCCGTAAATTCTTATCCACCCAAAGCGTGTTAAGCGTTGTGGCATCAAAACCTGTCAGAAACATGTTTACAACAATGAGCATATCAAGCTCTTTGTTTTTCATACGGAGGGAAACGTCTTTATAATAGTTCTGGAATTTCTCAGCTGAAGTATCGTAATTTGTCTGAAAGAGGGCGTTATAATCTTTAATCGCCGACTCAAGAAAATCGCGCGCGGTTTTATCAAGGTTGGAGGTATCCTCTGGGTTTTCTTCACCGAGAAGCCCGCCTTCTTCTTCATTGGGGGCGTAACTATAAATAACAGCAATTTTCAGCTGTTTTTGAGGGTCATTTTCCTTATCCATAAGGTCGCGAAAACTCTCGTAATAGAGTTGTGCCATGTGCACCGACCCGACGGCAAAAATTGAATTAAAGCCCGAAAGTCGTCGTTCTCGTTTTTGTTCTCTGACGGCACCCCGTGCGCCACGGGCAACCGCGGCAATATTCGCAAGCGTCGAATGTGTGTAACTTTTCTCGGTGCGATAAGTTTTTTGGTTAAAATGCTTTAGAATATATCGCGCAACTTCAACAATCCGTTCAGGGGCTTCAAAAACGGCTTGACGGTCAATATCTGAAATTTGTTCATCTTCAATCTCTTCTTGTTTTTTGCCTATGGTCTTCACATAGTCAATACGGAAAGGGAGTACATTTTTGTCACGGATCGCATCAATAATGGTATAGGTGTGGAGCTTTTTGCCAAAAAGTTGCTCGGTTGTTGGGTTGGCTTTAGCTGTGGGGTTAGCGTTATCCCGCAGAATAGGGGTACCTGTAAAGCCAAAAAGGTAATATTTTTGAAAGCTCGAAAGAATAGATCGGTGCATATCACCAAACTGGCTACGGTGACACTCGTCAAAAATAATCACAACTTCTTTGTGATAAACATCGTGCACTTTATTCTGTTTTTTATTGTGGGCGATAAATTTTGAGAGCTTTTGAATCGTGGTAATAATAATCCGTGCGTCATTATTAGAAAGTTGTTTTTCAAGCTCACGCGTTGAGGTGTTACTATTGGCAGCGCCTTTTTCAAAGCGATCATATTCTTTCATGGTTTGATAGTCGAGGTCTTTGCGATCGACAACAAAAAGCACCTTATCAATAAAGTTGAGGCGTGAGGCAATTTGTGCCGTCTTAAAAGAGGTAAGTGTTTTACCAGCCCCTGTTGTATGCCAAATAAAGCCGCCACTTTCTCTTGTGCCGTAGTGTTTATTATGATGAGAGAGCACAATGCGCTGAATAATGCGTTCGGTTGCCGTAATCTGGTACGGGCGCATGACAATAAGATGATCTTCAGCCGTAAAAATAGAATATTTTATTAAAACGGCAAGCAAAGTGTGGCGTGCAAAAAATGTTTTTGTAAAATCGACAAGGTCGGGAATAACCTTGTTTCGTGCATCTGCCCAAAACGACGTAAAGGCAAAACGATTGCCTTTTTCACTCTTTCCGTGTTTGCTTGAGGTATTTTCTACAGCATGACGACGCGTCGTATTCGAATAATATTTGGTATGCGTGCCGTTACTAATAACAAAAATTTGTACATAGTCAAAAAGCCCGCTCCCTGCCCAAAAGGAATCGCGTTGATAGCGGTCAATTTGGTTGAAAGCTTCGCGCAGGGCAACACCGCGCCGTTTGAGTTCAACATGAACAAGGGGTAAACCGTTAACGAGTATCGTCACATCATAGCGATTATTGCGGTTGGCACCTTTATTTTTGCCCATCGCGTATTGGTTGATCACTTGTAAGCTGTTTTTGTGGATATGATCCCGATCAATAAGCCTGATATTTTTATGCTCACCATTATCGCGCTTGAGCACTTGAATCGTGTCTTCCTGAATTTTCCTCGTTTTTTCTTTAATGCTTTCCTGAGGGTTGGCGATAACCGTCGTTAAAAAGCGTGCCCATTCGTCGTTACTAAATTGATAGTCGTTTAAGGTCTCGAGTTTTTCACGCAGGTTTTGAAGAAGATCTTCTTCTGTATGAATGGGGAGGTAATCATACCCTTGTTCGCCGAGCCGACGAATAAACTCTTTTTCAAGCTCGGCTTCACTTTGGTAAAAATCCGCCTGACGGGGCTCGGGGGTATATTCGCTAATAACCGTGTTTTCATTGGTTTGCGCAAGAATATCGAATTTTGTCATGGTGTTATTTTCTCTGATTGTCAGTTATTTTTATTGCTTTTCCTTAAACGAGAGGAGTTTATTTCTGTAGTAGGTGTATTGTTTTTGTCGCGCTGTTAATTCCGCTGTTAATTCCGCTGTTAATTCCGTAAACATATCTAAAACACGCACTATCTCGTCCTGAATAACTAACGGTGGAAGAGGAATAGGAATGTTTTCTAAATCTCTCAAATTCAGGGCAGGAATAGCAGCATCTTTTTTTCGTGTTAAAATTTCATCTGTTCGATTGCATAAGTAATAGTAAATGTATTTTGTGATTACATCTGAACTTTTTGTTATAATGCCGTATGCAAGAGGACCTAGCCAAAAGGGCTTATCTTGATAGTCAACAAACCCGATTGAACTTCCTCGTGATGGAGTTGTTATAACATCGCCACACCGATTGAATTGAGTTGTGTAACCCAAAGGGGTCGTTCCAGCGTTAATACAAGGATAGAGCCCTTTTTGGGTGGTTTTTACCATATGTTCAGGTTTTTTACCTGTCCCAATCTCTGCGACTTCTCCCAACGTCTTCCACTCCATACCCCCAAGTCGGATCGTAGCCATGTC
>JAZLEM010000190.1:0-1683 GCA_045615245.1 Acetobacter sp. | reverse complement strand
CTTTAGAAGCTCTAGCGTGGGGAGTCTCTGTGCCTGTATTTCGTCCAAAAGATAGGGCGGCTCTAGAAACGCATGTTTTTGGGTTGCGTTTTTCAAATCCTATAGGGATTGCGGCAGGATTTGATAAAAATGCTCGTGTTGTGCGTTCTTTAGCACAAATGGGTTTTGGTTTTGTTGAAGCGGGTACAGTAACGCTACGTCCGCAAGAGGGTAATCCAAAGCCACGTTTGTTTCGACTAGAAGAAGATAGAGCCGTTATTAACCGTATGGGGTTTAATAATGAGGGTGTGGATCGTTTTGCGGATCGATTAGCTTGTTTGTTGCACTCACAACCATCATGGAAAAAGGGAGAGGCTAGCGTACCAGTCGGCGCAAATATTGGTATTAACAAGGAAGGGGCTCATCCAGAACAAGATTATCCAGCTTTAGTAACACGGCTGAAACCCTACGTTGATTATATTGTACTCAATGTTTCATCTCCTAATACGCCCGGGTTACGAGATCTTCAAAATGCGACACGTTTAAGAAAAATTCTTGATTCTATTACAGCACGTCATGATAAACATCCACCTTTATTGGTAAAATTAGCACCAGATCTTGATGATGAGACACTTCCAGACATTGTTGAGGCTACTGTAGATGGGGGTGCTCAGGGGCTTATTGTTTGTAATACAACACTAGCGCGCCCACTGAATCTTCGAAGCTCCCACAAGGAAGAAATCGGTGGATTATCGGGAAGACCTTTAACACCACGGGCTCTTGCCTTGTTACGGCGTGTTGCACAAATTTCTGCAGGGCGGTTAGTCCTTGTATCATGCGGTGGGATTGAAAGTGGGTTAGATATAGTTGAGCGTATTCGTTTAGGAGCACATTTGGTACAAGTGTATACCGCTTTTGTCTATGAGGGAGCTGCGCTTCTTCCTCGTCTTAAGCGAGAGATGCTTTCTGTGATGCAGCGACAAGGTTTTCAAAATCTTAACGATATACGTGGCTCTGCGCTTTAGAGTGTAAGACGTAAAATAAAACGTAAAAAAGAGAAAGATTACAGATAGTGTTCACAAATATATCAGGTTTGTCGGATGTGGTGGATCACTACGACGGGTATATCGTAGATTTATGGGGGACTGTTCATAACGGTATTGCGCCTTTTGAAGGAGTTATAACGTGTTTAGATATCTTAAAAAAACGCGGGAAAAAAGTGGTTTTATTATCAAACGCGCCCCGTCCGGCTCATAGCGTTGTTACACAATTGGAGGGAATGGGTATCTCTCGCACGCTTTATCATACTCTTCTGACAAGTGGGGAAGAAACTCGCCGCTATTTCAAAGAGGGTACAGAACCATGGTTTAAGAAACTTGTGCAGCGTGGGCAGCGTGTTCTACCCATAGGTGGTACGCATGATCTCGTTTTATATGAGGGATTATCATTACAACGTGTTACAGCCGTTAATGAAGCAAACTTTATTGTATGTACAGGTCCTGATTTAGAGCGAGGATCGCTGACATTAGACCCCTATTTGCTACAGCTTTGTGCAGCTCTGGAGTATGGACTGCCAATGATTTGTGCGAATCCGGATAAAGTTGTTGTAAAGGGGAGACAACGTTTAATTTGTGCTGGAGCTATGGCAGCTTTCTACGAGGAACGTGGCGGAGATGTTTTTTGGATAGGCAAACCATATCACGC
>JAZLEM010000189.1:0-2654 GCA_045615245.1 Acetobacter sp. | reverse complement strand
ACGATCCGACTTCTTGTTATCGCCGCAACGCACACCCCCCTCCCTATGCCAGAAGCAACACGTCTCCATTTATTCGGCACAACCAATACACCAACATGATAAATTCTCTACGCCTAAACACCCTATTTTGGGGCATTGTTTTACGAGATCTTCGATTGGCACTCCGCTATAGTACCGATACATTAGGGGCTGTTTTTTTCTTAATTGTGACAACAACCCTTTTCCCACTCGCACTTGGTCCGTCACTCGAGCTTTTACGTCGTATGGCGCCTGGTATTTTATGGGTCTGCACACTGCTTGCTGCCCTACTCCCTCTTGAACGAATTTTTGCTAGAGATGTAGAAGATGGCACATTAGACCATCTTTTACTTATGGGTATTTCTCCCTCCTTTATCGCCCTTGCCAAAATGCTGACACACTGGCTCACAACAGGTGTACCTCTTTTGCTAATGTCAGGACCTTTAGCCCTCATGCTCAACTTACCTTTAAGGGTTTTTCCTGTTCTTTTCGGAGGGATTTTTCTTGGAACACTGATCCTCTCACTTATTGGCGGCATGGGGGCTTGTATCGTCCTCGGTGCCCGCCATAGCAGTATGATTCTCTCTTTATTAAGCCTTCCCCTCATAACGCCAGCCCTTATTTTTGGGGCAGGAAGTCTTGACGCTGCTGTTGCAGGTCTTCCTTGGAAAGCCAATATGGAATTACTGGGTGCGTTTTTTGCTATAACTCTGCCACTTTGCCCTCTCGCCGCAGGTGCGAGTTTACGTATTGCCGCCGAGTAACATCCTCAATTGTTAACTTGTAACTTAATATGATTTTTTTGTTGGAGCATAAAGCAACCCACATCATAGTTTGCCAATGAGACTGGCTTAAACTGCGCATACATTTCTATAAGGTCTGTGTAATTCGCATGGTTTTGAGCTTTTTCTATGGCTATACTATAAGTTGTAGCGGATTTGTTTTCAGCATTATATAACACGCTCGTACATGCAGGCTGCCCATAAAACTGATTATACATATTAACGTACATATGATTGTTTATTGCAGCTTCTCCCATACTTATAGGATTCATAGTGTTAATATTGTTTGGCATAACATATGTATTATAGACGGGTCGTTGAGTACATCGCTGATTATAAGTTGTTGCGAGTTGCTGAAGTTGAGACATTATCCCTTGAGGTGTTTGACCTGCGGTAACTACGCCAACAGCATTCAGGAATGCCTCCTCTTGAGCCGCACTCGCAACATTCTCAAGTTTAGGATGAGTATTCAAATACCCCGTTGTACATGTCTCAAGCGTTGGTTGTGGAAATTTGACATGTGTAAATTCAGAACCCAATGCAGTAGCTTGTTGAAGAAGTGTCATTCTTGACCCATCTTGCGTATATTTAAGGCACCCTGTTAAATATGTCCCTAGAGATTTGGGCGTTAACCACGCGTTAACCTGTGAGACAGCTTCAAAAGCGGCAAAACCTCCCGTATTTACGTTTACGGCAAAGTTCCCTGTACTTCCCGCTTCTGCCTTGAAAGCAAGAAGTGCTTGAAGATTCGTAATTATGACTTGAACAGCTTGTAGAAGCTGTATCTTTTGTTTCTCATAAGCAGCATATGTATCCGGCGGATCGCTCCAATTCACTGCGCCACCATCCCATGGTAAATATGTTGATACAACATTCTGAAATACCCCGTAATTGATAGCATTTCTAAGTTCTGCCACGGTAAGATTATTCTTTTGCCGGTAGGTAACAGAGCAGGTTTCTTTTGTAGGGGCTGGATAAGTTGTTCTGTTAGGCGTAGTTATGTTTGACGATATTTTAATGAAGTCTTTTCCTCTTCATAAGGAAGGATATAGCAACCAGAAAGAGGAACCACTAACCCAATGCTTAACAAAAATTTTATGGGGGGGTAAAGAACATTTCTTCACTCTCATCGTTTTTTTTTTATCCGTTCTCTAATTTTACTCATTTCCTAGACCTATCTAACGCAACTCATATTGTCCGTTAGATGTAATACTCAGCAAGCGGTGGGAATCCGTTAAAACATGTCGAGCAATAGGTCGATACGTATGCCCCTGCGCTTAAAATAATTAACTTATCTCCCGACTTGAGATCTTGCGATAGCATGTAATGTGCTTTCTCATAGAGAATATCTGCCCCATCACAGGTCGGACCTGCAAGCACAACAGGTGCGAGATCCGATCCCTTTTCCCGGTAAAAATCAGGCTCGAATCCACGCCATGCGTGAATAGCATACCGAATAGATTCGTTTTCTGTTTCTGCAAGTCCACCAAAACGGCCAATATCAAGATAAACCCAGCGCACACCATTTCGTGCTCCACGTGTGCTAACCAAAACAGCCTCTGTATATACAATCCCTGCTTTTCCAACAATAAAGCGACCGGGTTCGAGCAACACCTCTGGCCATACATCGCCAAAATATCGGCTTATTGTATTTGAAATAGCCTTTGTAAAACTATCAATACTTGGCACATCATCCACATAGCGTACGGGAAAACCACCACCGAGGTTTACCATACGCACGTTTACCCCTTCCATTTTTAATTCTTCAAAGAGACTCGCAACACGCGCAATGGCCACTTCATAAGCCTCAACCGACAACTGTTGACTACCCACATGAAAAGACAGACCATAAGG
>JAZLEM010000188.1:0-4262 GCA_045615245.1 Acetobacter sp. | reverse complement strand
GGTTGAGTCTGGTTTATCTTGTTTCTTCTTACTTCTGAACCCTGGGTCATGACCCAGGGTTTGGATTTTGTTAAGGAGTGCTGAACTTATGGCTTGAGGGAGATACCCTGAACGCGGGGTCATGCCCCGCGTTTGTGAAATATTCCCTTTCGGCGTGCCCTCTATTAAGCATGAAGGATAATTTCCACCCGTCTATTTTGAGGTTCCCGCGTGTTGGGAGCTGTGGGAACGAGTGGGTTTGTATCCCCATAACCGCGAATAACAATCTCAGAAGCGGGCACGCCGTTACGTATGAGTTCCGCCTCAACACTTTTCGCCCGTTTCACAGAAAGGGCGTAGTTGTATTTTTGTCCTGCAGGTCCTGGTGCCGCCGAGCTATCGGTATAGCCATTTACGTTAATACGCGTGGTATGCACGTAAGAGGTTGCATGTGCCGCTTCCACCACAATTTGCCGTGCCCGTGAGGTAAGGGCATATTGGTTCCAATCAAAGAACACGAGGTAAGAGCGTGCCGGCACAGGTGCAGGGGCAGCGGCAACGATTGGTCTAACAGCTGGCGGTTGAATGTGGTGGATAGGCTGATTATGAAACGCATAACGGAATCCGACGATAAATTGGTGGTTAAAGCGTTGGTCAAAGTTCGCGTGTCCGCCTTCGGTGCCGTAGTTAAAGCTGCCGTTATAGAACGAGCCGGGTTGCCCGATCATGCGGTATTGCGCGGTGATTTGTAAGCCCGAGATACCGGTATCAAAAGCCACGCCGGCAATGCCTTGCCATGAGAACCCGCCATGTGTACCGGTAATGGCACCCCACATGGGGTTTGCAACACCTCCTACGTAGGGAATGACCGAGTTAGTACCAGGCCGGTTATACCGCTGCCACAAATACCCCGCACCGCCGCCGATGAAAGGTGTAACAATGGATTTCACCCCAAAAAGGCGTTCAAGGTCAAAGTCATAGAGCACATTCGCAAAACCACCATACGACTCATCGGTGCCTTGGTGGTTAACAGGGATTGGAATCGGCTTAAGCACGTTCATAGACACACTCTGATAATTTGTGCCTTGATAACCCCCGTTGCTTGTTACGCCTGAGTTATTGATATAGTTACCAGAGCCTATCGGGTCGTATATTCCAGGAATTGGATTCGTGCCATTATAGGCAAAAGGAGGCTGAACAACACCAGAATATTGAACTGCCGGTGAGTTATACAAAGGAGTAATATTGGGCATTACGAAGCATTTATCGGTAGGGATATAACCCCATGAAGTAGCCGGTGTCGTCGTCTCACCATGTCCGTTCGTCGCCGGATTACCGACTCCCCACGCTTCTTGCGCGTCTTGAACTGGTTTGCCATTCTTCCAGAATGTGGAGCAGTTAACTGGTGTTGCCCCCGGCACGGCTGTGTAGAACTGTCTTCCAGTTTGGCTGTAATACTGTTGGAGGCTAGTTTGATTATCGGTATAATTATCGTGGGAGAAATTATAGAGCCCTTCGGCTTCGACGCGTAAACCATTACCAAAGCCCCAACCGACAGCACCGAAGCCTGTAAAGCCTGTGCCGTGATTGACGGAGAATTTAGGTACGGCATCACCGCCGGGTGTCGCATTCGCATGAACATGTTGGTCTTGGACGAGGTTATAGCCTGCGCCACCATCGACATAGAGCCCAGAGATGGTGGTTGCAGAGGCAACGGCAGGGGCAAAACTTAAAGCGGAAGTCAGAAGAAAAGAGCGTAAACGTAAACGCATAGTTAAAGAGTTCCTTGTATATATATAACTCAGAAAGAAACCCGCGTCCCATCCTTTATCAAAATGATAAGGGGGGGGGTAATAATGCCTTTCATTGGCAAAAACTATAGCTAAAAGGAAAGATAAAATCTCAAAAGAGAAAAATCAAGATAGAAAGTAAAGATTTTATTAAAAAATAGCCAAAGATAAATCAAAATGAGGCTTTTATCACAGTATTTTGTCACAGTGACTCGAAAGAAATGTGATGATGTTGAGAGTTTCCGAACTACGGGGCATGACTGATGATTGAGGTTTATCTTAAAAAAATAATAAGAATAAGACTTTTGGAGAACAGTTCGCTTAGGTATGATGAGCGTTATTATTGCACGCGTGATGGCTTTAAGTGACATTTTTGTTTTTGAAAGAGTTTTATAAAGGGAAAGGCATTGGGGAACGAACACTTACATAAGCAGAGACAAAAAAAATCTGCGCATAAACGTTTTTGGAAGGAAGTGACAATCGCTCAAGAGTCTGGTGGTTTTTCTATAGAATTAGATCAACGCCCTGTTCGATTGCCAAAAGGAACACGTTTATCAGTTCCCTCATACGCGTTGGCAGAAGCTTTAGCAGAAGAGTGGCGTGCTGCAGGGTGTGGAGAAGAAAAAAGTTTTACGTCAGCGGATTTACCTCTCACAGGTATGACGGGTTTTATGGTGGAATGTCTCCCCTCGGAACGTGAGGCGATTATACAAAGCCTTTTAGCCTATGCGCAAAGTGATGTGTTATGTTATCGAGAGGCATCGCAAAAGGCATTATACCGTCGTCAGTCTGAAGTATGGGACCCGTTACTCCAGCAGTTAGAAGTGGTACTCGGGTGCCGTTTGATGACAACAACAGGGGTTATGCCAATAACCCAAACAAACGAGACAATACAAATTTTTCAAAAGGCATTAGAGGCTAGTACGCAAGCCGAGTTGGCTGTTTTAGGCAACGTTGTGCCTATTTTGGGAAGTTTAGCCCTTGGTTTTCTTATACTTCAAGCAAACATGACGGCAGAAACAGCGGTCGATTCGGCAACGTTAGATGAGCAATTTCAAATGACCCTTTGGGGAAGAGAAACCGAAATAACACATCGTATAGAGAATATGAAAAAAGAGATATCAACAGCGATACGTTTTTTAACCTTATGCCAAAAAGGGTAATAGAGAGGAGGAAAACACTCTTAAAGTGCAAATGTATTTGATACCTTATGCGCGAGGCAGTCTATAGGGAAAGTGTTATTGTGTAAGGTGATGAGTGGTTGTCAACCTTGCTATTTTGTCAAAGTAATATTACACTCAAAAATCCGGCTAATCAACTATAGAGGAGGATTTTATATGTATCATGATGTAGTTCCTGTAACGCAACAACCTAGCTACGAGCAACTTCGGCAAGAAATTGAAAGTGTTCGTGGGTTAGTGAAATTCTATGAATCCTCTCTAGGTCCGGATCTATTTGATATAACAATCCAATGTCTTGATAACGTTTTAGATGTTTCGTTTGCTACCTTATTAAAACCACGTGGTATAGTGTACGCTGAACAATGTATGTATCTCTTATCTGGGATTCGGCAATGGGTTAATAGTTCAAGTAATCCTCAGTATAAAGAGTTTATTCAAGCTTGTGTAGAGGCTTTAAAGCAGGCTAGTCATTTGAAGTAAAGGGATAAGAACCTTGTAATTTGTGTTAAGTTGTCTTTTTGTTTTTTTGAGTTAACAGAACCCGCTTTAGCGTCAAGGGTGTAGAATCATAATTTGACCTGAAGTGAGTGTGGTATATGTCCTTTCCTTGTTTTTTGACCGATAATGATAGAGAACTAAAATATTGATAGAAAAAGAATGTTTTAGCGGGGTAATCGTCTAGTGTTTAAAACTCTTTCAGGAAAGTTGTCAGGTGTTTTTGATGGTCTGGCAAAGCGTGCCGTACTGTCAGAAGCTGATGTAACCGAAGCTATGCGCGAGGTACGCCTTGCGATGCTTGATGCAGATGTTGCCTTACCTGTTGTTAAAGATTTTATTAACAAAGTGCGGGAAGCAGCAGTCGGGCAAGAAGTGTTGGAAAGCGTTTCTCCCGGTCAAGCTGTGGCCAAGATAGTTCACGATGCTCTTATTGAAGCTCTGGG
Organism: Acetobacter sp.; assembly: GCA_045615245.1. Classification (GTDB taxonomy): domain Bacteria; phylum Pseudomonadota; class Alphaproteobacteria; order Acetobacterales; family Acetobacteraceae; genus Acetobacter. The sequence continues at coordinate 371 of JAZLEM010000188.1, read as the reverse complement.
CGGTACAGGTGTAGCCCCTTTGCATCTTGGTACAGCATTGCCTGCTGTGGTCATGATGGTAGGGTTGCAAGGTTCTGGGAAAACAACAACTTCAGGGAAATTAGCCTTTCGTTTGAAACTTCGAGAGCGTAAGAAAGTGCTTTTAGCTTCTCTTGATACACAACGTCCTGCGGCACAACTACAATTAGCAACACTTGCTGAACAAGCGGGGGTTGATTCTTTACCAATTATTGTTGGTCAAACACCGGTTGAAATCGCTTGTCGTGCTCTTGATGTCTCTCGGCGTGAGGGGTACGATGTCCTTATTCTGGATACAGCGGGGCGTCTGTCTATCGATGCCGTGTTAATGGAAGAAGTTCGTCAGATTCGTG
>JAZLEM010000187.1:0-8556 GCA_045615245.1 Acetobacter sp. | reverse complement strand
ATTGGCTTTTAGATGATGTTTGTCAGCCAGTGGCTGATAAGCTTCCAGAACGCTTATCTGCTTTTGAAACGGGGATGAGTTGTCAGCTCGGAGCTATTTTGTTTTCAGCTGTTTCTATTATAGCAACTTTTATGGAAACAGGTTTTAAGGGTATTTGGGAAACGGTTTTTAACATATTTGTATGGGGGTTATGTGTTAGTTTTTTTATAGGGTTAGGACGGTTGCATGGACTTGTAAGAGCAGATAGACCTAATCCGTTGCGACACATGCTGTTTAGTGTACGTGTATTATCTGTTCCTTTGATTCCCTACGTTATTTACCAGGCAGTAATGTCTTCTGCAAGTTCTAGTATTTCTGCGTGGTTTGATGCTTTTTCAAATATTGTATTTACTGTAGGACTATACTTTATCTCTTGTCAACCGCGCCCGCCCTATAAGCAGTCAAACAAAAAAGCATGGTGTAAAACAACTGTTGGACAAGGGGCTGGTTTTTCATAGGTTCATTTTAGTGGTGATTTTTATAGAATAGAGATTTGAGAGAATCTATTAAAAATGGTTTTGTTCGTGTTCGCCTTGTACAACACGTATTTGCACGCTTTTATACCAAGGTGTAGTTTTGGGTGCTGTTGCTAACGCCTTACGAAAAAGTGCTAATGCTCTAGGAGTAACGAAATGATCTTCTTGTGTCATAGCTTCTGCTGTGCGTGCTGCAATTTCTGGAGTGAATCCTAATGCCAGGGCGCGAGAGTAGGCGTCTGCGGCTGCATGATAATGATTACGAGCCATTTCTGCTTGTCCAAGAAGGACATAGCCCTGCTGAAGACGGGGATCAGTTTTAGGTAGAGTCATCAGCATGTGTCGTAATGTGTTTATAAGAGCATCTTCTTTTACGTCTTGTGTATGTTGTGCTATTAGACGCTGAGCAAGAGGTTGTGCAGGTAGTTCAGGACTACCGTTGATGAGATATAAAGCCAAAGCAGTAAGAGGCGTAAATATAAGACCGCACCCCGCAATTTTACTCGCATGTTGAAGTGTATTGTTGTGTACAGATGAAGAGGCATTATTATGAGCAGTGAGAATGGAGCGTTCAATTTCTAGTTGTAGAGTATCGTGTTCGTGAGTGGAAATAAGGCCTATATGAACATCGTAATCGAGTGTACTAAGTTGCTTTTTATGTGCGGTTAAAAGAGATGCTTTCTCATCGTTGAAGGGGGGTTTTTGACGGAAGAAAAGAAGAGAAAAACTTGGTGCAAGGGTTAAAAGACTAATCATCATGATAGAAAGCCAGATCATAAATGTGTGTCCTTTATGAGTATATTGAGGCGTTTTTTTTCCTCTTGTGTAAGAGGCGCATGTGGAGGGAGAGTTTTTTTACGACGATAATAAAAGAAATAAGCGATAAAGCATCCTATGAAAGGTGCTAAAAAAGGTACACTCCACAGTAATAGAGTGCTTGAAGAGAATGCTGGTTGTAAGCGGATAAATGCACCATAACGTTGCACCATCCAATCTATAATGTGTTGGTTACTTTCTCCTTGCTCAACATGTTCACGGACCACTTTTCGAAGATCTCTAGCAATTGCTGAACTACTATCCTCAATGGATTCGTTTTGACATACAAGGCAACGTAACTGTTCTCCTATAGCTTCGGCTCGGGCTTCTGCCTGAGAGTTTGGAAGCATTTCTTCGGGATCATCGATAGCAAGGAGAGAAAGTGGGAAGAAAATAGAGAACACAAGAAAGGTAGCTGTTAAAAGAATGGGGAATTTCATGACGATATTTTTTTTATGAGAGGTAGGAGAATATGTGTCATAGTTTCTTTCGTTAAGGGGGTAGGTTCATGCCAACGAATGATACCTCCAGCACCAATAAGAAAAGATTCTGGCACGCCTGAAATACCCCAATCAATACCTACGAGTCCCTGACGATCTTCTGCTAGTCGTGTAAAAGGATTGTCTGAATTGTGTAGGAATTCTTTGACATTATAAGGACTATCTTTATAAGCAATACCCCATACAGGCAGAAAATTCTTAAGACTCATTAAAACAGGCATTTCCTCAAGGCATGGAATACACCAAGAAGCGAAGAATATGACAAGGACAGGTGTGTTAAGGTGTTTGAGATCGGTACTGCTAAAACCCTGTTGTGGTGTTAAACCAGGAAGAGTGAAATAAGGTACAGGACGATTTAAGACTGGTGTGTTGATATCATGGGAATTGAAAGTGCCAGCAGACATGTCTGTGAGCATTTTCCAAAAGGAAAATCCTATTCCCATAGCGCCTATAAGAGGTATACTCATCAGTAAACGGCGGCGTGTTAAAGGTGAAAAATGTGTCATAGTGCTTCTATTACAGGAGAGGAAAGGTGTTGGCAGTGTAGAACGTACTTGTTACGGCGGTCAGGAAACGAAAAGGCACCGCCTATAATCATAATGAGTGCACCTACCCATATCCATGAGGCGAGAGGGTTGTAATGGAGCTTAAGAACATATGTTGTAGTGTGATCTATAGTACGTTGTTTACCGAGTACACTATAAAGGTCTGCAAAGGGGAGTGAGGCAATAGAAACATGGGCGATTGTTTGATTTTGGGTATTAAAATGGCGTCTAGCAGGGCGAAGTAGAGCAATCAGTCTTCCGTTATCACGTATTTCTAATGTGGCTACAAGAGCCGTGTAATTCGGTCCAGGTTCTTCGGTAACGTGGGTTAGAGTCCAATCATAACCTGCGAGATGTTTTGTTGTGCCGATAGGCATTTCTACAATCAGATGTTTGGCTTGTGACATAGCAGAAATTCCAAGTAGTGTAATACCAACGCCAATATGGGCAATAATAACCCCAATGACGGATCTGGGTAGATCAGAAGCACGCCTTATACTGGTTAAAAAAGGTACACGTAATAAGGCAATGCGTTGGGCTATGTCGGAAAGGCTTGAAATAATAATCCAAATTGCCACTATTGTGCAGAGAAGTGGTAAAATACCATAGATCTTGTGGTAAGCAATAAGGGCAGCAATAGCTGTTAGACTGATAACAAACCAAAGTTTGTTAAGAAGTGGTCGTAGATGTGCACGTTTCCATGGGAGCATAGGCCCAAGCCCCATAGCTATAAAGAGAGGGAGAGCAAGAGGAATGGTTGTCGCATCGAAAAAAGGTTTTCCAACAGAAATGGTTTGTCCTGTTAAAATAGCTATAAAAGGCGGGTAAAGGGTACCTGTTATTACAACAGCACAGAGAGAACAGAGCAAGATATTATTAAGAAGTAACATTCCTTCACGTGAAAGTGGCTCAAACAAATTACTATTTGTTTCTGTAAGGAGAGGGGCACGATAAGCAAATAGGAGAAGTGATCCACCAATAACGATTCCAAGTAGACCCAGAATAAATATACCACGCGCGGGGTCACTGGCAAAAGCATGTACAGAATTAAGAATACCTGAACGAACGAGAAATGTTCCTGAAAGAGAAAAGGAAAAAGTGCCAATAGATAAAAGAATAGTCCAAATTTTAAGCGTATTACGTTTTTCTACAACGATGGCAGAATGAATAAGTGCAGTTCCTGTGAGCCACGGAATGAGGGAGGCATTTTCTACGGGGTCCCAAAACCAATATCCTCCCCAACCTAATACGTAATATGACCACCATGAGCCTGCTGCGATACCACATGTGAGAAAACACCATGCGGTGATAGCCCAAGGGCGTACCCATTGACCCCATGCTGCATCAACACGCCCTTCTAATAGAGCTGCTATAGCAAAAGCAAAAGGGACGGCAAAACCGACATAGCCTGCGTAGAGAATAGGGGGGTGGAAAGCTAAACCCGGATCTTGTAAAAGGGGGTTCATACCTTGTCCGTTCCATGGAGCAGGAAAAATGCGCGTAAAAGGATTAGAAGTTGTTAGACAGAAAAGTTCAAAGCCTGCAGCGATTAACCCTAATATGGCAATAACACGTGCTTTAAGAGATGTCGGTAAAGAATGACATCCAAATAGTGAAACAACAGTACCACATAGGCTCAGAATAAAAGCCCATAGAAGAATAGAACCTTCGTGATTACCCCATACACCTGTTATCTTATAAAGAAGTGGTTTAGAAACGGCACTATTCATAGCTACGTTTTCGACAGAGAAATCATTTGTGACTGCAGCATAAATAAGGCATAAAAAGGATACTGATAGTGCAATAGACTGCCCGTAAGCAAGTCTATAGGTAAGATTGATCAATAAGCTATTACGATAGTAGAGACCTATAAAAGGAAAAATTCCTTGTGCAGTCGCAACAATACAGGCTAGAGCGAGGGCGTAATGGCCAAGTTCAGGGCTAAAAAACATATGCGATAAGTATAAGATAAATTGCAAGAAAGTGGATTAAAACAGCCTTAACGTACGTCAGAAGGAGGGGGACCAAAGCGAGGATCCCATTTTCCTGATTTTCGTAAGGCATCTGCAACTTCTTTAGGCATATAGGTTTCATCATGTTTAGCAAGGACCTCGGAAGCTGTAAAAGTATGTTGAGGTGTGGTTGTTCCAATAACAACGACACTTTGCCCTTCGCGGAAAAGATCGGGCAAAATCCCGTGATAAGTTACCGTAATAGATTTAAGTCCATCAGTGACATCAAAAGTAACCGTAGGTGTTTCAGTATGTTTTTTCCAGTGAACAGATCCAGCAACAACCATTCCACCTAATTTAACAGTATGATGATAAGAAATGGGTGAAAAAATAATCTGTGAAGGGGTTACAAAAAAAACGATATCAGATGAAAAAGCTTTTAAAACAAGTCCTATAGCTGTGCAGAAACAAGCAGTAAAGATCACAACAAGCCAAAAGCGACGGATTTTTCGTGTCATACTATAATAATCTGTTTATTACGACGGATGATTTTCTGTTTCAAGTGATGCTAATTGCACCCGAGCACGTCGTAAACGACGTGCAGATCCTACTGAAAGTACAATGATTGTTATAAGAGTTATCCCATAACTTGCAACAATAAAATTAAGATGTGTCATTAGCTGTTGAATGGTTGACGGTGAGAAGGGAAAAGAAGGTTTCGGATACGTCTTTCTAAAATAGCGGCACGTAAACGTGCAAGAACAAGAGCACAAAAACCAAGAGAAAATCCTAACATTGAAAAAGCGAGAGGCCAGAGCATAGAGCTAGAAATTGTTGGTGCTTTGGTCAGAGTAATACTATCTGGTTGGTGTAGCGTGTTCCACCAATCGACACTAAATTTAATAATAGGAAGATCGATGACACCAGCCAGGGCAAGAATGGCAGCTGCTTGATAGCCGTGTTGTCTATCTTCAAAAGCACGTATAAGAGAAATATGCCCTAAGTAGAGGAAAAATAAAATGAGGACAGAAGTTAACCGTGCATCCCATACCCAATAGGTACCCCACATAGGTTTACCCCATAACGATCCTGTCACAAGGCAGAGAGCAGTGGCACATGCGCCAATAGGGCTTATTTCTGCAGCAGCGAGATTAGCTAAGGGATGTTGCCAAACAAGTGAGCATAAACCACAGAGAGCAAGTGCGGCGTATCCGCTAGAGGCGAGTATGGCAGTTGGTACATGGATATACATAATGCGCACAGTATCGCCCTGTTGCCAATCAGGAGGGGAGAAAAACAATCCCCAGGCTAAACCAACAAAAGTAAATAATAGGGCAGAATAGGTTAGGTAGGGTTGGACACGGTTACCCATGTGCAAAAATCTACCCGGATTAGCATAATAGTGAAAAAAACGACCAAAAACATTACCTTGCACTGTAGGAGAGGGATGAGGAGGTAATAAAGAGCGAGTCATTTAAGGGGGTTATCTTTTGGTTGTGAGGATTGAGAAATGAACAGCTATATATGACTGTGGCTTGTGATACAAGAAGGCTTTTTGATTTTTTCTAATTATATGAATTTTTGGATGGTTTTGAAAGTGGTTTTCTTAAGTAAAAATGAAAAACTACTTACCTCTTTTAGAAGAACATAAAATGTTAGGGATACTCTATTAAATTTTTATTATAGTTAGAGTTGGAAAATCATACTTAGAGACGTTTGGGAAGAATATGGCTTATTGGCTTATAAAGAGTGAGCCTCATGTTTTTAGTTGGACAGAACAGGTGGCACATAAAGTAGAATCGTGGACAGGAGTGCGTAACTATCAGGCTCGAAAAAATCTTATTGCTATGAAAATTGGTGATCGTGCTTTTTTTTATCATTCTCATATCCAACGGGCGATCGTTGGGGTAGTGGAAGTTGTAAAAGTTGCCTATCCTGATCCAACAGCAAATGGGGGGAATTGGGTTTGTGTAGATGTCAAAACAATAGGAACAATGCCTGCTCCTGTATCTCTAGTTCAGATCAAAAAGGAACCTTTGTTGGATCAATTAACGCTTATTAAACAACCACGTCTTTCTGTTTGTCCTATTTCAAATGAACAATGGACGATACTTTGCCAAATGGGAAGATGGCAAGAGCCACTTTCTAACAATAATTAAATATAGTGAAAAAAACTACGAAAAGAGTAACAAGTGCTTAGTATATCATTTCATACGTTTTGAATAGCCATGTTGTATAGTTGCGCAGCACGGTTACCTGTACGACAATAAGCTAAAAAAGGGCCTGGTAAAGTCTTGAGTGTCTCTTGCATTTTTTGTACAGTATCAGACGACGCCGTAGAGCCCGCTTTAACAGGAAGTAGGATAAAGAAAAGACCAGCGTCTTGTGCAACACGAGCGATAGTCTCGCTATCTAGCTGACCAGATTCTTCTCCATCGGGTCTGTTGCAGATAATAGTTTTAAAACCTGCTTCACGAATAGTTAGCACATCTTGAACGGAGATCTGAGGAGAGATAGCAAAGTCTTCGGCAATGTAGTTGTAATGCAAAGAAAAGCTCCATCATGTTAAGTGTTTTAGGTAAAATCAAAACCTTGATATAAAAATAACACCGCTTCCATTATCTTCTGTTTTGAGTGTTTGTCAATGAGAAAGAATTATGTTAAAAGTAAGGAGTATGTAAGGCTGCGAAAAAGTGCTGCGTGTTATAAACATAAGTTAACTTTGCTTACTATATGTAAATTGCAGTTAAGGGCAAAGCAATGTGTTATATAAACTTATCTTAAGTAAATGAGACAGGTGAAAAATGACAACGAGTAGAACAGAACAGAACACATTAATGTCGCAAGTACTCAGTAGCCAGGATTTGGGAGACTTAGAGCGAGCTCTTTCCGCCGTTGAAGCCGGACGAGGAACATTGGTTCGATTAGCTGATTTGATGGGAGGTGCCGTAGGTCATGCAGCACGTCTTGGGGTTCGTGGTTTAGGTATTGCTCCTAAAGTAGAAGATAAACTACGTGACATAGCAGAAACAGCTATTAGTTATGCTTTTGAGGTGGCTATTTTAGGAATGCAGGGATCTGCGCCTGTGTATGGTAATGTGTATGATGATAATACTATTTCTCGTTGGAGAGATCATGTAACGCGTGCTGCTGTGGTTATTTCTGGTGCTATCGGTGGGTTTGGGGGACTTGTAGGTTTTGGGCCAGATGTAGGTTTTACGACTTTAACGATTATGCGAGAAATCGCTCGTATTGCTCGAGAGCAAGGTGAGGATCTTAATGATTCAGATACGCGGAGAGCGTGTTTAGAAGTCTTCGCATTGCGCGCTTTTCCTAATATGCGTAATGGGGAAGAAAGTGAGTTGGGTTTTTTTTCTTCAAAAATTTTACTTCGGGGGCGACCTATAGTGATGTTAATTTCTGAGGTTGCTTCACATTATGGGTTTGTATTAGGACAAAAACTTTCTCTCCAACTGATACCTGTTGCAGGGGCATTGTGTGGGGCATCGCTTAACGCGGCTTTTCTCGCGCATTATCGTGCTTTAGCACAGGCACATTTTATTATTCGTCGTCTTGAGAGGGTACATGGTCCTATTGTAAGGGATACAGCTTTGTCTATGCGTGATTCTTTTACAGCACAAGGTGCAGATAAGACATTTTATGATTAACGGTTACTCTTGTTCAGATGGTTGTGTCTCAGGTAAAGGAGGAGAGTTTGAGTCACGTTCTATAAAGCAAGAAATAACAGCCATGCCTAAAAATCCGTATCCGATAATCTTGCACGCGTTTAAATAATGGGGGGCTAGCCAAGAAATTACCATACAGAGAAGAATACCTAAAACACAAAATAGACGAATATTCATGATAGTGTTTCCTCTAGAGTTTCTTTGTTGTTATTATACGCTTTAATTTGTAGAGGGAGTAGTAGAGTAATAGATTTTAAAAGTCTACTAATAATTTCTTAAAAAATAACTTTACGAACAAGGTAATAATAAAAGATAAAACTTGTCGAATTTATTATGAGGAGAGTTCGAACAATGCCTTTGTGGGTGGCTGCATTGTGGGCTATTTGTATACTTATTTGGTCTATTCCTGCTAAGGCTCAATCTGGGATGCAATTTTGGTCACCGTCTGGGCGTGTGCGTGTTTGTATGATTCTTCCCGGTCAACAAAACAGGCAAAATGCTTTGCGGGGAGATATGTCATTGATACTCATTGTGCCATCTGG
>JAZLEM010000186.1:0-1728 GCA_045615245.1 Acetobacter sp. | reverse complement strand
GATCGGAGGCAAGGCCTTCGTTCGTACCATCAAAAAGGCTGACATGCGTGGCATGAACATCCTTGGGAAAAGTGTTAGTATCGACAACGAAGCCATGATTTTGGCTCGTAATCTCGACTTTACCCGTAACAAGGTCTTTAACTGGTTGGTTGCAGCCACGGTGTCCTTGGTGCATTTTATAGGTTTCTGCCCCTAATGTGAGGGCAAGAAGCTGATGTCCAAGGCAAATACCAAAAAGTGGAATACCGGACTCAAGAATAGCGTGAATGGTTGGAATAGCGTAACGACCTGTTGCAGCAGGGTCACCCGGTCCGTTTGAAAGAAAAACACCTTCAGGACGAAGGGAGAGAATTTCTTCCGCCGTTGTCGTTGCAGGAACAACGGTTACAGTACAACCAGCAGTGACAAGACAACGTAAAATATTGCGCTTAATGCCATAATCAATCGCAACGACTTTTCGGCGTTTCGTTGGCGCAGATCCGTACCCTTTGGGCCAGTGCCATAAGCCCTCATCCCACGTATAGGGAGACGTACAGGTCACTTTTTTGGCAATATCCATACCCTTTATGCCTGGCCACGCGCGTGTAATCTCTAAAGCAACTTTGAGATCTACGATACCATGACGTGGAAAAACGAGTGCGGCGGTTTGTGCTCCCTTATCACGGATAAGCATGGTGAGCCTGCGGGTATCTATGCCGAAAATGCCTGTTACCTCATGTTTTTTAAGCCATGTATCTAAACTTTCATGTGAGCGCCAGTTCGCTGGTTCGGTCGGCGGTTCTTTAACAATAAGACCATGGGCAAAGACACGTGTGGATTCATTATCTTCATGATTGGTGCCAACATTGCCAATATAGGGGAAAGTAAATGTAATAATTTGTTCGGCGTAAGAGGGATCTGTCAGGGTCTCCTGATAACCCGTCATACCCGTAGAAAAGCAGATTTCACCAATACTTTTCTCCGAAGAGAAGGCGCCAAAACCTTTTCCCCAAAAAATGCTTCCATCTGAAAGAACAAGGGCGGCTGTGGCATCATCGGGCTGCTGACTTATATCAGGCATAAAAATATCCTGTCTTCATGCTGTTAAAGAATTTTATTTAAGGTTCAATGTTAGAAAGTTGAAGTAAAGACGCTAAAATCTACCTACCATACGGTACTACATTCAGCTGAAAAATGTAAGGGGAAAAATGAAAACCATATTTAAAAAGCTTTTTCTAGGGGTATTGCCATGCGTAACTAAAAAAACGCCTCATCAAAAAGAGAAACATGATTCTTTTTGGAATTTGAAATGTGTCATCTCTCGTGACTTGACAGAAAAAATGGGGGGGGTAAAATCGGCGTGTTCTAAACAGATTTGGACTTAATTCGTGATTGAGAGTGTTAAGTATGCATTTTCTAATGATGTTTTGATGTTTTTCTTTTTCGGTTTCGTAATGTTTGTAGTATCAACAACGGCGGTGGAGACTTATTTAATCATGATAACTTTGGTTTGTATAACATATGAAAAAAGATAATCCATTTGTTATTTTTCTACTATTAATTTGTTTTTTACTTTTGCTTCAAGTGGGTTGGGATTTTGTAAAGTGCTTTTTTTCGTTCGTATGGTTTGCGTTGACGCACTTAACACATCCGCATCAGGTTTGGGGATATTTTTTGTTGAGTTGTTGGATGTTTGGGCTGGATGTAGTGGGGAGTATTGGGTCTGATATATTGTTTCTGTTAGATAAG
>JAZLEM010000185.1:0-4602 GCA_045615245.1 Acetobacter sp. | reverse complement strand
AAAGAAAAAGTAACAGACCTTGACGAGGGGTGGGACTTGTTACGCGCACCGTTGCCTCTTATTGACTCGACAGATGAGCCTAATGCCCGAAAACTTTTAGACGCCATACGTCAAGATTTGGATTTAGGTAAAAAGCAAACCGAATGCCAAAAATCGCTTTTCTCTTTGCGCAGGGATACGTGTGAATGTTTAGAAGAGGAGCTCGAGAGAGAAATCAACGGAACGACGTTTTTTCAACGCGAAAACCCGCTGATACGTCATATTGTTTTACGTAAACGCGTTGATTTAGAAGAAAAAAAGCTTTTACGCAGAATAGGCGTGATACTCCACCCCGATAAAGAATCCGTTAAAGACGAGAATAAAAGAGGTTTTACAACTCTTTTTGAGGGCAAAGCTCTACGTACAAGCCAAAGTTTTCAAGAAGCGTACGAGGCGGCTTGCCTTTTTGGCAAAGCACTTTCTCACGGAAAAAGAAAAGGCGGTTTTATGAAAAGCCTGATGGAGCAACGGATATGCTCAAGCATTTATGCCGGGCTTAAAACAGCACGCATGCTCCTCGAGGGGAAAGCCGTGCAAGAAGAAACAGAAGAAGAGGAAACCGATGGCGATTTACTCACTTTCAAACTTGAAGAAAATATGCCAGAAGAAAAAGAAGCTCTCCAACGCCTTATTGAACATTTAGAATATATAGTAGAAAATGAGGAAGACCCCAAACTCAAAGCTATTCTCTATTTTCTTGAAGAAGAAAACTGGCTTAAAAATTACGGGGTTATTATTTTTAGCCAATATTACGATACCGCGCAATGGGTGGCAGACTCTTTAGCCACACGCTACCCCGACTATGCTGTGGGTTTATATGCCGGCGCCACACGAAGCAAACTCTATAAAGAAAAAAGTAGCGTTGGGGTCGAGCGTGAAGTGCTTAAAAAAATGGTGGCTGAACATCAAATTAAACTCATGGTGGCGACTGATGCGGCATGTGAAGGGCTCAACCTACAAACTTTAGGGGCGTTAATCAATATTGACCTACCCTGGAACCCGACACGTTTGGAGCAACGCATTGGGCGTATTAAACGTTTTGGTCAACGTCGCGGTGAGGTCGATATGCTCAATCTCGTGAACGCGCAAACAGTCGATGAGAAAGTTTATAATCGGTTATCGGAACGTATGCGCGATCGGTTTGATTTATTCGGATCTCTGCCCGATACCATTAAAGATGAATGGATTGAAGATATTGAAACACTCGACGAAAAAATGGACGAATATATTAAAAACCAAAAAGAGGCAACGGGGTTTGATCTGCGCTATCGTGCTACTGCAGAACCAAAAGAACAAGATTGGCGCGATTGTGCCAAAGTGCTCTCACGTCGCGATTTTTCCGAGTTTATGCGAAAAAGTTGGAAAGAAAAAATATAACTGCCCAAATCTCTGCGGTATTTTCAGCGGTTAAGAAGTTATTCAGAATTTATAAATGCTTATCCACAGCGTTATCCAAAATATTATACCAAGAAACTGTGGATAAAAACGGAGAAAGCCCATGGCAAAAAAACAGGTAAAAAAGCCCTCTCATCACTATGTGTGCCATGTTTGCGGGGCGGTACATGCCAAATGGGCAGGGCAGTGTGAGGCTTGTCATGAGTGGAACACACTTCAAGAAACAAAAGAGTCCTCTTCGGTGGCTTCTTCCCTGCCGATAAGAGCAGGACGGCAAATTTGTTTAGAAAAATTAGAGGGAGAATCGCCTCTTCCACCCCGCATTTGTTCAGGTATCGCGGAGTTAGACCGTGTGTTAGGAGGCGGGTTTGTGCCGGCTTCTGTTGTTTTACTCGGTGGCGATCCGGGAATAGGAAAATCAACCTTGTTACTGCAAGCCGTGAGTCAGCTGGCGATTCAAAAAAAGCGGGTGATCTATATTTCCGGAGAGGAGGCAATAGAGCAAATTCGCCTACGGGCGAAACGTTTGGGTATTGTAAGCCATACACAGGTTGAATTGGCGGCATCTATGAACGTTGCCGACATAATCGCAACCCTTGAAAATGAGACTAATATCAGCGTTGTGGTGATTGATTCTATCCAAACCATGTGGCTAGAAACGTTAGAGAGCACGCCCGGCACAGTTTCCCAAGTGCGTGCCTGTGCTTTTGAACTTATACATACGGCAAAAAGATGTGGTTTTGCGTTGGTTTTGGTCGGGCATGTGACCAAAGAGGGGGCTTTGGCGGGTCCGCGCGTGTTAGAGCACATGGTCGATGCTGTTTTATATTTTGAGGGCGATCGTGGGCATCAATTCCGCATTTTGCGGGCAGCAAAAAACCGCTATGGTGCTACCGATGAAATTGGTGTTTTTAGCATGACAGATCGTGGTTTAGCCGAAGTTGATAATCCTTCAGCCCTCTTTTTAGCAGAGCGCAGGGGAAATATTGCGGGGTCGGCTGTTTTTGCCGGTATGGAGGGAACGCGCCCCGTTTTGCTAGAAATACAAGTTCTTCTTGCGCCTAAAGGGGGCGAGGGTACACCACGGCGTGCTGTTGTTGGGTGGGATAGCGGCAGGCTGGCTATGTTGTTGGCTGTGTTAGAAACGCGAGGCGGCTTAAAACTCTCGGGAATGGATGTTTATCTTAATGTTGCCGGAGGGTTAAAAATAACAGAACCCGCAGCCGATCTTGCCGTTGCGGCTGCCCTTATTTCTTCTGTAACCGGTGTGCCAACAAACCCTAATGAAGTCTATTTTGGTGAAATAGGGTTATCAGGTGAAATTCGGCAAGTGCCTCAAGAGGAGTTACGTCTTAAAGAGGCGGCAAAGCTCGGCTTTGCTAGGGCTGTTCTTCCCAGAAAAGTAACAAAATCAACAACAAAAGCAACTCGAGCGAATACTCCTTCCCGCGCGTTGGAGGAGATAGGCATTATTTTACACACAATAGGGCATATTACCGATTTGCTTGCTTTAGAAAACAATAAAACGGCGTAAATAGTCAAAAAATATCAAAAAATGGCGGGGCTCAAAAAATGGCGAAACTAAAATGGAGGTCTGGGCGGGAATCGAACCCACGTTCGCGGATTTGCAGTCCGCTGCATCACCATTCTGCCACCAGACCTTATTGAGACCTTATTTAATTAAGACCTTATTCAAGATTAAGAAACAACTTTTATGAAAAATGAAAACATTCATAAAATAAAGTATCCAATAAAGCACTCTTATTGCTACTTGTCTCTCAGGCTTGGTTATATGCTGGCTGTAAATGCTTTATAAGTCAAGTCTTAAAAAATTCAATCAATAAAAAGAAGAGAAGGTAAAAAATAAGTAAAAATAATAAATCAGGATAAATAAAGAAAAATGCGTTATGATCGTTGATGGAAATAGGTATATTAAGGGAATAGCGTTATAATAAACACGCTTAAAAAGGGTAAAGGAAATTATAAGGAATATTTCATGACGGTACAGGTACAAAAGCATCAGACATTAGAAACAACGGCTGTTGCCCTTAAAGAGAAAGAAACCAACGCACATATTTGGGAACAAGCACGGCATTTAATGGTTGATGATCAGTTACGCCCAAGCGAAATAACACATCCAGCTATTTTAAGGGCTATGCGTCTTTTACCGCGTGAACTTTGTGTTTCCGCCCATCAACAAGTTGCCGCCTATGCGGATTTAAGTCTTCCTCTGACACGGGGGCGGGTTTTTTTGCAGCCTTTATTTACCGCGCGCCTTTTACAAGAAGCTACTCCGCATGAAGGAGAACGTGCTTTGGTTGTGGGCGCAAGTACTGGATATGCCGCTGGTTTACTCGCTTCATTAGGGCTTTCTGTAACAGCCATCGAATCGGATGAAGTTTTAGCGAAACAGGGAAAAGAGTTTTGTCAAAAACTCGGCTTTTCTGTCACATGGCACGAGGGATCATTAGCTGAAGGGGTTGCCGAGAACGCCCCATATGACCTTATTTATTGTGACGGTGCTATTGCGACCTTGCCGGAATTTTTTACGCGTGACCTTACCGATCAAGGACGAGTTGTAGGTTTTCTACAAAAACCTAACCGTCTTCCCGAACTTTTTCGCGCTCAAAGAGCGTCGGAACAAGAAAAGGGACTAGAGTTTATTTTCTTTACAGAGGCGCGTATTCCCCTATTACCAGGGTTAGAGCCTCCTAGTGCATTTGTTTTCTAAAAAGCGCATTTGTTTTCTAAAAATGGCAAAAAAAGAAAAAATAGGTTAAAGAGGCGCGTTTAACTTTAGGAAGTGCCATGGATGTTAATGTGGGGATGTTAAGGCAGAATATAAGAAAAAGCCACAGGAGGACAAAAGGACGGTAAAAATACCTTAAACATGACGCCAAACATGATGCCGTTGTTGTGTTTGTGTATCTTAAATCTTCTTGGATCGTCTTAAAGCGACTTGTATCGTGCTTCTTTTGTAAATGTTTTTATCGTGCTTTTGATGATTCATGGTGAGAGAGGCAAAAATAACATTGTGAAAGTTTTTCTCTATGAAAATACTCGGTAATATATTGGTTTTTTTGAGTCATGAACGATGAAACTCAAATTTAAGAATTTGCCTTAAGAATTTGCTGGTTGTTGATAGAATTTTATAAAATCATAAAGATG
>JAZLEM010000184.1:0-3805 GCA_045615245.1 Acetobacter sp. | reverse complement strand
CGTCCGCCAAGTCCCCATTCTTCAAGGGATTCACTGGTTGCGATGCGTTTTCCAAAAAGGAGGCGGATTCGTTGGATAGAAGAACCAATGAGAATTGTGATAGCAAAAAAGATAATAAAAACAACCGGGGCCCAAAAATCAGAATGATTCATAAGTTTATGCTCCTTTTTTCCAAACTACCCAAATAATGAGAGAGGTTACAGGAATCCACGCAAATTGATACCAATAGAAAAAAGGAATACCCCATAAACAAGGTGTGACTCTATTATAAAACGGAACCCATAAAAGAGCAATAAAAGGGATCAGTAAAAGCCAATGAAGTGATTTCATAACAAAATACCTGTACTATATTGTATTGTTTATCGTTATTTCTACGTGCGCACTATTCTAATCTGAAAAATAGCATCAGACAATAGTTTTTAGAGTCAAGATTATAATAAAAACATAAAAAGCTTTTGTGATCCAGCTCTCGTTGTTCCAGCTTACGATTTAGACGGCCAGCAATGGACAATCCAAACGATCTACGATAGCGGGGAGAAACGCTTTGCCAAAGACAGCAAAAAGCTCGGCTGTTGTTACGTTTTTGGCGGAAAAGACTGCTGGAATCCGAAACACCTCAACGCGGCCAACAATATTATTGTCTGTGAAGGCTTTGCGACAGCCGCCAGTCTCTTTAAGGCAGCGCCAAGCAGCTCATGCAATACGCTTTGCAAATGAAACAATATGAAAATATGTTGCAAAATACGGTGTCGTTTGGCGACTATATCTGGGAGCAGCCACAAAACTTAATGCAAATGGCAGAAAGGCTCGATAGCTTCGAGGCTTATTATGGCGCTTCGTTTGGAAGTCTCAATGCCTATCTTGGCTCTTTCCAAAATTTAGCGGATTTTGCTCAAAACGGCTGTTACATGTTGACTTTTAATAACGCCTGTATGCAAACGAACTTTGATAACGAAGAAAAGTCTTCGGCTTTGCAAACAAATCTCAATGCAGGCGAAATACGTATGATTAACCAGCAAAAAAATGCTGTACAAAATGACGCAATGATGTTAGAACAGTTAAAAGTTAAAGCCCAAAGCTCTGGTGGTCAGATGCAGGCTTTACAAACTCAAAACATGATTGCTCATAACCAAGCCTCTCAACTTCTTCAATTACGTAGAGTCATGCTCGCAAAAGACGCAGCAGAAGCCCACGAAAGAGAAGAAAGAACTAAAGAAAAGGCAGAGGCAGAGGCTTGGCTGAAAAAAGAAACAACTGTAGCAGGTCCAACTGAACCGTCACAATGGGGATTTTGAATGATACTTAATAAAAAACTTATTTTAGCTTTAACTCTTTGCTTTGCTATGCCTCTCGCTGGTTGTGGTAAGAACTACCCTGACCCCCCAAAGCAAATTACTCCAGACACATGTAAGGAAGATTATTTCGATAGTCATCCTGATTTAGCCAAAGCCCTATACGAGGCTGCAGGCAGTCCTCAAGTTCCAGAAGGTCTTACTGCTGGTATAATTTTGCCTACAGGTCGTAAAATAACAGAGGCAGACGTCGCAGCTTATAATATGGCAAAATTGATATTACAGGATCACAATGAAGATTTTGATTATCTTAATAAACATGGACCTGAAAAATATAAAAAATACGTCGCAGATTGTCGCAAAGCGTTAGAAAAAGAGACGCGCGATATTTTTAATACCGACTGGACGAAAAAAGCGGGCTTATGATGAAGCAGGTGATCCGAAAAATGAGATTAAATATTTCTTTTCTAAAAAAAAAACACCTGTATGGGTGTTTTTTTGTTTTCTTACTGTTGTATTTTTATTAGCCCCTATTGAAAGCCATGCTACGACCCAAATTCCTAGTTTAGGTTATCTGGACAACATTACGAATGGTTTTAACACTGAACTTCAAAGATGGGGGAATACATTTGAACAAGCTGCTGAAGCTTTGTTTTTAATGCTGATCCCTATCGCTATGGTTTGGCGTTTTGGACAGATTGCTATTACGACTTTTAGCGTATCATACTAGCTTCACGATGTTCGATAATTTCGGTAAGTTTATCGCTATAATGGCGATAGGTTCCTTCTGGAACGCAACCCATTTCTTCAAGTTCTTCTAAATCTGCTCCGCGATTGATATATTTATCTTCTTGTCGTAGGTCTAAAGATTCTGGAATATCCTCTGGATCATAAACAACAGGGCTGTCTTCTCCCTCTTTGATACCAAAAGGAATAAAACTATCCTCATCGGGCGGATTCGATAGGCTAATACTCATTTCACCACAAAAGCTTTGTTTGCCATCAGGTGAGGTATGTAATTTAAGGTTACGAAAAATGAGACGTTGCCCTGTAAAGCGTGATTCAAGGATTTTAATCATTTTACGGGCAAAAGGCGTTGAAGCCTGCTTGTCACTGCCATCAGTCGTTATGATTTTGATAACAGAATTGGCTTTTTTAGAGTGGTTTTCTGGTTCTTTTGTGGTGGCTTTAGACGAGAGAGAAAAAATAGCAAGACAAGACAATGTAAGACCTGTAATGAGAAGCACTTTGCAAGGTTTAAGCATCGAATTTTCCTAACACTTATTTCGATGGTGGCGTAAGAATTGGCGTAAGTGACGCATTGGGAGTTGGCGCCTGATAATGGGTAACAGAAGGTATAACAGAAAGCGTAGCGCCTATTATAATATGTCTATGAGGAATATCCCATAAAAAGATTTTTTCATGATAATGACTGACAATATGCAAAGCGAGCACACAAGTCCCTACAGGTGTAATATGGGCAATATACTCTTCTTTTGTAAGGGGAAGTAAAATCGGTGGTGGCGTGTGTCTTTGATAGGCTTCAGGAAAACACGAATTAGAAGCAAAAGAAGATAAAGCCGCATGATTAGGGCTGTGGTGCGTATTGAGACGGTGTATAATGACACCTATCAAAACCGCAATGCCGAGAATAATAAGGATCCCCATACCGACAACCACAGTAAGCAAGAGTTTTGGCGGTATAAAAGGAGAAGTTCCTTCTTCTAAAGAGTGTTGTGGGGAAGAGTGAGGCATAGGATGAAATGATATATCATGAAAGAATAAAAGGATTATAAAAGATTAAACTAAGCGTGGGTAGTCTCTGCTACCTTGTATTGTCTCTCTTAATTGTTTTTGTTTCTTTACTTATGGTCATTTTTCTAGTCTTCCTTCTATCATACAACGTTTCATAGTACGAACAACAGTAGCAAGACCATCCGTTATTGCTTGGCTTATTAAAAAATGACCAATATTCAGTTCTCGAATTTGGGGAATACGAGCGATAGGGGTAACGGTTTCAAAGGTCAATCCATGCCCTGCGTGAACTTCTAATCCAAGGGAACTTGCTTGATAAGCTGCTTGTTGAAGGCGTTCAAGCTCTTTTAAGTATCTAATATCCCCGGCTAAATAACGGGTAACATAAGTGCCCGTGTGTAGTTCAACGACGGGGGCGCCTGTTTGCGCTGCAGCAAAAATATGTTGGGGAACAGGGTCAACAAAAAGAGAAACACGAATCCCGTTCTGGACAAGGGTTTTTACATAAGGTGTTAAAACATCAAGATGATCGGCGATATTAAGTCCTCCTTCGGTTGTTAGTTCTTCTCGCCGCTCTGGCACAAGGCAACACGCATGCGGGGCAAGGGAAAGGGCTATTTTTTGCATTTCTGGTGTTGCCGCCATTTCCATATTGAGCGGGGCAGAGAGTGCAGCAAGTTCATGGCGTAGCCGGCGTATATCGTCATCGCGGATATGGCGACGATCTTCGCGTAAAAGGGCAGTAATACCATCAGCAC
>JAZLEM010000183.1:0-1082 GCA_045615245.1 Acetobacter sp. | reverse complement strand
GGTTGGGTGGTAAAAACCTCTACGCCGTGCTTGTTGGCAAAGCTCTTCTTGAATCCCTAAATCTTCGAAGCTGGGGGGCATAACATCTCTCTTTTCGTTGGTGTTTGCTGGTGTTGTTTTGAACGTGTTGATACACATGGTTGAAAACGCTCTATACGGCACATAGTTAAAAAGTATATTGTATCGTTATGAACCACGGAATAAGGAACACATTATCAGCTGATTGTGGTGAGTCGGCGGGTTTAGACCCCAAAAAAAATAATAACACCGTAAGAGCTTTTGTTGTGGGCGAAGATTTTGCCGGCATGCGCGCACAAGCCTTCGGCTTAGCAGAGCGTGCCGGCTGGGCGGGCACTTTTCACCCGGTGGCGTTGAACAGCGCGGCACGGCTTGCGATGAGCTATGCGCCAGCATGGGGGCGGCAGGTCTTGTTCCAAAAATGGGATAAAACAGCTCGAATCTCCTTTTTGCAAAGTTTTAAGCAAGCAGACCCTGCCGTTATTATCAGCGTGGGAGGTAAAGGGGGCGTTGTTGGGGCGGCGTTGCGTGCGCAACATTGCCCTGTTGTTCAGGTGCAACATCCGCGGCAAGATATCTCGAGATTTGATCTGATTATCGCGTGCCAACACGACAATTTAAGAGGAAAAAACGTGCTTGTTGGGCGAACGGCGGTGCATGGTCTGACGCCCGATCGGTTAGAGGCAGCACGCCGGCTTTGGGCACCACGTTGGCACGCTTTGTCACGTCCGCTTATTGGAGTGTTGTTGGGGGGTAGTAACGGGCGCTATTGCTTTACGCCCAAAGAGGCACACAGGCTAGGGCAGATATTGCTCAACACACTCCGCGCTGAGGGAGGAAGTCTTATGGTCACACCTTCGCGCCGGACTCCTCCCGCGGTATGTGCTATTCTATCTCATTATGTTTGTCGGGCAGGGGGGATGTTTTGGCACGGTGAGGGAGAAAACCCATATACTGGCTTAATTGCGTGTGCCGATCGTTTACTTGTGACGATGGACAGCGTGTCTATGGTTTCTGAAGCGGTGGCGGGTACAGCGCCTGTTGTGGTTTTTCCTTTTTCGGGC
>JAZLEM010000182.1:0-6697 GCA_045615245.1 Acetobacter sp. | reverse complement strand
CGAAAGATTACGACGGCTCTTTCAAATAGTTTTGGTTTTGGGGGAACTAATGCCAGCGTGATAGTACGTAGTGTTTGAACTTAAAAAATAAGTTGAAGTTGTTGTTCCCTTTGGTGGTTATACCTTTGCTATTGCATGTTTGCAACAAGCTGGCATATTTGGTGGACAACATCACTTTTTCAGATTGTTGTTATACGTAGAAAAGGGTGCTTACGCTTCAAATTTAGAACGTATTGGGTCGTGTTTTTTTTGGTTGGTGTGATACTTTTCCCACTGAAGGAAGTGCGTTATCGCAAACGTGTAACTACTATCGGCGGGGTAGTCAACGAAAAGATCTGCATTAAAAATGCACACGGATATGAGGTACTCTCTTCATATATAACATTTCGAAATCCAAGCAAGTTGCTTATTCAACGGAACCTCCCCTTGTTGTGCGTGTTTTTGAAATCGCCTTAGGACATCTTGTAAGTCATAGTGAGTTAGAGGTGAGAAGCTCTTATAATACTTATCTTATAAAGGGCTTCCACCAGATCCCATATGTACACCTAGTACTCTTCATTAGAAGAAATGGCACATTCAGCTAAGCGTGAAGTAATTTATTTTGTCACCGACGGAGAATAGGGTGACATTATTTTTCAAAAACACTAAAAAAATACAACCATTATGTTTCTCTTTTGAGAGAAAAAGAGAAACATCAAAAACATACTCTAACAAGCTCATTTTATTTACTTGAAAGAGGCTTAAGCTTTTCTTGGCTAATAGTTTCAGTTCTAGTACTATTGTCACCTATATTTTGTGTAGAATCTTCATTGACAGTATTCGTTTCGATTATTCTTTTTTGTAAGACTTTATTGGAATAGCGCATCAGTACGCGTCGCAAAGGATCAGCATCAGGGTTGTTAACACGCATGCTAATAACAATATCCTCTGGGCCAACAAATTGCTTATAATAGTTTCTGTTAAAATCGCTATTAACTGTCAGTTTACTCCCTCCTAAAGTAGCACCGGCAAAAACCCCATCTGACTTTTGGGCAATAACAATATCCGTATTTTTTCCACCTGCGGTTCCGCTTGCAGCAGAAGAGCTCATATTTGCAAATGTTGCACTTGCATTAGAATCAAATTGGAACTGATTATCTAACAGTGCTTGTAAGCCTTTATCTGTCATAATAAAAAAGATAATCTCAGAGCTTTGAACTCCGAGTTGAAAACCTATACTTCCAGAAGTTAGTTTATAAAAAGCAGGATCAGACCAAGATCCTCTGGCATCACGTGCTAGTAAGACACAATTACCGTACGAGCCACCTAATCCTATCGATATTTTAAATAAAGATGGACAAATCATAACAGCACGTGCTTTTGATAAGTCCGTTTCAAAAGAGTTTTTATTATTTCCTGCAGTTGAAAAAATATCTTCAACAGTTAATGCAGCTTTATCGACGACGGATTGTATACTTTCGGCTGCGTATGTCTGATAAAGCGGCTGAACACTAAGAAACATTATTAATGCAGAAGTACGAAAAGAAAAGAAACGAGTAAGTGCAGAAATCATAACCTTAAAACTCTCGAGAAATCGGATTAGTAACCTAATTAATAATAAAGTTTATAACATAAGAAACAGTCATTTACTCATAATAATGTTTTGGCCAACGTTTGTGAAGCCAAAGCCAATTTTCTGGATGTTGTCGTATCCATACTTCAAGACGATTATTAAAAGTTTGTGTGAGTAAACGTATGTCTTCTTGTCGATTACCTGTATTAGGAAGAGTAATTGGGGAATCAACCAAAACACGTAACCGTGCAGGAGCAATCCGTGTAACATATCCTAGAATAACAGGACAACGATATTGTAGGGCAATCACAGCTGCTGCAGGGGTTGTCATGGCATGATGACCAAAAAAAGAAAGTTCTATACCATTATTCATTTTTTGATCTATTAACATACCTAGACGACCCCCGTGTGCAATATGAGTCATTGCAGCGAATAGACCATGCATACTTTTCGTAAAGAAGGGCATAGTCGTTGTTCCAAGTGCCTTATTACGCATCTTTACGAGCAGGCGATCGACTTCTGGATTGTTAGCAACACGATAAAATGCGGTAAAAGGGAGACCATATCTCGCTATGGCAACAGGTAATAATTCCCAGTTTCCAATATGTCCAGAAATAAATAGCACAGCACTCTCTTGTTCTAATAAAGGGCGAAGATACTCGCTTCCTTGAATATCAAAACCTGGCCCTTTTTGTGTATTTTCTTTAAGAGTAGCAAGGTGGGGAAATTCTCCAAAATTTCTTCCTAAATTTTCCCACATATTACGTATAATGCGCTTGCGTTTTGTAACGTTAAGTTCAGGCATGGCAAGTTCTAAATTACGATGAGCGATGCGTGATACGGGTAACAGTGGACCAAGACAGCGAAAAAACATTCCTGCTAATGTAGAGGCATGATCAGCACGTAGAGATTCAAGCAAGGCAAATATACTTCGTAGACATATTGCCTCTAATTTATATTGCATTTTTTTCACGCTTATATGCCTAGCAATGTATCTAATATATGTTCTGGATCTGTTGGATTATTCCAATAGAGAGTAATACCAACTACTTTTACATATTGTCTAAAAACCGGAGGTAATCTTACAGCATCTTTGGGCGTGGTAACAAGAGTGCTATTGTATTTATAGGCAAGAGTGATAAGAAAATCCATATCACGTCTTTTGTAATAATAATGGTCCGGATAGGAAATAGTTTTTTGTAAAAAGATTCCAGCGTTATTTAGTGCTGAAAAAAATTTTTTTGGTCTACCAATTCCTGCAAAAGCAATGCAACTTTTTCCTTCAAGATCTATAACTTTTTTAGATTGTTGCCAACATCCTCGATAAATCGGTAAATTTTGTTTTTTGTGTTGTATAACATAGGAGGTGAAATCCGTAAGATCTTTACCGACAATGAGTAAAGCAGAAGCGCGTGTGAGTGCTTGATCTACCTTTTCCCGTAGAGGACCTACGGGTAAAACATGACCATTACCTATACCTGTTATACCATCAACAATTAAAAGAGAAAAAGTTTTATAAAGACCTGGATTTTGAAAACCATCATCCATAAGAAGGCAATCAGCACCTGCATTGATCGCTGCACGTGCTGTTTTAACGCGATCAGCACCAATCCAAACAGGACAATACTCTGCTAGTAAAAGAGCCTCGTCTCCAACGTCATAAGCTGTATCATATTGACGATTGACTAAACGCTCATGGATATAGCGTCCTTTATACCCTCTTGTAAGGATATGTGGGTTTTTACCTCGTAGAATGAGCCGCTTAGCAAAATCTATGACGATAGTTGTTTTTCCTGTACCACCAGTCGTTATATTACCACAACATAGTACAGGGACAGGCGCTTTCCAAGCATAATGGTGTTTATATGACCAAGCTTCGGTAATACGCGTTATACCCCATTCTATAGGAGTAAGTAAAGTCGGAAAAAATTTAACCTGTGAATGATACCAAAATGCAGGTGTTCTTAAATATATCATTGAAAATGAGATGTAAGGGATAAGATACGACTTGCTAAAATAGAGGGAAGATTTTCATATGCAGAAGCTGTTTTCATAGCTTGTACAGCTAGTCTGTTCCGCTCTGATGGGGTAGATAACATTGTTTTTATCCAATCTGCCAAATGTGTAGCATTGTGTACAATCGTTACGCTATCTCTCATGGTATGGAAAGCCTCAAGAAAATTGTCAATTAAAGGTCCACTTGCTATAGCACAGTTTAGTCGTGCTGGTTCATAAGGGTTATGTCCTCCTCCTATACAAGGTGGTAAACTATTACCCATAAAGACACAACTTGCTAAACGGAAAAAGAGACCTAACTCACCTAAAGTATCTCCAATCCAAAAAGTATCTTGTTCTGTGGGAAATTGTCCAAGACTACGTTGGGGTGCATGGCCTAATAGGCGTACAATTTTATGGCCTCTATGAGGATGTCTTGGTACAATGATCGCTAAAATATTGGGAATGGTCTTACGAGCATAGTATACAGCGTGAATAATTTGTTCTTCTTCTCCGCTATGTGTTGATGCTGCTAGAAAAATGGGACGATTAGCAACAGCATTACGGGCTATGGTATAGTGCTTTATATTAACGGGCAGGGGAGGAGATACTGTTTTGAGGTCACCTACACAAAAGGGTTTATGAGCACCGAGAGCAATAAATCTTTGTGCATCTTTTGTTGTTTGTACTGATATCCACGTAAAGCACTGAAGAATTTTTTTGATTGTAGTCGGAAAATATTGCCATCTATGAAAAGATAATGAAGACATACGCGCATTAACAAGTACAATAGGAATGGCACGTATATAGCAATATCCTAATATATTTGGCCAAAGCTCACTTTCAGTAAAGACAGCAATTTCTGGATGCCAAAAATGAAGAAAACGATGAACCCAT
Source organism: Acetobacter sp. (assembly GCA_045615245.1). Classification (GTDB taxonomy): domain Bacteria; phylum Pseudomonadota; class Alphaproteobacteria; order Acetobacterales; family Acetobacteraceae; genus Acetobacter. Next base: position 2,253 of record JAZLEM010000182.1, on the reverse strand, counting down.
TTAGGGGTATCTAATGGCATAAATTGATGAATAACTCTTGGATGAGGTAAAGATTGCGTCAGCATATCAGCAGCTGTAACGGTGCATGTGGTTATAAGAATAGAAAGAGAAGGGTCTTTGTCAAAAAGAGCTTTGATAAGGGGAAAAATAGAAACGAGTTCTCCAACACTCGCGGCATGAAACCATATCAACAAGCCCGTAGGCCGTTGACAGGTAGAAAACCCCATTTTCTCGCGAACACGATCGGGATACTCTTTTCCTCGCGTTTGACGCCAACGCAAATAAAACGGTAAAAATGGTGTTAAACAAACACCGATTAAATACCATAAAAAAGAAAAAGGGTATATCTTTCGATATAAAAGACAAAGTTTTTCTTTTCTAGAAAAAGCCATCAGCTATTCTATAACAGAATTAATATGTATTATAAAACGACACGACTAGGACAATTAGAATTAAGGCTATATTATAACGAGTTATATAATTCCTATAAACGTCTTTTAACTAATCTTAACAGAGAATTAGCTGGTACGTTATTACAATAATGTAAAAAGCTATTGAACGGTTTATCTTATTTCGTTTTTTGTTGTCAAAATTTTCCAAAAACAGTGAGATTATAAATCTACTCTGTAGAAAAGAGGAAAAAGCTCTTTGGTAAGCAGATTAAGAAGAAGAAAAAAGTAATTTTCTAAAAGCAAAGCCTTCTTCTACCTCGTTAAGGACAGAAGGTTGATAGGCTATAGAAAAACGGTGATAAGCTCTTTGCCATATTGAAACTGTATTTTCTGAGTCTATGAATACCTGATTGATACCGCAACGCTGGAGAAATTCATATTGATCAGGCAAAACATATCCTTGTACTCTTAAAATACCAGTATATTTTAATAACCTCCGAAGAACACAAGCCTGTGTAAATGGACGACCATCACGAAATGAAACAAACGTTAGACAGATCATACCTAAATGAGATAGAGCATGAGATAAGTTTCTGACTTGATCTTCAGGAGTTAAAACAACGCCAAGTTGTCCAACAGAGACATATTTTAGCCCCTCTTCTAATCTAAAAAGTGGAACCAAAACATTACCTTTTTCTGGAATAGGTTGTTCATCTTGTATTTTTTGCCAAGTTTCTTGGACAATACGACCATTTTCAAGCAACGGCATAAGCAGCTTCCTTAAAGGGGGATATGCCTAAACGACGGTATGTTTCTATAAAATGCTCTCCTAAAACACGTTGATCTAGATAGGTGTCTATAATTCGAGTAATGGCTTCAACGGTTTCATCTTCAGATAGAGCAGAACCAATAATATGACCGATTGACGATTCATCACCGGTACTCCCACCTAATGTGATTTGAAAAGCTTCTGTTCCATGTTTATCAACACCAAGAATACCAATATGTCCCACGTGATGATGTCCGCACGCATTGATACATCCTGAAACATTTAGGCGAATAGCCCCAATCTTACGTTGAAGCTCAGGGTCCGCAAAACGATGACTAAGTTTTTGAGTAATAGGTATGGAACGCGCATTGGCAAGAGAACAATAATCTAATCCAGGACAAGCAATAATATCTGTAATTAATCCAACGTTAGATGTTTCTAAACGATGTTCCTGAAGTGATCTCCAAATTGAGAAAAGATGATCTCGTCGAACATGAGCGAATACAACATTTTGCAAATGAGTGACGCGCAATTCCCCAAAGCTATAACGTTCGGCTAGATCAGCCAATAAATTCATTTGTACAGAGGTAATATCACCAGGAATGCCACCAATAGGTTTACAAGAAATAGTAAGGCTACAATAGTTGGGATGTTTATGAGGATGTGTGTTTGTTTGAACCCAAGAGGCAAATTCAGGATTTGATTTTAGATATTTGAAAAATTTTTGCTGAGATTGAGGATCATCATCAAACATGGGCGTATGAAAACGAGCACGAATAGAGTCTACAATTTGCGGTGATAAGCTATACCGTGCACGATCTATAGTGGCAAATTCAGTATTAACTTTTTCACGAAACTTCTCAATGCCTAAGGCTTGTAAAAGGATTTTAATACGCGCTTTATAAATATTATCACGTCTTCCATATTCATTATAAACACGTAATATTGCCTCAAGATAGGCGATAAGATCTTCTTCAGGAAGGTCATCTATTAAACGTGTCCCTATTATAGGTGTACGTCCAAGTCCACCACCGACATAGACTTCAAAAAAAACTCGCCCATCTTCTCTTACGCGTGTAAGAAGACCAATAT
>JAZLEM010000181.1:0-3504 GCA_045615245.1 Acetobacter sp. | reverse complement strand
CGTTATGAGTTTGTGAGTACAACAAATAGTATTATTCGCGGAGGGCTCTTTGCAACAGTGTTTACGGGAGTTTTAACAGGAGTTGCTGCGGTATCTCAGGTGATTTATTGGTTAGGGTTTGCTGGACTCGCAACGATGACGGGATCTGTCTTAATTAATATTGTGGTACGCGAAATTGCACCTATTTTAGTTGGCGTACTTCTTCTCGGTCGTAACGGAATATTATCAACGACTGAGCTAGGTTTGTTAGTTATGAATGGGGAAATTCGCTCTATGCAAGCAATGGGTATTGATCCTTTTCTATTACTTGTTTTGCCACGTACTCTTGCTTTTACCATAGGGGGTTTTACTTTAGGGATTTTGTTTTCTTGTGCGTCTCTTATTACGGGATATGTCATGAGTCGTATTTCTGGTGTTATTACAGCACCTGTTTGGACATTTTTTAGCAATCTTACATCTGCCATCTCTCCGCTTGATTATATAGCTATTCCTTTGAATTTCATTGTTGTTGGCTTCGTTGTAGGGCTTGGTGGCTGTTTAACGGGACTTACTGCCACGAATCAAGATACACTACGTTCGTTATTACCAAGAAGTTTTTCTAGGGGGTTACTAATTGTGATGCTTGTGAGCGTTCTGTTTAGCGTGGATTTATAAAATGAAAACATCCTTTACAGGACCTTTGTTAGAATTGAAAAACGCTGTACCTTCATTCGAAGAAAGTGGACTTCCTCCTGTACCTTTCAGTATGCGCTTAATGCCTGGAGATTGTGTGTTCATTGATATTCACGATATAAGTCGTGCGACAATGCTTGCGGATGTCTGTAGCGGTTTGGTTCCTTTAGAATCTGGTAGTGTACAGTTTATGGGATTTGATTGGTGTCGTTTAAACGAAAAAGAGGTTAACAGTTTACGTGGGCGTATAGGGCGTATAACGAAACGGAGAAGCTGGCCAGATTTTATGCCTGTTCATATGGCAATAATGTTGCAACAGTTGTATCATACAACAATTTCGCAAGAGACTTTGCTGTTTGATGCGGCTGTATTGTCAGAGGAGTTCGGTTTACCGGGGCTTCCCATGCTCAATCCTAATTCAATGTCTGCGATGGATTTGCATCGTGCGAATTGTGTGCGTGCTTTGCTTGGAAGGCCACAGTTGTTGTTATTGGAGGATCCTATGCAAGATGCTTCAAGGGAACTAGTAGATGCTTTTTTGAGAGTCGTTACGCGTGCAAGAGACTACGGCGCAGGGGTTGTCTGGTTAGCATCTGGTAATGCTATGCGTAAGTATTATCGACAGGGTGTGACATCAGCTTTGCGGTTTACTGATAATGGCTTTGTAACAGTACGGATGGATTAATGTTTCAGTTTCGTTTGAAGCAAAAAGTTAAACCTCTTATTGATCTGCGTTATGTGGATGATTGGGTAGGTTTTCTTGTCTTTCTAAGTATAGTGATTTGTGTTTTTGCTATTATAGAAGCGGGTGTTTTGCGTGACTGGTTAACGCCTCCTGCACGTTTGCGTGTTATTCTCCCATCTTCTGGCGTTGGAGGACTGACGGTTGGTGGGGATGTTCAATTGATGGGTGCGCACGCAGGGAATATTCGTTATATTAAGCTTAATCCCACGGGAAGCATGTATGCGATTGTGGATTTGGATCCACAAACAAAGCCTTTTATTCGACGCGATAGTACTGCTTTAATACGTCGTCAATTTGTTGTTGCAGGTGCTTCTTATCTAGAGTTAATTCGTGGGCGTGGCAAGCCTATGGATTGGAGCTATGCCGTGATTACGGCAAAACAAGCGCCTGATCCTACGAAACAAATTGTGGCGACTTTGGAGAGTATCAGGGCGGAGGTTATGCCTGTGCTGGCAAGTGCGCGTCATATGACAGCACAACTTGATAGTACCATTACTAATATACATGAGGGCAAGGGAACCGTTGGGCAGCTGCTAACTAGTGATAAGCTAATTCATCAGGCAGAGCAGGTTATGGTTTCTCTAAATGATGTGATAAACCGGATAAAACCTATAGAAAAACAGGTTTCTGGTGTTATGAAAAATGTTGAGGCAGTTTCTGGTGACGTTAAAAAAGCGACGCCACATTTGCCAGAAATTGCTCATAACGTTGAGGTAAGCACAGGAGATCTCCCGGCACTTTTAACGCAGGCTCAGGTAAGTTTATATGAGCTACAAAAGTTGGTTATTCAACTTAGGGGGATGTGGCTTTTGGGGGGGCATAAAATTGTTTCCCATAATCGTCTTGAACCTATTGAGATTCAGCCATGAGAACAACTTTTTTTTCCACTCATTGCTCAATCGTGGCAGTGGTTTTGTTGCTTTCTGCTTGTAGCGGTGAAAAAAGAGAGAGTCTTATGCAGCATGAAGGGCCTATGTGGAGTCAATTCATAACAGCAGGGCGTGATTCTTTTATGTTGGGGCGTTATGCAACAGCACAAGCACAGTACCGTAAAGCCTTTGATTTAGCGTTTTTACATGATAGCGCACGTGGTTTGGAAGAAGCGGGCTATAATTTAGCTGTTACTCAATTGACAGAAAATCAACCGCAGAAAGCGCTAGAAACAGTGCAAGTAACGTGTAAAGCTGTTCTTTTACGTGAAAATAAACCACTTCCGTACCTTTTGCTTGTTGAAGCAGCGGTATATAATCGTCTTGCTCATTATGAGAAAGCTGAGTATCTTGCAAAAGAACTTTTGGACGTACCAAATACAGATATAGCAGCTCGTGCTGCTCTTATTCTTGGGATTGCGGCTGATCGGCGTGGGGATTATTTGCTACTAGAAAAGGCGATTGCACGATTAGAACGGTTTAAAAAACCGTTATCTCTTACGCATTTAGCGGATTTAGATGAGTTACAGGCTCGTTCTTTACAAAAAAATAATCCAGCACAAGCAATTATTTTAGCTGATCAATCGGCACAGATTCGTCAGAAAATAGGTGCTTATCGCGATATGCTACGTGCTCTTATTCTTGAGGCAAGAATTGCCGAAACAATGGGGTTACAAAATAAGGCGCGTGGTTTATGGATGCGTGCAGCACAGAGTGCGTCTGTCATGTTAGGTAAAGCAGATACGCTCAGTAAATTAGACACTATGGATACGACAGCATTAGCACAACTAGCACTATCAGTAACTGAATCGACGGAATCAAAAAAATAGCACTTTACATACTAAACTCTCGATTTTCTGAAAGATTAGATAGCTTTAAAAGGTTGAGAGGTATTAAGAAACGCTGTATTGGTGTCTAGTTCAGAAGAAATGACGGTGAGATAGGTAATGGCGCGGGTAAGTTCAATACGTTTGGTTATATTGAACTCATTGGCTTCCATATTACGAAGAGTCTTTATAGCCATATGTGTTGTACGAGCCGTTCGTCCATAACGTCCTGTAAAATGGCTCATGCGATACATCACCATTTCAAGTATTTGATGAGCTGTAGGGGGAAGTTGGTTACGTTGTAGAAGAAGTCGTAGCCGAATAACATTGA
>JAZLEM010000180.1:0-6102 GCA_045615245.1 Acetobacter sp. | reverse complement strand
GCGCGTGATAAATTCTGCCATACGCTGGCGTATGTGCGGGAGCATATACAACACAACACGTTGAACATGCCGTTCAATCTGTCCACGCAATGACGAATCGTAGCGCATTTTTTGCACGAAATACTCAAGGCTATCCTGTATAGCCAAAACTATTTTCCCTTGAGGGTTTTGAAGATCACTTACAACGATTTTTCTAAAACGTTGCCCGATATGACGCCACCAACCTACAACTTTTTCATGAGACAAAATTTCAACAATATTTTGTGTTAAAGCACGCGCTTGGCTAGGATCTGTTTCTAAACGATCAATTTGTGCGCGTAACCAATGCGTAAAATTTTCACGCAAGCTAGACTCTTCAATATCGATTCGATCTAATTCTCTCAAGACAGAAGCTAACACACGCGTCGCAATAGATTCCCCGATAACCCAGCCTAAAAGTCTTCCCCCTTGCTCATATACCCGTTCCTGAATAACTGTGCGTAAAACACCCTCACTCGCGTGAATATTCTCTTTCATACACCTTAACAAATAAGAGAGAACCTCTTCATGTTTATGATTATCAACGAGATTACGTAAGAGTTTCACAAAAACAAGAATAAAATTATCATTATCGATTAAATGCAGTAAAAAACGCTGTAATTTATGACTAACACGATCGCTTTCCATGTAATCTAGCATTTGTGGCATAACCTGTACAAGAGAAACGGCTATTGTTTTTTGCACATTCTTATCATCAAGGCTATTCGCTATCATGTTGGGAAGATCAATGCGATGCAACATCGAGCGTACTTCTTGCTCTGTAAAGACGTGTTCCGTTATGAATAGACCAAGAGCACGACCAAGTCGATCTTTTTGCGTTGGGATAATTGCCGTATGGGGAATAGGCAACCCCATAGGCTTACGAAAAAGTGCGACAACCGCAAACCAATCAGCTATTCCGCCCACAACACCGGCATAAGCACCGGCACGCAGTATTTCTAACCAAATATTTTCTTTTACCCATCCGGCAACAGGGGCTATATAAGTCAAAAGCGTTAAAACCACCATAACGCCAAGCAACGCTGTTGCGAGATATTTATAGCGTTTTAGTTCACGCCGATTTGTGTTATAGTTCTTGCTTATATCCTCTATTTTTTCCATAACATTCAAATAACATAAATAAATAACTTAATGAACTTATCGTTTATTACTCTATACTATCTATTTTCAAGAGCTTTCCTTACATGACGCCTTACATAATGTAGATACCATTAAACAGGAATTTATTCTTTTCATTCGTGTATTTTTTATTTTTTCACTCCATTCAACAATAAATCTAACAAGGATAACAACAGACTATGACATTAGATTTTTCTTCTCTCTCCCCCCGTCTTAATAGCCTTCTTACCTCTATTATAGCCACGACGAATGCCATTGCCGATGATTATAACCCTGTGATGACACTCGCCATGCATATGAGCAAAGCTTTCGAAAAAAAAGAACTGGATTATGACGAACTACGCAATCTGATATATTTTTTAAGGGATTCAGCTTTTCTTAAGCGTGCTCGTCGTTTACATGATTATGTAAATAGCCATGAAGAAGTAGCTTCTGTACAAGAAAAATTTCAGCACGTCGCCCAACATATTCTTAAAACACTCCCTACCCCCACGTTTGAAGCCTATCGCGACGTCATTAGCCACACACGTTTTGCCGCTGTTTTTACCGCACACCCAACTTTTGCGCTTGATAATGCTGTTTATGCCGCTCTGGCAGAAAGTGCCTCTTGCTCTGCTCCACCACAAAAAGCCCCTTTTTTTGAGACGCATCGTCGTGCTACCCCTCCGACATTAGATGAGGAATTTACGCTGGCAACACAGGCTATTTCCCGTGCGCGAAATGCCATTGACCTTTTTACGACAGAACTTCTCAAGACCGCTTCTGAACAATGGCCTACAGAATGGACAACTCTTATACCAAGCCCTATTATTGCAACGAGTTGGGTGGGTTATGACACAGATGGACGCATGGACATTGGTTGGTGGGACACATTACGCCTACGTTTGAAGATGAAACGCCTTCAGCTTGTACGGCTCCAAGAACAAATCACCCGAGAAAATATTCTTAACACCGAGCTTAACCACCGAATCAACGATGCTATTGTTTGTGTGACCAAACAAATTGAAGCAGCACCTTCTCATGGAACAGATGTAGAGGCGGTTGCACGTTTTGCCCAATTATTGGTGACACGCAAATATAAAGCCTTAACTGATCCTTCTGACCTCAACGACTCTCTCCAAGCCGCCATTGATCAGGCGCCCCCCGATTCAAAAATGCGCCTTGCTGTTGCACGAGCGGGTTTTCTTGCCCACGGGTTAGGGCTTGCCCATACACATGTGCGATTAAATGCGATACAAATACATAATTATATTCGGCAAAAGCTCAATTTATTAGATGATCCGAGCAACCCTTCTTGCCGTCGTTCCCTACTCAACCGTGCAAACGAATCCCTCGATTCTGTCACCCCTGTTCCGGTTGATTTTGGAGCTATTCTTGGGGCTTCTTCCTCATCCGAACGATTGATGATGACCATTGCGCAAATTACTAAATTTATTGATTCGCGCAGCCCTGTTCGTTTTCTCATTGCCGAGACAGAAACAGGGTACACGTTGCTTATGGCGTCGTGGATGGCTACTTATTTTGGCATTGATCAGCATATTGAAATATCCCCTCTTTTTGAAACTTATGAGGCGATTGTTCACGGTGAACGCATTATAGAAGAAGCCCTTCGCTCGGCTGCATGGCGTAACTATATCCGCCGTATGGGGCGTTTATGCTTACAATTTGGCTATTCTGACTCGGGTCGTTATATTGGTCAGCTGGGCGCATCTTACCTAATCGAACGACTACGTCTTAAAATTTGTGCACTTCTAACACGCTTCGAGCTGACTGATATTGAAGTCGTTCTTTTTGATACCCACGGTGAAAGTATTGGGCGTGGAGCACATCCTTTCCATATGGCAGATAGGCTTTCTTATCTATTCCCTGCCTATCTTCGCAATTGCTTTAAAAAATATGCGGTTACTTACCGTGAAGAAACCTCTTTTCAAGGCGGCGATGGTTATTTACTCTTTGGCACGCAAGAATTAGCTAATGCCACATTAAACACCATTGTTGACAATATTTTTCTTCCCACCGATCAAAAAGAGAATGAAGATCCTATTTACGACGACCCAGATTTTTCAACGGATTTTTTCCATAGTATGATTCAATCGATGGAGAAACTTGTTGACGATACGGGTTATGCCTCTTTGTTGGGGACATTTGGTCCCTCCCTTGTTGATCGTACAGGTTCTCGCCCCCCTGCCCGAGAAAGTGCCGATTCAATAACAAAAAAAATTACTCACCCCAGTCAACTCCGCGCCATTACGAATAATGCTATTCTCCAGCAACTTGGGTGGTGTGCCAACACGATCCACGGATTGGGGAAAGCTGCGCGCCTTCATGCCGACACGTTTAACACATTTCAAACCTCTAGCCAACGTTTTCGGCGCGCGTTAGCTTTTGTAAGCCATGGGCTTGCCTGTTCCGATGATAAAGTGCTGAAAAGTATTATTCACCTTTTAGACCCTACTTTTTGGCTAGATCGTGCAACAGAAGAAAAAGACCTCCAACGTCGCCAAGCGTTTTTATATTTAATGAATAATATCGAGAAACTTAATCTCTCAACAGAACTTTACACCATGTTTCGGCGTATTCAGGTTGACCATATTGCCCTTCGCGAAGTCTGGAAAGATGCGCCGACAACCGAGCCACGTATTCGCATGCTCCATGCTCTTCGTCTCATGATTATTGAACGAATATGGTTACTAGCTTGTCGCATTCCGTTTTTCACGCCTCGAGATGGTTATAACCACAGTGCGATGATGCGCCAAGTTTTATGCCTTGAAATTCCCACTGTTCTACAGCATATGGCCACGATTTTTCCGATAGGAAATAGCCCTTCTCATCAAGATTTTTACGAACCTCAAGGACAAGGCAACGAAGCCATTTACATCCGCGAACATTGGGATATTTTCACCCCTATGGAACAACTTTTTAAACTTCTGCGTGAGGTCAGTGTCGCCCTTATCCATGATATTGGTGCTTTTGGCTAAAATTTTGCTCCAGGTTGAATACGAAATTTTGAAAAGCAAAATTTTAGAAAATATTGACTTTCAAGTTCTCACAAAAAATGCCTTACTCATTTAAGGCATTTTATTTAAGATATTTTATTACTATTAGGGCATTTTACATTCTGGTCCGATAGGGGCACCTTTATAGCGAGTCCATGTATGGGTTTCGCCCAAAATAGGAATCCCCACATATCCTCTTAATTTTAATACATCTGGCGAGGGTGACCATAGTTGCGCGCTATAGACATGACCGCTATCTGGATCTAAAACATGCCCCGTTAAATGATTGCTCTTTCCCGACACACGACGGAAATCCGTCAACATTCTAATATTACATTCAGAACGACCATCATACCCATGCGGAACATCATGACCATCATAACGCAACCCAACAAGGTTACCACATAAAGCCTTACCACAGCGCTCTATCTTAAAAACACCGTCATTCTCTGGTGTCACCCAATACCCTATTAAAGCCTCTTCTGGTGTGGTTGCATACGCTTTTTTTGACAATGAGGAAACACCCGTGAACCCCACCACGTAAAAAGCGACAACTGCAACACCTACGCTTTTGGTGATGTATTTTACAAACTTCTTCATATTGTCTTACCTATTTGCTCTCTCCTACCGCGTTACTTCTCTCTTTTCTATCAAAGCATTTCTTTTTTTATTATTCCTTGCGCTATATCACCATTATTCCAATTTTTCTTAAAAAATCTCTTCACTAACATTAACTATCCGCTTTACGTACCCACGGTATTGTTTGAAAAGGCACGCCCTCGCTTTCTAACAATTCGCGATCCGTTTCGGAAACATCGCCATATATACTCCGCTTCTTGGTTTTTCCGTTATGCATGCGTATAGCTTCTTCTGCAAAATCTTTCCCGACATAGTCACAATTTTTTTCAATCACCTCACACACACGTTGCATAACCCCCACTAACGCATCTGGTAAACGAGGTGCCGAAGGTGCCTCCTTGTTCGAAGCCGTTTTAGCGGACACAGTTGCCGGCGTAGAGGAAGATGAACTTTGCGAGTCCATTTGTGAGTCAGAATCAGCATGAGAGCCGGAAGATGAGCGACGCGAAGATCCCTTCAAAATAGCCGGTGCTGCCAGAACCTGTTGAATATCCGTGTCTCCGCATTCAGGGCATGAAAGCAAGCCCATGCCCTGTAAGCGCGTAAACGTTTGGCTATCTTTATACCACCCCTCAAATTCATGACCCGTAGTACAACGAAGACGATAACAGATCATCTTTTTTGACTTCTCACTAAAATTTGTCTTACTTGCATTTGTCTTACTGGTATTTATCTCGTTGGCATTTTTTCGGTTTTGGCAGGTTCTCTCTGTTTTTACGCTATTTGTAGATGGGCGACAATGGCTTATGCGCGTTTTTCCGTCAACCCTAATTTTGCGTCAAGTTGACCACTACGATCTAACGCCAGAAGATCATCACACCCGCCGAGATATTCACCATCCACAAAAATTTGTGGTACTGTTTGCAGCCCCCCAGATCGACGAATAGCCTCTTCTCGTTCGGGCGTGCCTTTCGGCGCATTGATCTGCTTAAAATCAACTTTTTTACTTTTTAACAAAGACACAGCCCGCAAACAATACGGACACCACGGCTGTGTATAAATTTCCACTTGAGGCATTTTTCTTCTCTCTCCTCTTGTATGTTTCTCTACATACTATAATATTCTACCAGTCACTATAACCCCTATTTCTCATTTTTGGCAAATCTCTTCTTCTCTCCGTTTTTATATGTCTTTCTCATCGGGTAAGACAACGGCAGCCACAAGCACATCAACACGCGCGACCCCAGCTTCATAAAGCGCACGCGTGCAAGCTGTCGCTGTTGCGCCTGTTGTGAGCACATCGTCCACTAATATCACGTGTTGCCCTGCCAACATTGCCCGACGCGTGGCACGCACCGTAATAGCATGG
>JAZLEM010000179.1:0-2092 GCA_045615245.1 Acetobacter sp. | reverse complement strand
CCTGTTCCAACCCCCACCTCTAACACTTCAGACCCTGGTAAACCATTAACAGACTGGACTGTTTTTAAGCGTGCAAAATGTGAAACAATGCCAAATCCTATATCATAAACTCCCGCCCAACGACGATATGCCCGCTTTACTGTTTGTATATTTAACGCACAACGAGAGGGTAATATGTCTTTCTCTGTTTGATCACCTGTCAGTCTTTCCTGCGAAGTCATTGTCTTTACCTAATTTATTTCTCTTCTCATTATCAATATTTTCACATTAAGCGTTAAGTTTACGCTCAATACAATCCCATATCAAGCCCGCGCCATTGATACCACTTAACCGCTCCAACTCTTGCAAGCCTGTTGGAGAGGTTACATTGATTTCTGTTAAATAATCTCCAATAACATCAATCCCTACAAAAATAAGATTATGATCCCGCAAAAACGAACCAATCGCCTGACATATGTGTTTATCACGTTCTGTTAACGTGACAGGATATGCTACTCCGCCAACATGCATATTCGATCGGTGGTCTGTCTTTGAGGGCACACGGTTAATAGCCCCTATTGGCTTACCATCCACCAAAATAATACGTTTATCTCCTTGGACAACAGCCGGCTCGTAACGTTGAATCATTAAAGGCTCACGCGATTGAGAAAAATACATCTCTAACAAAGCATTCAAATTCTGATCCTGTTCACGGATACGAAAAACGCCTTTACCACCGCTATAAAATAATGGTTTAATAATGATATCCCGCCATTGCTCACGAAACGCATAAATTTGGTTGATATCCCGTGTTACTACTGTTGGTGGCATAAGATCTGGAAAATTCATCACAAATAATTTTTCCGGACTTTCTCTCACCCAACGAGGGTTATTCACGACAAAAGCCTTATGAGCACCAATGCCATCCACTTGCTCCAAAAGATGCGTTGCCGCAATATAAGCCATATCAAAAGGCGGGTCTTGGCGCATTAAAATAACATCCATCTCGCCTAGAGAACGAACAACGGGTTCTCCAAATGTTGCATATTTTTCTGAGTCACGTCTTACCGTAACAGGCTTTACCATCGCTGCTAGTTGTGTATACGCCCCCCCCTGCCCAGAGCCCTGAACACCTTCCTGAATACTTAATGTTAGGCTATCAACTTGGTACACAAATAAAGCATGACCACGCGCTTGGGCTTCCAACATAAGAGCAAAAGTAGAATCACCTTTTATATCGATATGCTCCAACGGATCCATCTGAACGGCTATAAGCTTCTGTGAAACCATATTTTCCCCATTTTCGTTCATCGTTATATTGACATTACTTTATTGTTTGAAATCTTATTCAATACTTATATTCATATCGTTTGTTCATATCGTTCTTAACGAAGAGAAGAAAGACGTACGGCCTCCAAGACAAAAAGACCTTTTTCCCCACAGCGCAATTTAACACGATACAGGGAATAGGTATCAATGACAACACTCTTTCGTATCCGTGCTAACGAAGCAAAAGGTTTTCCAGAAATCTGAAACCAATCTCCACGTGGCAAATCTGTCCTTTTATGACTACGCAAAAGATACCCCTTTATACCACATAATGGATGTGGTAGCGCAAATAATCGCCATCGTTGCCCCACAGCGATAACCACCCGTTGTGGCATGTAAAAAGCTAGCTCACTTGCAAGCCCATAATCATCTGCCATAATAGGGAAACCAGACGGTACAACCGTATCAACAGTTTTTGCCAAATGACGCCATCCCCCTATTTGCCGTGCCATCACATCTACATGGGCTGACAGGCGTAGAGGTGCCCATAAAGCCTGTCCAATCACAAGCATTATCAAGACGCCTCCTAAAATAGGGGCGTATACCCACCACCGCGGATACCAGCACGCCGCCGCGAGAGCTAGGGCAGGATAAATCACAAGAAGCCAATTAGCCTGCACCCTTGCCCCTATGGCGTGCTGTATAAAAACCAAAAGAGGACAAAGAATGATGCACAATAAAAGCACAGAAAAACGATCTCTTCTTTGCCATAAACATACACATCCGCCAACAAAAATTACAAAAATAAGTGGCGTTATTAACCCCACTTGTCCGACAAAAAGTT
>JAZLEM010000178.1:0-1838 GCA_045615245.1 Acetobacter sp. | reverse complement strand
ATAACACCGCGTACAAAATGGTTTTTTCTAAACTCTCCTTGTAATCCGACAGGGGTAGCCTATTCGGCAGAGCATTTACGTCCGTTATGCGATGTATTGTTACGTCATCCGCATGTATGGGCGTTTGCAGACGATATTTACGCAAAATTGGTTTACGATGGTTTTCGCCCTGCAACATTCGTTGAAGTTGAACCACGCCTTCGCAGTCGTACTGTAACAATGAGCGGCGTTTCGAAAGCCTATGCCATGACAGGCTGGCGTATTGGATTTTCTGGTGCACCGGTAGAGTTGACGAAGGCGATGAATAAATTGCAGGGGCAATCGACTACAAATGCCTGCTCTGTTGCCCAAGCTGCTGCTGTAGAAGCGTTGACGGGTCCACAAGACTCTATTCGTACGATGGTCGAAGTCTATCAAAAACGGCGTGATATTGTTGTTGGAATGCTTCGCGAAGCGCGTGGGGTTTCTTGTGAAATACCTCATGGTGCTTTTTATGTTTTTATTTGTATTGAGGAATGTTTAGGAAAAACATCAGCAAAAGGAAGTTATTTGGGCACAGATAAAGATTTTGTGATGGCGCTCTTAGAAGAGGCAGGGGTGGCAACAGTGCACGGTTCGGCTTTTATGTCGCCAGGCTACATAAGAGTTTCTTATGCCACAGATACAGAAAGCCTACGTGAAGCGTGTACACGTATTCAGCGTTTTTGCGCAGGGATTCATTAAAGGGTTTTCTTCTTAAATGAACCGTGTTTTTGCACATCGTTTGAAGGGTATACCAGCCCCGGCGACTATAGAAATGGCACGTTGTACGCGTGCTCTTCAGGCAAAAGGGTGCGATGTTATTTCTCTTGCTTTGGGTGAGCCGGATTTTCCTACACCGCCTATTGCCATAGAGGCTGCATATACAGCTGCCCAAGCCGGGCAAACGCGTTACCCGCCTGTTGAGGGAGTCCCTCTTTTGAAAGAGGCGATTATGCGTAAATTTGCGCGTGAAAATCAGCTTCATTATGGCTTTGATGAGGTTATGGTTTCTAATGGGGGAAAACAAGTCATTTTTAATGCCTTTATGGCAACCATCAATGCTGGTGATGAAGTGGTTATTCCTACGCCCTATTGGGTGAGTTACCCGCTTATTGCTCAGATGTTTGGGGCTGTACCTGTTTTTGTTCCATGTCGTGAGAAAGATGGTTTTCATCTTAGGGCAGAGGCTTTGGCTGAAGTGTTAACTCCACGTACACGGTGGGTTGTGTTGAATTTTCCTAATAATCCCACTGGGGCGGTCTGCCAGGCTGAAGAGCTTAAAGCGATTGCCGAAGTTTTGTCTAATTATCAAGATGTATGGATTCTGTCTGATGAAATTTACGAATATCTTGTTTCTGATGGGAAGCGCTCTTTTTCGATTGCCTCGATCGCGCCAGACTTAAAAGCACGGACACTTACCGTAAATGGTGTTTCCAAAGCCTATGCCATGACAGGCTGGCGGGTGGGTTTTGCAGGAGGTCCGGCAGAGTTAATTTCTGCCATGCGGCGTATTCAAGGGAATGCAACGTCAGGGGTTTGTTCTATCGCACAGGCTGCCGCGGCGGCTGTTTTAGACGGCTCGAGAGAAACTATAGAGCACATGGTTTCTGTTTATAATCGGCGACGTAAAATGGTTGTTGAAGCCTTACGGGCGATTCCAGCACTGACATGTGCGATGCCAGAAGGCGCTTTTTATGCGTATCCGGGGATTGCGCAATGTTTAGGGCATACAACACCTGGGGGGCGTGTTCTCAAAACTGATCATGATTTTGCTATGGCTTTGTTAGAAGAAGCCTTCGTGGCGACGGTGCCGGGAA
>JAZLEM010000177.1:0-4079 GCA_045615245.1 Acetobacter sp. | reverse complement strand
TACAAGCCAACAGGTCAGCCCTATTATTGCTGTGACACTAGAAACAGAAGAACAGGCTATCCCTATGTGGAATGAGTTGCTTAACCTCGGCGTTTATGTCAACCTCAGTCTCCCGCCTGCAACGCCCGATTCACGCCCTCTCTTACGCTGTTCGGTTATGGCAACACATACTGCTGATCAAATTAACCAAGCGATCAGTGTTTTCCGGCAAGCCGCTATAAAAACAGGCGTTATTGCTTAATTTTATTTCTCTTAAATAGACCACGCCGCCAGAGGCTCCACAAAAGAGGAACCCCAGCAAGAAGAGGGTGTTTTTCCATAAACGGTGTGACAACAATTTTAACATGACTATGCCGCTGTATTTTCCACACGGCATAATGCGCTCCTCCCCTAAAGGTGTAAGCCGCTTTAAGAAGTCTCATAATATTTAACGGACGTCCTACTGCCTGACATAAACGCCAATGTCTTATCGCCTTTTTCCGTTGCAATGGAGTTAAAATTGGGCTGACAACACCATTTTTTTGCGTTTTACACGTTATTCTCATCATCTGCCAGCAAGGAAGTAATAACTTTTCATAACGCTGTTTATCTCTCTCAACAAGATGACGCGATCGATGATGTTGTTCAACCCGTAATTCCACGCCATAAGTTTGTTGGTATAGGGCTTCCCAAAAACAAGACGCCTCCCCGGTTTCTGGACCGAGAACTGCTCCCCAGAATGCCGCCGTGACGCAAGCACGAACAATACACGCCCCTATTTGCTGAAAAGCTCTATTATCTTTGGCCCAAACTAATCGACAGGGCTGGGAAAATCGTGCCCAAACTGTGGTGTTGTATGTTTGACGCCCTGTTAATGATTGTAGTTGTGCCAAAGAAAGAATCGCTATTTTAGCACGTATTGTCTGCCCGTTTTGTTGTTGGTGTTCGTGGTATTCCACATTAGGAGGAAGAAGATCATTCCAAAGAGCAGAAACCCATGGACGTGGCCAATCATGCTGATGACGAACAATAATATAAAAATCTAATAGGCTATTTGCTTCAATCCCTTCACGCAAAGCAGAGCCATAAAAGAGCACGCCTAAAGGACGCACTTGCCCTAAAACCTTTTGCACAAAAGAAATAATAATCGGTGAAACAGGGGTTGTTAATTCTTCAAAAATATAATTAGCGACTTCTGCGCAAGCGTATTGAGACACGGCACGATCATCAAAACCATCAGAAGAAAAGAAAACATCTCTCATACGCGCAAAAATGAGACTTCAGGTCCTGTGCCGATGGTTAAGCACTTATCTTCAGATTCAGATAAAGAAATGACTTCCCCGTCAAGTACAAACGCCTGGTTGGTATGAATGGTAATCTTTTCAGCACTCCCACTTTTATAGGTTGATGAACAACGCAACCATTCAGGCACACGCCCCCGCAATAAATTCCAACAGGCTTGAAAGACTTTTTCTGGTCTTGCCCCGACATCAAGATAGTTTAACTCTTTAGCAAAGCCTTTATTTTCACACCAAAATGGCCAAACACCATGAGGCAATTTACGCAAAGTTGTAAACAAGAATAAAAAATGTTCTTGATCAAAACTCACTCTCCCATCAATGTCAATATGTGCCAGAATCCCATCGAGCCAAGCCCGACGCTGTTTCGGATTTATAATTTGGCTTATAGCAACTAAAAGCGTTACAAAAATAGCCATATCATGTGGAAAATGGTTTAAAACAGTCGGCTTATGGGCAATGTCCACACTTCGCGTAAAGGCACCTAGCCCTCCAAAAAAACCTAAGAGATCACGTTTTTTATGCTGCTGATACGAAACAAGCAAGGGGCGACGCACACTTACTTTTGCCTTTCCCGCCTCCCATGCTGTTAAACGTTCTTGCAAAAGGTGAATCGCTTCAACACCTCGAGTCTTAAAACCAACATCAGCAGCAATCAAATTCGTATTCCCAGAGGGGAGAACAACGATGAGAGGCCAAGTCTCCTGAGGCCAAGTCGATGCATACAGAGCACTTAATACCCGACACACTGTGCCATCACCCCCATCAATAACAAGACAAGGTACAGGGTCTTGTGCTAAATGATTTATAATTTGTTGGAGATCTGTATTAGTATAAGGGATATGTAAAGCATTGCCCGGCATAGCACTGAGCATATTCATGTAGTACGTATCGGCTTTCAGATTACAAAGACTACGCGGATTATAAATAACAGAAAAACGACCTGACACAAAACAACCTTAATCATAAAAGCTGATAATAAAAATGAACAAACTTCATAAAACCGGTTATGACACTCAATATGTAACAAAAACTTATATACCAGAAATTCACGCGATTATATAGCCTAACTCTATTACATGTCATTATACACATCTTTAGTTTTTAACTAACCATTAAGGAAAGATTATACCTTGTCTTCTATCCGTATTGCTCATTTTTCGGATCTTCACCTTCCTTTACCTCAATTTCCTCGTTTGCGAGAGATTCGTTTTAAGCGTATCCTCAGTTTGTTATCATGGAAACTCGTCAGACGACGTATTCATCAATGGGAACCACTTGCTGCTGTTATGCAGGATATTCACCAAACTCATCCAGATTTGGCTGCTATTACAGGAGATTTGACTAATCTTGGCCTGTTTTCTGAGTTCTTCCAAACACGCCATTGGTTAGAAAAGCAAAGTCTCCCCTCTACTTTGCTGGTTTTAGGAAACCATGAAACCCTTATCCATGAGAATCATCACGCTAAAAAAGCTCTCTGGAGCCCATGGTTACGAGAAGACCCAAAAAATGCCCGTCTTCCTACCGTTATCAATAATGGCATTGCCCTTATCGGGCTTAATACAGCTATACCCTCTCTACCATTTCTCGCCACAGGACGAATAGAAAAAACTCAACTCGCTCTTTTAGACACTTGTCTTCAAGAAACACGTTCTGCGGGTCTTTGCCGTATTGTCCTTTTGCATCATCCTCCTGTACGCCACCTTGTTCGTCATAGAAAATCCCTTATTGATCTTGAAGCTTTACAAGAAATTTTTTACAAAAATGGTACAGAACTTATCCTTCATGGACATTCTCATCGTGCTACAATAACGACCCTTCCTGGCACAGAAATCCCTGTTATCGGTACAACATCAGCCTCGCATATTCCTAATCCTCCTCAAAAAGCTGCTGGCTGGAATTGCATTGATATTCAGAGTTTTCCAAATTCTTGGCATATTACGGTGCAAAGACGTGCCCTAACGACCACTCATGATTTACAGAATGATGCACAACCTCACACTTTTATTAGACCCCGTCCCTCTAGAGAGACCAGCTTTTCTGTAAACACCCCTCATGTCTAAAACACCGCCTCCTCGCTCTTCTCTGACAAAATACCTTATTGACATTACACAGCTGACAACGCTTGATCGCTATTTATTAGCACAACTCGTTTTTCCTTTTTTTGTTTCTCTTTCTGTTGTTATCGTCGCCCTTCTGCTTGAACGTCTCCTTCGCCTTTTCAATATGCTCGTTGCAGGCGGTAATCATCTCACAACTTTTCTAAGTTTACTCGCAAGCCTTCTACCACATTACCTTGGATTGGCATTGCCCGCTTCTGTATGTATTGCTGTTTTTGTTGTTGTCAATCGTATGAGTCTTAACGAAGAAATCGACACAATCTATAGCAGCGGTCTTTCACTTTTACGTATTACTCGCCCTTATATCGGCTTAGGTCTTGCATTAGCTTTGGCAACATTTTTGCTTTCTGGCTTTATACAGCCCTACGCCCGTTATGATTTCCGCGCGTTGCTTTATTTTGCACAGCACACAAGCTGGGCACCTAAATTACAATCACATATGTTTATTAGCACGCCATCTGGACAAAGTATTCTAGCCGATAAAGTGACAGAAAACGGCTCTGAACTCTACCATGTTTTTATCCACGACATCCATGACCACCACAACAAAACAATTACAGCACAACGTGGACACATTCGTATGACCACCGACCGTGATACCATTCAACTAGATTTAGAAAACGGTATCATTCTATCTACTCCCCAAAATGGCACACCCGCATTAACAACATTTAACCATCTT
>JAZLEM010000176.1:0-7799 GCA_045615245.1 Acetobacter sp. | reverse complement strand
GATATGTGGCAAGTCTCTATGCCGATGGGGAGACGCTTACAGTTTGGAGAAAAGCATAAAGGGCTACTTTATTTTGATCCTTCAGATCAGTTTTTTCAAGGGGCTGAAGTTTTAGAGGGTTGGGGACCTGCAACAGGGAGCATGAATCCTCCTTTTCATATTAGTGTTGCGCTTCGGTGTGGGTATATTTTGCGGGCAGAAAGCCAGATGGGTTATACACATCGGGGGTTAGCATTGCGTTGGTGTCAGAGTTCGATAAAAGAGGCTTGTCGTTTAAGCGCACGTGTAAGTGCAGGGGTTTCTGTTGCGCATCAGGTTGCCTTTTGTATGGCGGTAGAAAATGCTTGTGGTGTTTGTGTGGTACCCGATATCAGTTTAATTCGGGTTGCGCTGTTAGAACTTGAACGTATTATACACCACCTTTATAAACTTGCGACGTTAGCACATCTTATTGGAGCGGGCTTGATCGCTCATCGTTGTATGAGTTTACGTGAGGATATTTTGGAGGAACAAATTTCTGTAACAGGGTCACGTCTTTTAATGGACGTTTGTTTTCCGGGTACAGTGACTTTATCTGATGCGTGTCGTATAGGCGAATTATGTTATAAATTATATGTTAATATTTATGAAAAAATGGTTTCTTTAGAGGACATGTGGCGAGATTATCCCGGACTTGCTGCACGCTTAATGGCTTTAGGATCGATATCGCGTGAAGAGGTTGTGCAATTAGGAGTGGGAGGACCAGTGGCACGTGCATCTGGAAAAGAGGATGATTACCGTAGGATGATGCCCGCTTATGCAGGGATATGGCGTTATTCATCAGTGCAACGCCAAGGGACAGGCATTGATCGTGCCTTTTTGTTGTTTAATGAAGTAAAAGAAAGTCTACGAATATTGGGGGGGCTGGCCGAACCCTTAAATGCTTTTTCTGTGACAAAAGATATAGGATATTGGGGAGAAAAAGGGGAAGGAATTGCCGTGGTAGAAGGACCATGGGGGCCTGTATTGTATTGGGTTCAACTCTCTCAAGGGTATGTTTCTCGTGTGTTTCATCAGGGACCCGAAAATGCAATTCAACTTCTTTTTGAACGTGCTCTTCAGAGTCATACGATGGACAAAATTCCTTTAATGGCGTGTTCTTTGGGGGTTAATGCTGCAGCATTTGATTTATAAGTATTGGAGCTTTATTGGTGTGGATGATTCGTGCAGTTTTAGACAATATCTTTTTACGCAAACGGCAATCGATTAAACCTGCTGGTCAGTATTGGCCTATATGGCTTTTTCATGTCGATACAGGAGGTTGCGGGGGATGTGGTATGGAATTACAGGCTCTCTCTTATATGCCTTATGATTTTCATAAAGAAGGATTTGGTTTTGTAACAACACCTCGCGCGGCTGATATTCTCCTTGTAACAGGATCTATAACGCGGGCTATGTCTTCAGTACTAGAAGTGGTCTGGGAGGCGATGCCTGATGTTCATCAATCAGATTTTGAAGCAGAGGAAATAAGAAAACCAAAATTCAATTTTAAAGGGATCGTCGCCGTTGGTGAATGTGCAGTAAATGGCGGTATATTTTCAGAAAACTATGCCGTCATAGGAGGATTAGAAGGCAAAGTACCTATAGATATAGCTATTCGAGGATGTCCTCCGACACCTATAGATATTCTTAATGGGTTAAGAATGTTGTTTGAAAGGAAGTAACACATCAGAATGTGTTGGAGAGGTATTTTGTCCCGCTTCGAATTGCTGCTTTAATTTTAGGAAATGCCATCGACTAAAAGGCAGCAAAAATATGTAAATAAGTCCTGCTACTGTAAGAGCAGCCCATAGATCTGTGATGAAAATAAAGGCATAAATTCCTATACAGATCATAATCGGTAAAATGTAACGACGATGGACTTTAAAGTGTTTGAATGACCAAACAGGTAAAGTAGAAATGAGTAATAAAGCTGTTCCTATGAGAGTTAGGCATGGTAACCAGGGTTGCCGTGTAAAGTCATAGAGCCAATTTATATGAAGCTTTTTAGCTTCTAGTCCTAAAAAAAGTGGAAAGAGTGCAAGTCCAGCACCGGCGGGGGCGGGTACACCAACAAAAAAATTACGCGTATATTGAGGCATAATGGGTTGTTTATTTAAAGTAACATTGAATCGCGCTAGTCGGAAAGCCATACAAACACTAAATAATATACAGGATAAAAACGTGTGTGGATTACTGTTTTTAAACGCCCAGAAATACAATAAGAAAGGCGGCACTATTCCAAAACAGAGAAAATCTGACAAACTATCAAATTCCGCACCAAATTTTGTAGAACCGTGTAACAGACGTGCCACTCTTCCATCAAGTCCATCGATAAAAGCAGCGATTAATAAGGCTATAGCTGCCATTTGAAATCGTTCATGAATGGCAAAAAGCATACAGTTGAGACCTGCACATAACCCAATCGTAGTAAGAATATTCGGAATAAGCTGATTAAAAGAAAGCCTACGGATAGAGTTACGGATATGTTGCCGTTTGTGAAAAGAACGAGGCACGTCTTTCTACCAGTGATGAGATAATAGAAAAATAAACATTAGAGAGAGGCCAAAATGGTTTCACCGCCAATCATGGTTTGTCCTACAGAAACGAGAGGTTCAACATCAGGAGGAAGATAGACATCTGTACGGGATCCAAAACGAATGAGCCCAAATCTTTCGCCAATTCGAACAGAAGTTCCTTCTGTGATGGAACAAACAATGCGCCGTGCTATAAGACCTGCAATTTGAACAACGGTTATAGTACGATGATCAGGGAGTGTAATGGTAAGCGCATTACGTTCATTATCTTGAGAAGCTTTGTCTAAATGAGCACTGATGAATAAACCCGGGGTATAGTGAATACGTGTTACAGTACCTGTTGCAGGTATACGATTAACATGCACATTGAAAACGGAAAGAAATGTTGCAATACGCCAAACAGGTGTTGTACCGATATCTAACTCTTTTGGTGGAATGACTTTTTCAATAGAAATAATGCGTCCATCTGCAGGGGCAACAACAATGTTAGGATGTGTTGGTATAACACGCTCGGGATCGCGAAAAAAATAAAGGCAAAAAGCAAAAAAAGTTGTACTAATATGACCGATCCAACGAAAGAAAGAACAACGAAATTGACGACTAGCCCAATAAGTTATAGAGGATAAAAGTGCAGAAATAAGTAAAAAAGGTCGTGCTTCAGAGTGAGGGCGAAAGAGAACAAACTTGAGAGATGATAAAAAAGACATAAAATATTTCTCACATACAGGTGATAAAAAGACAGAGAAGAAACAAATCTAATTAACAGAGTCTAAACAAAGAGTAACCTCACAAAGTATAACACGTGTTCTATGTGCTTAAGTGAGGTTTTCTTTTATTTAAGTTGTCTCAGTGTTGTACGAACAGCATCAAAAGCGGCGTCAAAAGCGTGTGCGTTTGGTCCACCTGCTTGTGCCATATCACGACGTCCACCACCACCTTTTCCACCCATGGCGATACTGGCTGCACGTGCCAAGACAATGGCATCGATTGTTTCCGTAAGGTTTTTAGTGACGGCGACAACAACACTGCCTTTACCCCCTATTGTAGAAATAAGAACCACAACATCAACGTGGCCTTGTTTGAGGATAGTCTCTGCTAATCCTTTGAGTTCTTGTACAGGTGTCTCTCCAACGTGGCTTGTTGTAAGCCTCAAGGAACCAATTGTTTCTATTTTGGCAACAGAGGCAGTATCGGTAGCTATTTGGCGCTGAAGTTGGTTTAACTGATGTTCGAGAGATTTATAGTCTTCCAACAGGATAGCAAGGCGTTCTGTTACCTGTTCGCGGTTAATTTTGAGCAAAGCTGCCACGTGATTAAGGCGTTGTTCGTTCGTCAAAATAAAATTTTCAGCGGCTTTTCCTGCAACAGCCTCAATACGGCGGATTCCTGCAGATACACCACTTTCTGAGATAATACGAAACATACCAATGTCACCTGTACGGGTAACATGTGTCCCACCACAGAGCTCTATAGACCATGCTTGTTGTGGGGGATGCTCTTTTTTCGATTTTTTACGCCCCATAGAGACAACGCGTACTTCATCGCCGTATTTTTCTCCAAAAAGGGCTATAGCACCTTCATGAATAGCATTTTCTCGTGTCATAGAACGGGTTATAACAAGAGAATTCTCACGAATGCGGGCATTGACTTCGGCCTCAATGGCTATAAGTTCATCAGCTGTTATAGGGCGTGGGTGGTTCACATCAAAACGCAAGCGTTCTGGGCTATTAAAACTTCCTTTTTGTGTCACATGGGAACCAAGAGTCTGGCGAATGGCTTCGTGAAGGAGATGAGTTGCAGAGTGATGTGCACGGATAGCAGAACGCCTATCATGGTCAACTGCAGCGATGACAACCATTTCTGGTCGGAGCGTTCCTTCGATAACAGTGCCATAGTGAACAATAAGACCACCAAGTTTTTTTTGTGTGTCGTGGATCGTAACTTTAGTACCCTGTGCTGTAAAAAAACCTGTATCCCCTACTTGACCACCGCTTTCCCCGTAGAAAGGGGTTTGGTTAAGAAGAATAGCAATTTCCGATCCGACAGGTGCTTCTGTTATGAAAGCATTATTGTTGACGATGGCTTGTACTTTACCATGCGCTTGTTCAGTCGTATAACCCAAAAATTCAGACTCACCAAAAGTATTAAAGGCGTCAAACCATATTGTTTCTACGGCACTATCGCCAGATCCCGACCACGATGCGCGTGCTCTTTGCCGTTGTAGAGCCATAGCTTCCTCGAAACCTTTGATATCGACATCATGACCACTTTCACGCAAGGCATCTTGTGTTAAATCAAGTGGGAAGCCAAAAGTGTCATATAATTTAAAAGCAACGTTACCAGACAAAGGCTCTCCCTTGGAAAGATGAGATTTTTCTTCTTCTAAAAGACGTAAGCCATGATCGAGTAAAACCTTAAAACGTTCCTCTTCAGTTCGCATTGTTTCACAAATGATCGCTTCTCTTTCTACAAGTTCTGGATAAGATGCTCCCATTTCTTGAATAAGGGCTGGAAGAAGTTTATAAAAAACGGGTTCTTTTGTGCCCATCATGTGTAAATGGCGCATAGCACGGCGCATAATACGGCGTAAAACGTAACCGCGTCCATCACGAGAAGGGAGTACACCATCAGCAATAAGGAATGCGGTGGAACGAAGATGATCAGCGATAACGCGGTGGCTTGCCTTAAAATGTCCGTTAATTGTTTGATGTGTGAGATCAGCAGAAGCTTGTATCAGCGTTAAAAAAATATCAATGTCATAATTATCACGTTTACCTTGCATGATGGCTGCAAAACGTTCCAATCCCATTCCTGTATCAATCGACGGGTGAGGTAAGAGAGAACGTACACCATCTTGGTCCTCAAAATACTGCATAAATACTAAGTTCCAGATTTCAACGAACCGATCACCGTTTTCATCAGGGCTTCCGGGTATACCACCTGGAACATCAGGTCCGTGGTCATAAAAAATTTCAGAGCAAGGACCACAGGGGCCTGTATCACCCATTCGCCAAAAATTATCTAAAGTAGGAATACGAAGAATACGCGTATCATCTAATCCAGCAATTTTATGCCAAAGTGTTGCAGCTTCTTCATCTTCCGAAAAAACAGTCACAAGAAGTTTGTCTTTAGGGAGCCCAAAATCTTTTGTAATGAGCGTCCAAGCAAGTTCAATAGCTTCAGGCTTAAAATAGTCACCAAAGGAGAAATTTCCCATCATTTCAAAAAAAGTATGATGCCGTGCTGTATAGCCGACATTATCTAAATCATTGTGTTTTCCGCCTGCACGAACAACTTTCTGTGCGGTGGTGGCGCGGGAATAAGGGCGTATTTCTTGACCAGAAAAAACATTCTTGAATTGTACCATACCAGCATTTGTAAATAACAAAGAAGGGTCATTCGATGGAACAAGAGATGACGAATGGACAACTTGATGGTCTTTTTTGGCAAAATAATCTAAAAAAGCGTGGCGAATTTGGTTTGTTGTGAGCATAGTGGGGAGATATGTCCTAAAAGATGGAATGTGTCTTCACGTCTAAAAACTAAAAGGAAAAGAAGCCTTTGAGGAATATATTACAATATAATACAAAACAACATTAAGTGTCATTGAATAAGTTTATTGATGATGTTTGATAGTAAAGCAATTTCTATTTTTCGTAAAAGAATACTTGTAAGAGGGGTAGGCACACTGTAGAAAGTAACAAAGTGGAGGTAAAGATATTTTATTCTTTGATGTGCATATTTTGAGAAACGGGTGCTGTTTCAAAAACAATAATTCGACTCACTTGAAAATTAGCACACAGACTAACTAAAGCACCGCAAGCAAGAGCTATAAGTGGAAAGCGTAAGAAAAACGGTACAAAAAAAATTAAAGAATATACGGTTATACGATTAAGAAAAAAACCAAGAGTATTGGCGGATAAAAAACGTGTCCATTGCATGAAAGGTCTTTGGTGTGAGGCATGTTGAAATGTCCAAAGTCGATTTAAAAACCAATTACTTGTTGCCGCAATAAAATAGGCTATAAAAATGGCAATATTTAAGCCTACAAGGGGGCGTAGACAAAAAACAACAGTAACATCACAAGCGAAGCCTAAACTGCCGACAAGACTAAATTTAATAAATTGTACAAAACGCGTTTGCCGGTTATAAAGGGAGAGCATAATATTACCTGTAATGCTTTTTGAAAATTTTCATTTACTTTGCTTTGTAAAAATAAGGTATGGATAAGTGCTTTTTTCGTATGGGTAATTTGGACAAGTGTGCGAAAGCACGAGAGAGGTTATGTAACATCTCTCATATATGTAATATATACAATAGATGAGTGGAGGATGATTTTTACGTGTCGGTTGAGAGGCTTTCTTAAGCAATAGAAAGAGTTGTCGTCAACGCTGTGGCTATAAGAACTGTACGAAAGCGTGTTATTTTATCTCCATAATTATTAACAAAGCTATGAATTTCAGATAAAAACCTCTTAACTTGTTAAGAGTTAAGCAAAAGGAAATCGTCAGTTGTATCGTTTGGGGTGTTGTACAACAAAAAAGAAAAATATTATAAAAACAATCTATATCTTTAACTTATGATATTTACAACATTGTGGCTGTAGATATTTCGAACATGATTATCTTTTAACGTGTTACTTTGTATGTCTTAACACGTTATATGTTATATACGGTGACGTAAGGCGTTTATAAAGCACCATCGGCTCTTAGGGTTTCAATGACAGATTGAATAGGAATATCGCGACTTGTAAAAGCCTGTCCAATACCACGGACAAGAACAAAAGAGAGTTGACCTTCTCGTATTTTTTTATCTTTGTGCATGTGTATTATAAGGTTTTCACTGTTGGGGGTATAAGGTAGATCTCGGATATGAGTGGGCATAGAAAGGGTCTCGAGATGGTGGGTGACACGTGCCCAATCTGATGAAGGACACAGACCAAGTCGAACAGAAAGCGCAAATGCTAAATTAAGTCCTATAGAAACTGCTTCACCATGGAGGAGACGGTCATCATATCCAAACTCTGCTTCTAGAGCATGGGCAAACGTATGTCCAAGATTGAGTAAAGCACGCCCATTGGTATTGAGCTTTTCTTTTTCATCTGTGGCAACAATATGTGCTTTGAAAGCACAAGCACGCTGTACGGCTTCAGTAAGAGCTCTTTGGTTTTGTTCAAGGATAAGTTTTCCGTTTTTCTCGCACCAAACAAATAAAGCCGCATCACCAATAAGTCCTGCTTTGACA
>JAZLEM010000175.1:0-20752 GCA_045615245.1 Acetobacter sp. | reverse complement strand
ATTTTAGAGCAGATCGTATTCGCCAACTCATGGATTCGTTATTACAACCTTCTTTCGAAGGTTTTATACGCCGACGTGTTGTCCGTTTTTCTACAGCTCTTGCTATGACTCATTACAGCGATACGCTTAGTACCTTTATGTCGGTTTTATTTCCGCCAGAAAATCTTACGAATCTCCTCGGAGAGGTTGTTTCGCGTGCGGGTTTACGCCAGTTACGGATAGCAGAAACAGAAAAATATCCACACGTTACCTATTTTATGAACGGTGGACTGGAAACGCCATTTGAAAGAGAGGATAGGGTCCTCATCCCCTCTCCAAAAATCGCTACCTATGATCTTCAGCCCGAAATGTCTGCGCAAGAGCTCACTCGTAAAGCAATTGAGGCTATTGCTTCTCTGCATTATGATCTTATTATTATGAATTTTGCAAACCCAGATATGGTCGGTCATACGGGTGTACTGGAAGCAACGATTAAAGCAGTAGAAACTGTAGATTCGTGTCTGGGAGCTATAGCACAAGCAGTTGCTGACACCAAAGGTACCATGCTCATAACCGCGGATCATGGGAATTGTGAAACGATGATCGACCCACATACAGGTGCACCACATACGGCACACACGATCAACCCCGTTCCAATCATTGTTTACGGTAGTCAAGCATGCGCGCTCAGAGAAGGAGGAAAATTAGCTGATATTGCCCCAACTCTTCTCGATATTTTACATCTTCCTCAACCCAAAGAAATGACAGGACAATCACTTCTTATATACTAAAAAACATTGCTGTTTAATTTCGTTTTTTATCGTCCTTTTCACTATTATCATGATTCCTTTGCAGAATCTTTTTTCCCTGCTCGAAAGAAAATTCACACAAAGAGCAACAAAAAAAAATGCTATTCTATTATTTATTGCTTTATGGGAATTTTACCCTCTTAATTCTTCTTTAGTTTGGGGGAAAGAAACATCTCTATCGTATGCAAAGCAACATTTTCACCACCATACGGTCCAACAAGACTCTTCTTACTGGAACAACGTGAAAAAAGAAAATATTTTACTTGCTACATTACACCAAAAACAAAAAATTTTAGATAAAGAACACTCTCAACAAGAAACAACTATTAAACAATCACGCCTACATAGTAAAGAAACACAAGCCATCGCAACGCTTAGTCGCCAAAAAGCCGAAACACTTTCACGCGCTTCACATGAGGCAGAAATACACCTGATTGAAACAAAACGCCACATTGCCACTATCAACGCACAAATACAAACTATTCACACTAGCCGTAAAATTCTTCAAGCCACTTTAAGTAAAGAACTCAGTACACTCCTTACCTTCCTTCCGCAAATAAACTATCTTTCACACCATTCTCTTATAACAGCCTTTGCATCACAAGTTGAACAGAACGACGCTATAAAAAAAGATCTTATTTTACGTGGTTTTTCTCATTACATAAAACAACGTATACAGAACACGATTCAAGAACAAGAACAAGAACAAGAACAAGATAATGCTCTTTCTACAAAGAAAATACAACTAGCCCAAATCGAACAAAACCAACAAAATGCCCTTGTTAGCATTAGCAAACAAGCCCATCAAGCACGTAAAAAACAAAAACAAGCTGAAGCCGACACACATCTTGCCAAAGAACAACTCCAACAGGCCATCCAACAGGCCAGTTCTCTCCAAGATGCTATTACACGGTTAGAAACTTTAGAAACCACTGTCAAAGCAGCCTTAAAACGAAAGACTCTTGTTGCACACTATACAGATACAACAATTTTCTCTCCAGAACCCCCTAATAGAAAAACATCTAAAAAATCTCTTATAACAACTTCCTATCTCTCTCTATTACACCCTTACAATAATGCACTCAAACCGCACTCTACTAGCAAAATAACATCATATCAAATAGATACACCTTTTGACATAAACCATGCCATACATCCTGTTAAGGGTACACTCATAACACATTGGGGATCCCCAACTGAAGCAGGGCCTGCAACAAGTATGATTTATAATACACCTTTCTCTGCACTTGTACGTGCCCCTTGTTCAGGCTCTATTGATTTTGCTGGTATATTTCGTTCTTATGGGCAAATGGTTATCTTAAATTGCGGACGACATTATCGTTTTGTTCTCGCAGGTCTTTCTAATCTCTCCGTCAATACAGGACAAAAACTTCTTAAAGGAACTCAACTCGGGCATATGGGCACAACGAATACAACAACGCGACTTTTAATACAATTACGCCACGGACAACAAGTCATTAACCCTTCTCGTTTTCTATAAGATTGTTACTTCTTGCAAAGTTTTTTAAGAAATTAAATTACCTTTCAACTATTTCGTTACAGATTTTCTTTATTGCTATTTTCCTCGTAATAGACTTACCATTCATTTGTAAAAACTCGTAATAGTTTATTGTTTTGTTCTATGTTTTACTCTCCACATAATGCTATCTTTCTTTTACTCTTTTTTCAGTTTTTCTTTTGCAAAACAATAAAAGAAAAGCAACAGAAAACTATTTTCCTCTCAAAGTGAGAATCCCTTGTCCAAAACGTTCTTATCCGAAAACTTTTTTACCCGAAATTCTTCTCTTATTTTTGTTTTAAATTCTTCTCTTATTTTTGTTTTAATGCCTTAGGAACTAACGCTTATGAAATTTTACATTCGTATCCCTCTCACATTTTCACCACGTTTACCTCTCGTCATCGCTTTAGGAGTTTCTACGCTCTGTACACCCATCTTTCCAGCAGGGGCAGAATCTTCCCAAAAAACAGATTCTCCTCCCGCTACTAACCACGCAGAAACATACCGCATGCTGACATTATTCGGCACTGTGCTTGATCTAGTACGATCAGATTACGTCGAAACTGTCTCTGATCGTGACCTTATTACTCATGCTCTCAATGGTATGCTAAGTGGGCTCGATCCCCATAGTTCGTATATGACACAAAAACAATACGACGCAATGATGGTTCAAATGAAGGGTGAATTTGGCGGTCTTGGACTTGAACTCCAACAACAAGATGGTCACATCCGCGTTATTTCTCCTATTGATGGCACGCCAGGTTTTCGCGCAGGTATTAAACCTGGCGATTATATTATTGCAGTCGATGATCACACAGTTGATGGAACACCACTTGACGACGCTGTCAAAATAATGCGCGGAAAACCAAATACAAAAATTACCCTTACAATTGTACGCGATAAAATACCCAAGCCTCTTACTTTCACGCTAACACGAGAAATTATTCGTATCCCTGTTGTAAAATCTGTACTTTATGGTCGTATTGGTTATATTCGAATTGCAGAGTTTAACGAAGATACCCAAAAGGAAATGTTAAAAGCTTATAATAAGTTAAAAGAGCAAGCAGGTGGAAAATTAGCTGGTCTCATTATTGATCTACGTAATGATCCAGGTGGACTGCTCAACCAAGCTGTCGATGTTTCATCAAGTTTTATCCGCAGAGGTGAAATTGTTTCGACACGAGCACGCAACCCTAAAGATAGCCAACGTTGGGATGCCCACGGCACTGATATCACTAATGGTTTGCCAATTGTTGTTCTTATCAATGATGGTTCTGCTTCGGCATCGGAAATTGTTGCAGGTGCTTTACAAGATCACCATCGTGCTGTGATTCTTGGCACCAAATCTTTTGGGAAAGGATCTGTACAATCTATAATCCCTATTCCTGATAACGGAGCTATACGCTTAACAACTGCACGGTATTATACCCCTTCAGGACGATCTATTCAGGCACTTGGTATTACACCAGACATTACCGTACGTGAAACGCGCGAACTTCCTATTTTTAGCATCCATGAAGCGAATCTTGAACATATTCTTAAAAATCAGGGAGGTACACAAACAAAAGCTACCCCACGCACAGACCTCCCTGCTATTGCCAAGGATATTCCAAAGGAACCACCAGAAAATTGGCCTGCCTTTGACTACAAAAAAGCTTCAACTGATTTTCAGCTACAAGAAGCTTTACGCGTTGTACGTTTTATGGCAAACCTCCCCGCACCAGACCCTATAGACAGTTTACCACCTCTTAAATCTAAGAAAAACCCTCAAGAAAAATCTTCAAAAGCTCTTTGAGTAACACGGTAAATAATAAAGAAAAGTCAGTTTCTCAAACACTACAAAAAAACATCTCATGTCAATAATCAACAAGAAGGTCCATGCGAATAACACTCCCTCATCGAAATAATAATCCCGCTCCACTCCTTAAAAAGAAAATATCCTAACATGTAATCTCAAAACAGTTTCCTTTTTACCCTAAAAAATTCTATCACGGTTAAAAGAAAAGGGATCCAATTCGGATCCCCTTGCTTTATGGTTTCTTTCCTTAGAGGTGTGATATTAAACGCCTAAAAGGATCGATATAACACTTGTCGAGTTCTTGCACTCTGTACAATTGTTCTAAATAGTTGGCATATGAAAGAAGAGAGTTAAGGTTATACTCCATTATTTCTTTTCTTGTCATAATTCTATTATTTTTTCGCTTTACGCGTTGTATATGGTAATCCACAAAATCTACAAAAGGCTTATTTTTTGGATCTTCCCAAAAATTAGGATCATCTGCATTTTTAAGAATATCACTAAAAGGTGATAGGGCTTTATAAAAGCCACTTTTATAAAATTCTTCTTTCGCCATTGCAAGGTTTTTACTCATTTTATTTACTCCCTATAGTTTGATCTTGTTATTTGATATAACATAAATAACGTCGAACATATAGAATAGAAGATATTTGAAAGTAAACAGAGTTGTGAAACTATAATGTTATGTGGTACGCTGAATTAGCTATAAGTTGTTTTAGAATTTGAAGAACTACACAACATACCAGTTTACTATGATATGTTTTTGTTTAAGGGTAATATACTAATCTCTTATAACTAACAGAAAATAACAAAAATTGTCATTTCTATCTCGTACACAATAATCTATTTCAACCAGTATGAAAGCCTATTAACTCTTTAACAAAGCAGAAAAAATAGTTAAACATGTTGTAAACTGTTTGAAAAGCTTACCTCTTTTAGTCTTTCTTATAAGACTTATGCTTATAAGGAGCGTTTTATGCCCAAAACATTACTAACCCCTATAAGAGAAAACTTGCCCTATAGACCCAATGTTGGTGCAATGATTTTCGATAAACAGGGACGCGTTTTCATTGCACGTAGAGCTGATATTCAATCAAATATTAACAATCTAGACGAAGAAAAAGAGATTTGGCAATGCCCGCAAGGAGGTATTGACGAAGGGGAAACAGCTAAAGAAGCTGTTATCAGAGAAGTCTTTGAAGAAATTAACACTCGTCAAGTTCAGATTCTAGGAGAGCATCCTGAATGGATGTCTTACGACTTTCCTGCACATCTCCTAGGCATAGCACTTGGTGGACAATATCGTGGACAAAGACAAAAATGGTTTGCACTCCTCTATACGGGAGATAACTCCGATATTCGACTTGATGCCCAACCTTATCAAGAATTTGATGCATGGATGTGGATAGACTTCCATTCCCTCCCTCACCATAAAGTTGGATTTAAAAGACCTATTTATGAACGTTTGGTGCATGATTTTGCTTGTTATGCTCAACAAAGATAATAAATAATTACAAAAATTAGTGTGCCACTATTACTTTACCACTAATTGTTGTAGGTGAAAAAAGAAAACATAAAGGTATACATAAAAATGAAATCATTCCTAAAATAACAAAAACCTCGTTATACGCAAGCATAGCTGTTTGTAATAAAAATTCCTTATACATCCAGTGTACTGCGGCACCTTGTGCAGAAGTCTCTGTCAGCCCCCTACTCTGCATAACCTGTTGCACTTGATTGAGCACTTCATTATACGAAAGATGATAGTTTGTCATCCAATGGACTGTATGTGCTTGTTGAGCTTGGCGCCGATCTGTCACCAAAGCCATAGCCGCCGAAATCGCTAACGACCCAAAAACATTGCGTGACATACTAAATAATGCTGAAGCATCGGCATTTAAATATTTTGGCACAGTCGAATAAGCAACAGTTGAGAGCGGAACAAATAAAAAAGCCAGGCAAGCTGTTTGGCTAATACGAAACAATACCAAATGCCTAAAATCAAGCGTAGGCAACAAATGAGCAGAATAAAACAATGCTCCTCCTAAAAAAGCAAACCCTAATGCAATGACGCTCCGCACACTGATTATACCCATCAGCCATTGAACGAAAGGTATCAGTATAATAACAGCGATACCGCCGGGAGATAATACAAGCCCTGATAGAGTTGCAGTATACCCCATAATCTGTTGCGCAAATTGTGGTACAATAATCGCTGAAGCATATAAAATTGACCCTACTGCTCCAACAAGAAAGGTACCAACAGAAAAATTTTTATCACAAAATACACGCAAATCTACCGCAGGATGTTCTGTATAAAGCAACCATACTACCGAACCAGTAAGCCCTAAAACAGCCAAAATACCCATAACACAAATAAAATTTGATCCAAACCAATCTGCGTCTTCGCCACGGTCAACCATGACTTCAAGTGCACCAAAACCTAACGTAATCAGACTAATACCTACTATATCCATAGGAGCTTTTCTTTTTTCAGCCCATGGAGGGTCTTCCAAAACAACCATAACCGCTAATGCAGTTAGAATCCCAAAGGGAATATTGACAAAAAAAACCCAACGCCAAGAAAAATTATCTGTAATCCATCCGCCCAATGTTGGGCCTATAACAGGCCCAACAATTGCAGCAATAGATGTCAATCCAAAAGCTGCTGCACGTTTTTCAGGTGGAAAACTATCAAGAATAATAGACTGTTGCGTTGGTTGAAGCCCTCCACCAAAAACTCCTTGTAACAATCTAAAAAACACCAAACTCCCTAAACTCGTCGCCATGCCACACAAAAAAGATGTTACGGTAAACATAATAAGACAAATCATAAAATACCGCTTACGTCCAAAGACCTTACTTAACCACCCAGAAATAGTTAAAACAACACCGTTAGCCACTAAGTAAGAAGTTAGTGCCCACGTTGCATCGTCATAAGTGCTTGAAAGACTTCCCGCAATATGTGGTAACGAAACATTAACAATCGTCGTATCTAAAATCTCCATAAAGGCAGCCATCGTTACAACAAATGCGACAACCCAAGCGTTGTGTTTAGGTCTCCACCCATTTACATCATCAGTTCCCAAAGTCGTCACGATGTTACTACCTATGGTTTAGGTTTTTGCACTTGTGCTACAGGAGAATGGTACAATATACGATCATGTGATATATGACGATCTAATTTTGGCGTTGTATCGACATGGACAACAGGTTCTACAGAAAGCCCCAAAGCCAGAGGTTGATCAGGATCAAGACCATCATCTATTAAAATTTTTACTGGAACACGTTGAACAATTTTAACATAATTCCCTGTTGCATTTTCCGGAGGAAAAGCACTAAAAACAGCACCCGTTCCCTTTTGTAAAGAATCTACATGCCCACGTAGTTTAAGAGAAGGATACGCATCAACGCGAATATCTACTTTTTGACCTGGACGTATATGGGTAATTTGTGTCTCTTTATAGTTAGCAACAACCCACATATCTGGCTCAACAATTGAAAACAAACTTTGCCCTTTACGCACAAAATCACCCTGTTCAACATTACGTTGACTAATCCAACCATCTGTTGGTGCACGAATAATAGTCCATCCTAAATTAAGATTGGCTAAATCAAGCTGCGCCCGCGCTGAAAGCAACTGCGCATCACTCTCTGAGATCATACTGCGTGCGCTATCAATATTAGGTTTTACAGGAGTCGCTACCTTTACAGCACCTTGTGCGCCTAATACTTGAGCGCGCGCTATATCAAGCGCTGCCCGTGCATAATCAATATCATGTTGCGAAGTAGCGTCCCGTTCTACAGCCCGTTGACGTTTATAATCAGCTAAAGTACGTAATTCCTGCGCTTTAGCCTCCTCTAACTG
This sequence comes from Acetobacter sp., assembly GCA_045615245.1. Classification (GTDB taxonomy): domain Bacteria; phylum Pseudomonadota; class Alphaproteobacteria; order Acetobacterales; family Acetobacteraceae; genus Acetobacter. The sequence goes on along the minus strand of JAZLEM010000175.1, from coordinate 12,779 downwards.
AGCTTGTGCCTGTATCAGTTGTCCAGGGAACTTTAATAATGCCACGGCATGTTTCATTTGCGACGACTGGAGACGCGCTTCAGCTCCCGCCAACATAGCAGAGGCTTCATCACGACTTGCTTTCCAATCTCTTGGATCTATTTTAGCTAAAATCTGCCCTTTATGAACAAATTGATTATCGTTAACTAAAAGAGCAACAACATAACCATCAACATGCGGAGCAATAGCAACAGCACGCCCTGTAACAAAAGCATCATCTGTTTCAACATCGTATCTGGTAAAAAACCAATATAATACTGCCCCTATACACAAAAAAATAACAACCGCCGTTAAAATAGTTGTTTTTTTCTGTGAAAACTGAGGAAAAGATTTTACTTTTTTTTGAGTCTTAGACTTTTTCAAGTAACTCCTTAAACCTTTTCTTATATTTCTCATTCCAAAAAATAATCTATATAACACTTACTATCCTGTAACTTATATTAGGCTTCCACTATGTCTATCACTATGTCTATGCCCGTAATCAACACAGACCTAGATAGAAATATACTTTCTCTAAAAGATCCAAGAGAAATATGCGTAAAAGATTACGTTTAATTATGAAAATAAAAATTTTTAATTTTCTTACGTTTTTTATTCTATTTCAAGTACAAATATTCGTCAACTTCTTTTCTGAAGCCTAGCTTTTTATGCCAACTCATTATTCGTAGTCTTCATAATCCTTTTCCCAGTTTTTGCTACCCTTGTTTTTGATCTTGTGTTTTAACAAACCTGGCGTAGAGTCCAGATTGTTGCATCAACACTGTATGTGTCCCATATTCAATAGCACGCCCTTTTTCCAAAACAATAATAAGATCAGCTGCCCGAATAGTTGATAAGCGATGCGCGACAATAAGAGTTGTACGTCCTTGGCGTAATGTTGCCAACCCTGCCTGCACAGCTGCCTCGTTTTCACTATCTAAAGCACTCGTTGCTTCATCAAGCAATAAAAGACGAGGATTACGCAAAAAAGCTCGCGCTAAAGCAATACGTTGTCGCTGCCCACCTGAAAGACGTTGACCTCCTGGCCCTACAACAGTGTTATACCCCTGCGGTAAAGCCTGAATAAACGATTCAGCAACAGCCATACGTGCTGCCGCATACACGTCGGCTCGTCGCGCCTGTGGACAACCAATAAGAATATTTTCATAAACCGATAAGTCAAAAAGTAATGTTTCTTGACTCACAAAAGCAATAGAATCACGTAGACTCGCAAGACATACGTCACGCAAATCTGCTCCATCAAGTAAAATACGTCCCCTTGTAACATCATGAAGCCGAGGCACAAGCGATAACGCTGTTGATTTTCCTGCGCCAGAAGGTCCAACCAAAGCAACAGTACATCCGGGTTGCACTTCAAAACTCAGCCCGTTTAATCCAACTCTTCCATCAGAGTAAATAAAGCTAACGTCTTCAAATATAAGCCTTCCTTTTCCTTCAGGTAACAAAATAGCCTGTGGGCTTTCTATGATAGCAGGAGGTTCATCAATAAGACAAAATATCCTACCCAAGCCGGCTAATCCCTCTTGTAGTGCTGCGTTTAAGGCCCCCAATGCTCGTAAAGGCCGTGCCACCAAAAGCAACGCCGCAACAAACCCAGAAAAATCCCCTAATGTTGCTCCCCCTCTAGCAGCACGCCACCCTGCAAACCCTAAAACAGCTGCTACAATAACCCCACCTAAAACTTCCAAAAACGGGTCAATACACGCCCGACTACGCGTAATGCGCAACATTGCTTGATTAAAATGGTCAAAGAATAATTTTGCACGCAGGCTCTCTTCTTTTTCCATACGATAGACTCGAACCGTCCGAGCTTGTGCAAAACTCTCTGTTAAAAAGGCTGCTGTTTCACCGATCCGTTCTTGCATGATTTCAGAAGCATGTCTTACACGTCTACCAAAACATTGCACAGGCCATGCCGCCAACGGATATAGAAAGGCCGCAATAACGCTTAATTCCCAATCCATATAGAACATGGACACAATAAGCCCTATAACGGTTATGACATCACCTAAAGCATTAATAGCTCGTATCATAGCGTCTCGAATAGAGACAGCATCTGTTGTAAAACGAGTGGCTAACTTTGCGGGTGCTTCATGTTCTACAGCCACAACATCTGTATAAAGAAGGTGTTCGAACATTTCTCCCTGTAACTCTCTAATAACTATTAATACCAGGCGTTGTGACATCACTATTTGTAGATATTGAGAAACTGCTTTAGCACTCGTAATAACAATCACAAGCAACGGTACCTGATACAAAACACGTGCATCACGAGCCGTAAACATATCTAATGCACGCTGAATAACCAACGGATATAAAGCTGTTAGAATCGCAGTAAGAATGGTAAGAGCGATAACCAGACTTATACGTACATAATGCTGCCTTACCCATCCATACCACAAACGTCCCAAAAGCACACATGTGTCATCAGGTGTAGACTGACGAGACAAAAACCGGCGCGAAAAAAAACGAAACCTCCCTAATGACACAACCCAACGCCTTTCCTTATAAATCTTTATCAAAATTTTTAGGAGGTTTTGAATATTTATCCTGCTGAATGACCTTTGCGAGTTTCCGTAAGCAAGCCTCCCTATCAGCCAAACATCCTCCAGCAGACCACCACTGTCGCACGCGCTCTAATACGACTCCCACATAAAAACCTGACTGCAGTCCCATAGCAATAACATCACGACCTGCAAGTGGAAATTCAGGCTTTTGCATTGTCGCAAGGAGCGCTATAGCACGAAAAAAATTCTGTTGTTCAAAATTATTATTACTATAGGATTCATCTCTACTTTTTTTAGAGTTACAATTTTGAACTCCCTTATGTTGCTTACATTGTGCCAACCGTAATCGTCCTTCAAGGATATCTTTTGACTCTGCAAACAATAAAGCACGCAAGGCATTTTTTTGTATAAAGCATTCATGATGGGTTAACGCTTGTTTTTCTTCTTGTGAAAATTCTTTTGAAACAGCACAAAGAAAACGGCTTTCTTCTCGAGAAAATTTAAGCCTTTTAGCAACTTGTTTTGGTTGATCTACGATTGCCGCTAATTGCAACAATGCCTGATGAGACCTATTAAGAGGAGATATACCAAGGGCACAAAGGCTTTCCAATCGGTTAAGATCAACCCCTTCAGGGAAAACATGAGCTAAAACACCAGTTTTCTCCATAAGACGTAGCGTTTCCACTATATTTGGGCCGTAAAGAATACGCTTCAATTCTGACCAAACACGCTCAACAGATAATCCACACACTAAAGAAGATAAATTTCTAATGCTTTGTAATGCTGATTTATCATAGTAATCTTTATAATAATCTTGTCTATGACAGCTAAATCGAGCATAAAAACGAAAATACCGCAAAATACGCAATGCATCTTCACGAATACGAATCGTCGCATCCCCTACAAAACGTACAATACCTAACTCAAGATCTGCTTGTCCCCCGACGTAATCGTAAACCATACCATTACAATCCATAAAAAGTGCATTGATCGTAAAATCACGCCTTAAAGCATCCTCTTTCCAATCTGTTGTCCAACAAACTCGTGCATGACGCCCGTCTGTTTCTTCATCACGCCGTAGAGTTGTAATTTCATAAGGAATACCCTCAACAACTGCTGTAACAGTGCCATGATGAATTCCTGTTGGAATAACATGTATACCAGCTACTCGTAATAAATGCATAACCTCTTCAGGCGGCTGTGGTGTTGCCATATCAATATCTGTAATAGGAAGTTGATGCGCAAGAATATCTCTGACACACCCTCCCACTAAACGAGACTGCGGCAAAATTGACCACAAAAGCTTAAGAGCTTTTAGAGAAAGAGGTTCTAATTGCTCGAACAACAAATATAAGGTCTTTCCTTCTTTCAATACTTCAGGCTAATATCATATATTATGTATTCTATTAACCAATGTTTATAGAGTGTTTCAAAAGAACCAAAAAATATTTCAGGAGTATAGAAACAACCATGAGTGCGATTGTTGATATTGTTGCACGAGAAATTCTCGACAGCCGTGGAAATCCTACTGTTGAGGTCAACGTCCGCCTTGCCTCTGGGGCTTATAGCACAGCAGCTGTTCCGTCTGGTGCTTCTACAGGGTCTTATGAGTCTGTTGAACTCCGCGATGGAGATTCCAAACGCTACGCAGGAAAAGGTGTACTCAAGGCTGTTGATAACGTTACAACCAAAATTCTCCCGGCTCTTAAGGGAATAGAGTCAGCTGATCAAATTTATATTGATAATACCATGATTAACCTAGATGGAAGCCCAGATAAATCTCGTTTAGGCGCAAATGCTATTTTAGGTGTTTCACTTGCCATTGCCAAAGCCACAGCTAAAGAATTAGGCTTACCTCTTTACCGTTATACTGGCGGCGCCTTTGCCCATGTTCTCCCTGTACCTATGATGAACATTATCAATGGAGGACAACACGCTGATAATCCTATAGATATTCAAGAATTTATGATACAACCCATTGGTGCTCCTTCTATCAGCGATGCTATTCGTTGGGGTTCTGAGATTTTTCTATACCTTAAAAAGGCTCTTGTTGCTGCAGGCCATAACACCAATGTAGGAGACGAAGGAGGTTTTGCGCCTGCTCTAAAGTCCACTAACGAAGCCCTTGATTTTATGATGCGCGCTGTGGAAGCTGCTGGCTACCGTCCGGGAGAAGATGTTACTTTCGCTCTAGATTGTGCGAGTACAGAATTTTTTAAAAATGGTATTTATACTCTAAACGGTGAAGGACATTCTTTTGACTCTGCTGGTATGGTTACGTATCTCACAGATCTTGTTAACCGTTACCCCATTGCTTCGATCGAAGATGGCATGGCTGAAGATGATTGGGAAGGTTGGGCTTTATTAACCCAGACACTTGGAAAAAAAATACAACTTGTGGGAGATGACCTTTTTGTAACCAATCCTAATCGTCTACGCCGTGGTATTAAAGCGGGAGCTGCTAATTCTCTTCTTGTTAAAATTAACCAAATCGGCACACTTACCGAAACATTTGAGGCTATTGAACTTGCACACCGCGCTGGATATACAACGGTTATGAGCCATCGCTCTGGCGAAACAGAAGATTCTAGCATTGCAGATTTAGCTGTTGCTGCAAACTGTGGTCAAATTAAAACTGGATCACTTTCTCGTTCTGATCGAGTTGCAAAATATAACCAACTGATCCGTATTGAAGAAGAATTAGGTACAGCTGCACAATATGCTGGTGAAAGTATTTTAAAACGCTCGTAACTTTTTTACCATTTCACATCTCTTCACATTGCCTTTGATATAACAGTTTCCTTTATACATAGTAAACTTTTATGAAAAGAGTTAGAAAGAGACTATATTTCTTCTTTAACGAGGTCAGCGACAAGTGTCTATAAATCGTTATATTCGTCGTTTTATTCATGCAACAGCAGCTCCCATGGTTTTTTTAAGCATTACAGCTTACTTTGGTTGGCACGTTACACAAGGAGAACATGGTATTTACGCTTATGACAAACAGCTTATTCTTCTTAAACAAGCACAACAAGCCTACCAAAATGCACTAACAGAACGAGAGTTCTGGCGTAAACGAGTTGCCGATTTAAATGAGCAAAGCCTTAATATAGATGTTTTGGATGAATGTGCGCGTACCATGCTTAATTTGGCAGATAAAGATGAGATTGTTGTCTCATATAATTGGTATAAACCACCGACGTAATACAATAGTTATATACTTTGCTTTACATTTGACAAAAATTCTATCAGATCTGATATAATAAAATAAAAAACATGCTAAGTTTTTGTTACACCCTAGCATGTCACATCTAATTGCCTTATATACCTTCACTCCATATACACAACACAATACTATCAAATGATTCTTGTATTTCAGCATGGTCTGAAAAGGAAAACTTTCCCTTTCGACATCGTGTATAATTAGACCTCAAGAACTTGCTTTTTCCATCCCTCTGCTTGCAGAGGTAAAATAATGTTCTAACGGAGTAATCTTTTCTCTCTTATTTTACTATACCGTAAAACCTCACAATCCTCTGGTACCCTACCAAGATAAGTTCATTTGTCAAAATATAGAAAACAAAAAGTAGACTGATGAAAAATAATACAACACCGCGTCCACACTAAAATTGGAAGCACAAGAAGAAATATGACAACAACAATTAAACTAAAACACAATACTCCTCAATAAGAAAACAATTAATCAAGAAAAAATCTACACAAACAAGCATAACAACCTAGATTACACTAAACTAACTATGCTAGACTAAAAAATATTAATATTTCTATGACGACAAAGCCCTTTTCCTGTCAAAAATCAGCCTGATTTATTACTCATCGTAGTAAACAACCAGATCTGTTAGGGTATCTGTGCTTTCATCAGCGTAAAAGCGACTATAACAACAACATCAAGCGTCTTTTTCCAGATGTCTCTAGATTTTTACGATCACTAGAAAAATATTGCGTTCTATCTAAAGCTAGGCAATTCTTATGCCTATTTAATTTTTGCCTCACGAAACACAACATGTTTACGGACAACGGGATCATATTTCTTAAGTTCCATTTTACTTGTATGTGCACGCGCGTTTTTCTTTGTCACATAAAAATAGCCCGTATCCGCTGTTGAAACGAGACGAATCTTAACAACATTACTTTTAGCCATAGTTTCTCCAATAACACACGCCTTAATAACTCAATAATAAGGCCTCAATTCTTTTACAAAGATATATCGATAAGAAACCATAAATTATCAATAAGATCAAGTCTTTCTTTTTCAAAAAAAATAATTACCCCATTACAAATAAACTACAAAGAATAACTTGTTATATTACGTTTAATAACAATGTATCCAAATAGTCTTCATAAGTTACGCTCTCACATTAGTTATATAATGAAACAGTCAATCTGAAAAAAGCTCCGACCACGCTGGAAATTTTTTTGCCCAATCATCAATCTGACGAGATGTTATCTCTTCAGAAAAAGGAATTTCTGCAAGAACGCGTATATGCCCTCTTGTCTCAATGATATGTTTATTGCTTTCATTTTTTGGTCCATTCAATACAACTCCAGCTAATGCAACTCCTCTATTCCGTAAGGCTTCCAATGTCAACAAAGTATGGTTAAGTGTACCAAGTCCACTACGTACAACTAAAATAACAGGTAACCCCCACGAATAGGCAAGATCTATCATCATTTTATCAGATGTTATAGGTACCATCACACCGCCAGATCCTTCCACGACTAAAGGTGTTTCTACTTCTTCTTCCGGTAAAGTTAAACGCAATAAATCAACACATACTCCTTCTACTCTCGCTGCAACTTCAGGCGCAAGAGGTGCTTGACATGCCAAAACAGGCGAAAAGTTCATAGGACGATAAGTCAGAGACTGTACTGTAGCAGTGTCTCCAATAGTATCTTTAAGCCCAGTTTGCAAAGGCTTCCAATAAGCTCCGGACCACCGACGCACTAAACAGGCTGAAACAACAGTTTTTCCTACATCTGTATCTGTCCCTGTTACAAATACTCCTGCACGTGGAGGTTTACGAAAACACCCGTAAGCGACCTCCCATGTTACGAGACTTCCCGCTGCATCAAAGCGTCGTAAGACACGCTGAAACTGTGCCGCGCCAAGCGGTTTACTGCCATCACGTGGCACGGATGCGCCTGTTGCTTTAAGATGTCGTATAAAAGCCAGACCTGATTGAAAAGGATAAATAAAACTTTCATGTTTCCATACTCCAGCACATAGTGATGGAACCATAGCTTTCATATCAGCAAGAGTTGGATAATCTGGAGTACCGGCTTTTACCCCTTCTTCCTCACATGCTTTCTGCCATTGCACAAATGTTCCTTTTAATAAAGTTGATAAGGCAATAACGCCATTAGGGGCAAGCAACTTAACTAACTGTTTTAAGACTGCTTGTGGATTGACAAGCCATTGAAAGACAAGATTTCCGCAAATAAGATCAAAAGGTCCTTCAATAGTAGGATACGTTACATCCATTTGATAAAATCGAACACCATCCAGACCTATTTTCCTAGCACGTTCTAACATACGTGGTGCATAATCCGTTGCCACAAATGACGCACGTGGCCATAAGCGATGTATCTGCTGCGTTAGTACGCCTGTCCCACAACCAATCTCTAAAATCGTTTTTGGTTCATTATGAAGAAATCTCTCTGCAAAACAGCTGGCAATATAATCACTGAGACGGCTAGCAACTACTTTTTGCACGACAGCCGCAGGATGATACCCTTCCGCTCTATCAAAACTCTCCCTAATCCGTATGTTACGTGTATCCTTCTGTCTCATCTCATATAGATGCCCTGTTCCATAGACTGACGTACTGACTGCAAAAGCATTGCTGATGCTTCTACGTGTGTTTGAGGTAAAAGATGCCCTCCCTCTTGCCACATCAAGCGAACACTGTGCGGAACAGAAGCCTTCAGCATTTCTGGGGAAATAAGATCATCTTGTGTACCCCCCATAATGATAACACGCCTCCCCAATAAAGCTAAAGGTGCGTAAATATTTACATCTTTAAGAACCGTAAGCCCCCAACACAATGTTTGAACATGAGGTATATTGTTACATGGTATAGGAAACGCTCCGCATCTTTTTCGAAAATTATTCACTACTGAAAGAGGATCAACCTTCATATTCCGCTGCATACGATGCAAAACACGTTCTGGCACACCTTCTGTAAAGCCTTCTCCCGATACAAATCGACCAAATGCATTAAACCCCACAAACACACTTCCTACTGGTAACGATGCTTGCGCTACCAGCCATAAAAACCCTAAAGAATGCCCTACAGCCAAAACAGGCATACCTTTCTGTTGCAAACTTTTAATTGTTTTTTGCAGATCTTGCCCTTGTCTTTCCGAAAATGTTCTTAAAAATCCAAAATCAGGTACAGACACAGATTCCCAACCAAGCCTCCGCAACAAAGGCTGCCAAAAATCTGATCCAAACCCCCACCCATGTAAAAAAACAGCCTCAAATCGTTGCATAAAAGGTACCATTAAAACCCATGTTCTTCGCCACTCTCTCTAGCATGTAACAATGCATGTGCTAAAGCATCTACTTGTTCAAGCGTATGATGTGCACAAACAGCCACACGCAAACAACAACGATTTGGTGGCACCGTTGGCGGACGAATAGCAACAACAAGGAAGCCAAGTCTTTCTATCAAACGTGCGAGAGCCATAGCTCTATCCTCCTTCCCTACTAAGATCGGAATAATGTGAGTTGTTGAAGCGCCAATATCAACGCCTCCGTTCCGCATATGCCTACGCAAACGCTCCGATAACACCTCTATCTGATGACGTGCTTGATCCATATTAGGTAATAGATCTAACGCTGCATCAATCGCCCCTATCAATAATGGCGAAAGAGCTGTTGAAAACACCGCCCCTGAAGCCGTGTTATCAAGCCATTCACAAGCAGATTTCGATGAAGCTATAAATGCCCCCATACTGCCTAAAGCCTTACTAAAAGTGCCTACTATAATATCTGCGAGCCCAACCGCAATCCCTGCTCCATTTTCTCCAAGAACACCTATTGCATGCGCCTCGTCCACACAGAGTAAAGCGTTATACTGTTGAGTTACGGCACGCAGTGCCATAATATCGCTCTGATCCCCTTCCATACTAAAAACGCTTTCTGTCAGAACGATCCGTAAGCCACCGCTTTTACAGTGTGCTAAAAGTGTTGCTAAATGCGCAACATCACCATGACGGAACCGTACGGGACGTAAACCAGCCGCAGCACACCCATGATAAAGACTTGCATGAATAAGTTTATCAGAAAAAACTGTTGCTGTTTCTCCCGTTTGCTGTAAAGAAAGACGCCCTAACGCTGGCAATAGAGACGCGTTAGCCTGCCATCCTGAAGGAAAAATTCTTGCATCTGGCATAGCTGTTAGTAAGGCTACACGCTGTTCTAGACTACGCATCTGTGCCGTTAATCCTGTGACCACGCGCGAAGCACCGCTCCCACTTCCATCGATTTGAGCATACATCATAGCGCGTTCAAGCAAAAGAGGATGTGTACAAAGCCCAAGATAATCACTTGAAGAAAAATCGACCAACTCTCTCCCACTTTGTGGACACCGTACGCGCCCGGCACCAATACGTTGTAACGATCTACACACACGTAACCGCTCTTGCCTTGCCAAACTTTTTAACCCTTTGTGGAAAAGTTCATCAAAGTTTACCATACTCTCAACAATCACTCATCCTAATGTTTCCTTTTATAATCCAAGAGATTCTATATAACATGGCATATTCTCATTTACCTAACTGGTATCAAAAAGGGTTACCACATATTTGGCTGCCCTATAGCCAAATGCAAACAGCACCAGCCCCTATTGCGGCAAAAAAAACCAACGGAAGCCGAATTTTTCTTACTGATGGCAGATTACTTATCGATGGCATCGCTTCATGGTGGACAGCATGCCATGGATATAACCACCCGTATATTCGCACAGCTATACAGCACCAGCTTGAAATAATGCCTCATATTATGTTCGGAGGCATTGTACATGAACCAGCATTACATCTTGCTAAACGTTTATGTGATAGACTAACAGGAAATCTCAACCGCGTATTTTTTACAGATTCTGGCTCTGTTGCTGTTGAAGTTGCTATGAAAATGGCTATTCAAAGTAGACTTAATAGAGGCGAAACACATCGTACCCGTATTATGGCTTTCTATGGTGGTTATCACGGAGACACTCTTGCAACAATGGCTGTCTGTGATCCGGAAGAAGGAATGCACCATCTTTATGGCAACGTATTAACACAACAAATTATTGCTCCTCTCCCCTGTGATGATCAAAGTTTTAAAATATTCCATAATCTTTTAGAACGCTACGCCCATGAACTTGCAGCTATCCTTGTAGAGCCTCTTGTTCAAGGCGCTGGTGGTATGCTATTCCACACACCGGATGTTTTACAGACTATCCGACACGCAGCCGATCGATATGATATTTTACTCATTTTAGATGAAATTTTTACAGGATTTGGACGAACAGGAACTTTTTTTGCCTACGAACAAGCTCATATTGTACCTGATATCATTACTCTTTCCAAAGCACTAACAGGCGGAACACTCGCTTTAGCTGCCACTATTGCTTCTCCTCAAGTATTTGACGCATTTTTATCAAACAACCCAGAACATGCTCTTATGCATGGACCAACTTTTATGGCTAATCCCTTAGCCTGCACAAGTGCTAACGCATCACTTGATCTTTTTGACACCGAACCTCGACTTGAACAAGTCGCCACTCTCAATAATTTTTTGACAGATAATCTGAAAGCATGCCGTACCTTACCAGGCGTACGTGATGTTCGTACACTTGGTGCAATAGGCGTTGTAGAGCTAGAACGCATTACTCATCATGAAAGGTTACGTCAAGAATTTATCGCACACGGATGCTGGGTACGCCCTTTTCGTAACATTGTATACCTAACACCTGCTTTTACTATCAACGAACAGGAACTTCATACCCTCACTCATACCGTGTACAAGGTCCTTAGTGCCTAACCAAAAAAACTTCTAGAAAAAATACTACCGTATTACATAAAAAAATGAAATGTTCCTTAAATTATCTTTTATAAGATTTTTACGGTTATATAAGTTATGAAAAACCGCCTTTAGAATATCATTACAACATATTTCCTCATTATCTTTTACTTCACTCTGCAAGCTAGTCTCTTTTTTAGGAAATTTTTAGAAACCAATTTCTTTCTAATGCGTGTTTGCTTTATTTGTTTTCTCTAAATGTGTATCTTCTGATATACCTTGATGAAACGACATTTCTAAATCATCATCATTGTGAACAGTTTTGACTGTTCCATTAGGGTTAATAACCGTCTCTGTACCGTCTTTATTCGGTATAGCGAGCGGTGTTGAAGTTTGAAAACGCAAGTCCACGATATCACTACTATTTTTATTATTACTTTTATAATTCTTTTTTAGTTCTTTCCCTGATAATTCATTTTTGACATTATTTTGATCTTCAAAAGAATGTTGTGTAACGTAATTCAGTTCATTACTGATATCAATACCCTGACGAATATTTTTTTGCTCTCCCATGCTTATTTCTTCTCCGTCTCGTAACAGGACACCTTTATGCGACGGAGTATGAGACTCTTTCTCTGGCAAATCCAATAAAAAACCGCTTGGTCCCATAGGCACAGGCTTTTGCAATCCTACAGGCCACATATCAGGATTTTTTTCAAATAAAGAAGCTGCATTTGCCGTAAATTTATCAAGGCTACCACATCCACTTAATAACATACACGCCCCTAGCAAGATAACTTTTTCACAGCCTTGCCACCTCATTTCTTACTACCCTACGTTTTCAAACAGAAATCTCATAACAACACATTACTTCTCTCATCTTTCAATATGTTGAATACTAACAGTTAAATAATCCCACCCCGTAATAAGCGTCAGTACCGCAGCGATCCAAAGCAGTCCTGCACCAATTCCCGCTATAGGCAACCACGGTAAACCTAGAAGAATACCTGTATCATCCCCAGCGATCAAAAAACATATTGCCGTCATTTGAAAACCTGTCTTCCACTTAGCAAGACGCGTAACAGGCAAACTCGTTTTACATCCTACAAGATATTCTCGCATACCAGACACCAAAATTTCACGACAAAGAATAATGGTTGCCGGCCACAACCCTGCATAAGGTACCCGTGCATACCCAACCAACA
>JAZLEM010000174.1:0-12891 GCA_045615245.1 Acetobacter sp. | reverse complement strand
ATTGCAAGGGCTGTGTTAGAGGCATTACATACAACGGTGCGGTGTCGTACAATTTTTGCAACACATTTTCATGAACTTGCTCAGAGCGTGGATATATTGCCATGTTTAAGCCTGTACACTATGGCTGTGCGTGAATGGCATGGAAAAATTGTATTTTTACATGAAGTGCTTGCGGGGGCAGCTAAAAAAAGTTGGGGGGTATATGTGGCAAAGCTTGCGGGTATACCCGCTTCTGTTGTGGAACGAGCCGAATATCTTTTACTAGAATTAGAGCGTAAAGGAAAACCTTTATCTGACCCATTGCCACTATTTGCACATCAACAATCATCTTCGTGTGTTGTGTTAGAGGAGGAGGATAAATTAAGAAGTCGCCTTATCGATATAGATTTAGATAATCTTACTCCGCGTGCGGCTTTAGAGGTTTTATATGAACTGCAAAAAGAAGCGCGTAACAAGATATCCGTGTCATGATTGTATATAAACTATATGTAGATCATGAACTATCAGTTATAAGCCATAAATGTCATGAACATGTATGAAAATAATAATGCGAATTTTACTTTCATTTTATACTGTCATTTCACACTCGAATACACTGTTTTAAAGCACTGTCTCCTTCAACTATAGGAATTTGTTAATTCCAATGTTTACGCTTCCCGAACAAACATTTTCTCCTCAATATCTCGATACTATTGCGCGAGGATCGTTGACGCCAGAAAATTTTGCAACTTGTTTGCAAAAAGAATTGCAAGAGGTCATGGCAAATGATGTGTTAGAGCGAGAGACGGCTCTGATTATTTTTCGTTGTTATTGGGGACGTTATCAAGAAGAAGTACGAAACCGGTTTGAGCGTTATGAGTTTAAAGGTGTTACGGCGGCAAAACTGATCGCTACGTTTGCCGATGTTTTGTTACGGAGTATCGTTGATGTTGCAGTAAAAATTTTCCCAGATGTGCAGCTGTCTGAAGGAAGTGGTTTTGCGATTGTAGCAGTAGGAGGTTACGGGCGCGGGCTTTTAGCACCTTTTAGTGATATTGATTTGTTATTTCTGGTGGCTGATGATGTAATTAATCGTGTTTCGCCGTTTGTAGAGTATGTTTTATATTTTTTGTGGGATTTAAGTTTTACTGTTGGGCACGCTACTCGTACAGTCAAGGAATGTATTGCAAAAGCTAAAGAAGATACAACTATTCGTACAGCTTTATTAGATGCTCGTTTTTTGATAGGAGACCATACTCTGTTTGCGGATTTTGAGTTTCATTATACGCATTCGTGTATGAAAGTGGGTGTCTTAGATTTTATTCGTGATAAACAGCGTGAGCGTCTAAAACGTCATCGTCGTTTTGGAAGTAGTCCTTATTTTGTGGAGCCTAATTTAAAAGAAGGGCGGGGTGGTTTACGCGATCTGCAAACTTTGTATTGGATCTGTTGCAATACATTTGGTATGCGCCATATTCGTGACTTGTTGGCACCTAAATTTATTTCGTGGGGCTTGTTAACAGAGCGCGAATCGCAGCGTGTTTACCGGTCGTGGGATTTTTTATGGACTGTACGTCTACACCTTCATTATGTGACAGGGCGTGCGGAAGAACGTTTAACATTTGACGTACAGCCTATTATCGGTGCGCGTATGGGCTATGTGTATCACGGTCGTCAGAAAGGTGTAGAGCGTTTTATGCGACACTATTTCCTAACGGCACGTGAAATTATGCGCCTGACACATGTGCTTGAACCTATTGTGATACGGCAATTACAAGGTGTTATAACACAAGTTGAAGAGAAGCCTGATCAAGCCATGCGTGATGCAGGTTTTACGCTATTAGATGGTCAGATTCTACCGGATGAAGGTGTTTCTTTTGAGCGTGATCCAATCAAAATGCTACAAATGTTGTATTGGGCTCAACGATGCCATTATCCTTTACATCCTTTCGCGCGGCACCAACTTATTCGATTAGAGTATCGGGCAAGTGTTTTAAGAAACAATCCGGAGGCGGCTCATATTTTTCTTGAACTTTTGTGTGGTAAGTCGTCAGAAAAAACCGTTCATTCTCCCGACTTATTGCCTCGTAAATCCTCTAACGGTTCAGAACTTTCTGTAAAAGAACATCATATTGATGGACAGCATATCGGTCGAGACTCTCCTGATTCTGTGGATGAAAATCCTTTGTCGTTAGGGCATGCCTATTGGCTACGTATTTTGAATGAAACCGGTATTTTGGGGCGGTTCATGCCCGAGTGGGCGCGTATTGTTGGGCAAATGCAATTTGATACCTACCATGTTTTCACCGTCGACGAACATACGATCCAAGCGATACATATTCTCGACGAAATCATGGTGGGTCGTATGGCTGATGAAATCCCTATTGTGTATGGGATAGCCCAAAATCTACACTCTTGTCGAGAGTTATATGTCGCTGTTTTGTTGCATGACGTAGCCAAAGGGCGGGGTGGAGACCACTCTGAAGTAGGAGCGGGTATTGCAATAAAGATTTGTCAACAACTTGGTATGACCGAGAAAGAAACAGAAACGGTTTCATGGCTTGTTTTGCATCACCTTTTGTTGAGCCATGTTGCTTTTCGGCGCGATATTGGGGATCCAAAGACAATTTCTGATGTTGTTAAAAGTATACAGTCTTTAGAGTGCTTGCGTTTGTTATTGTTGTTAACGGTTGTTGATATACGTGCTGTAAGTGGGCGTGTTTGGAACGCATGGAAAGCAACCTTATTACGTGATCTTTATGAACGTGTTGCTGAAGTTTTATCAGGTGGTTTCTTGATCAAAAAAGGCGATGCGCGTGTACACTATGTTAAACGTAATATAACGGGGGCTTTGCTTGAAAAGGGGTTCGAACAAAAAGAAATAGACCGTTATCTCGATGTATTCTCGCAGGAATATTGGCTTGCTTTTGATGATGCCACATTGTGCCGTTACGCTGATTTATTACGAAAAAGTGAAAAAAATACTTCTTCTTTTATTGTAGATGTTATGCCTATTCCTTCTAGTGATATAGTCGAAGTTGTTGTTTATATGAACAATATGACAGGATCATTTTCTAAAATTGTCGGGGCATTAGCTTTGGCAGACGTTACTGTTGTCGAAGCAAGTATTTATAGGACTAATCATAATAAGGTATTAGATATATTTTGGGTTCAAAATATAAATGGGAATGCTTTCTGTAACGAATCGTGTAAAACACGTATTACTGAATCAATTCGGAATGTATTTGATCATGAAGTCGATATTTATACTAAAATAAGGTCTAAAGGGTTTGGGTATATGCCGTCACGTTTACGGGCTGTATATGTATCTCCTGGCGTGATGATTGATAATGTTGCTTCGGATCGTTCAACACTTATTGAAGTAACGGGGCGTGATGTACCGGGTCTATTGTACTATGTGACGGATTTCATAAAGCAAGAGAAGTTACGTATTTACTCGGCGCATGTTACAACATATGGTGTGCGGGCTGTTGATGTTTTTTATGTTCAAGATATGTGTGGTTTCAAAATTACTGATCATGAGCGATTAGAAAGACTTCGAAGAAACATTTTATTACGGTTAAAAGAGGTTTGTGTTGGGTTATAGCACCAGGCAATATGTTGTCTGATAAAGTAAAACATATATTGCTCTAGCGTATCACCCATATGTTTATGTGTTGAGCGTTTTATACGTTATCTTAACAATGTGGGTGGATAGAACAGAGAGAGAAGACAGTTAAAACTCTTTTCCTGGACTAAGGGGAGATAGACCCTCGTTAAGCCCTCGGCGGAGATATTTCCCTTTTGTACTTGTGGGGTCAATAAGTCCAAGTCGTAAGAATAAGTCAATGAGTACCAAATTAACATTAAATTTGAATATCTCTGTTGTTTGTACAAGAGAAAAGACCTCTTCAATAGGGAGGCATTCAAAGGAATCAACTTCATCATCTACGGCAGAGGGTGTAAATGTTTCTGGTAAAAATAGATCATAACAGTAAAGAATATCGCGTCTGAGCCCTTCAGGGCGATTAAGGGCATAGACAATACGTCCAACCTCTGTTGCTTGGGCGATAAGTGTTGAGGGGATATTTGCCTCTTCTTGTGCTTCTTTAGCGAGTGCTTCTCGAGGCGAAAGACCCGCAGACACGCCACCTGCAACAAGATTATCGAGTTTGGAGGGGTCTAATCGCTTGTGGGCAGAACGTTTTCCTATCCAAAGGTGTAATTTATTGGCGCGGTAAACAAGCCCATTCATATGGACACCAGCGGCAACAAATCCAAAAAGGGGAAGAGCACCGCGGTCTATGCACCCCATAACAGGTTGACCCATGTTGGGGATAACGTCAAAAAGTTCATGATGCGGTGTGTAAAATCCTTCTTGTGCTAGAGTTTCCCCTAAAATTTCTAATTGTTGAGGAAAGGGTAAATTAAACCCCGTTGTGTGTGTGCCTAATTTTTCGTGTTCTAATCGTGTGAATAATTCAGCAGAAACCCAACCAGATGGTTGACCAGCTAATGAAAACAGTGCACGTTGATGAGAGAAGTTTGCCGTGTTACAACGTTGTAAATGGCGAAGAAAGTGGAAAAACTCGTTCTCTAAAGGATTTTCTAAAGGCATAGTATAGGTTTTCCAATGAAAAAGGAAGAAGCAAAGTAGAAAACGAGGGATACATCGATGTTAAGCGTATTATTTACACACTGTTTATTAAGTTATTAAATGATAAATACAAATACATAAAACATCTAGAATCGACGTGTGGGATTTAAAAGTATAGGGTTGAAAGTGCCAAAAATTCAAGACTATAACAACTATTATAGAAAAAACGATTATAGATGATATAGGTCATACCAAAAGATGCTTTCTAAAAAATTAGTTCCTACTACTTTAATGCGTTTGGTACCTTATTTGTGGCAAAAAGGGAATAGGGGATTACACTATCGCATTGTGCTTGTAATCGTTGTGCTACTTCTTGGGGAAGGTGCAACACTTGTAGTACCGATTGTGTACAGTTATGTGATTGATGCTTTTGTGCATCAGGGCGGCGTTATTATGGTACCATCCTTGCTTATTTTAGGCTATGGTTTAGTACGCCTTATAGCCGCTATGCTAACAAATTTACGTGATGCTCTCTTTGCACCTGTTCGTTTTACAACAGCGCGTAAAATGGCTTATTGCAGTTTTCAGCATATGCATGAACTTTCATTGCGGTTTCACCTTGATCGGCGTACAGGACCAGTGACAAGGGCGATAGAACGGGGTACAGAGGCGGTTGAAACGTTATTACGGATGATGATATCTATTTCGCCAACTATTTTACAAGCTCTGTTGGTGATAGGGATTATTGGGCATTTTTTTGATTGGCGTTATGTGCTTCTCATGGTTTTGATGGTACTCGCCTATGTGTTGTTTACTGTTCGTTTTACAACATGGCGGCTCGGTGTACGTCGTCGTATGAATGATACAAATAGCGAAGCTGTTGGTAAGGCTTTGGATAGCCTGCTTAATTATGAAACCGTTAAATATTTTGGTAATGAAGCACACGAAGCCAAACGCTACGACAGCGCACAGGCATCTTACGAACAGGCTGCTTTAGTCACACAATATTCTCTTGGCTTACTTAATTTTGGTCAGGCAGCAATTATTGCAATTTCTCTTGTTCTTATCATGTTGTTAGCGGGAAAAGATGTTGAAGCTGGGTATATTACGGTGGGTGAGTTTGTGATGCTTGGCACATATCTCCTCCAACTTTACGGACCACTCAACTTTTTAGGTTCTATTTATTCCGGGATTCGTACGGCTCTGGTCGATCTTGAACATATGTTCGATCTGCTTGATGAGCCAGTAGATATTATCGATAAAGAACAGACTATCCCTGTGGCAACGCGTCTTTTAGATTCTGGTCCTGCCCGTGTGGAATTTCGTCACGTTGGCTTTGCCTATAATCCTAACAGGCCAATTTTGAAAAATGTTAGTTTTGTGCTAGAGCCCGGGCGTAAAACAGCTATTGTGGGGAGTACGGGGGCTGGTAAATCAACCATCAGTCGGCTATTATTCCGTTTTTATGACGTAACATCTGGCTCTGTGTTGTTCGACGGGCACGATATTCGGGATTACCGTCAGGCTGATCTACGGGCAGCCATAGGCGTGGTGCCACAAGATACGGTGCTTTTTAATGAAACCATAGGCTACAATATCGCTTATGGTCGTATCGGCGCATCGTTGACAGAAATAGAAGAAGCGGCAAGACTTGCCCGCATCCATGATTTTATTTTATCCTTACCTGAAGGATATGAAACAAGAGTTGGTGAAAGGGGGCTTAAATTATCGGGAGGTGAAAAACAGCGTATAGCCATTGCGCGTACACTCTTAAAAGATCCACGTGTGTTAGTGCTCGATGAAGCAACCAGTGCTTTAGACACGCATACTGAGAAAGAAATTCAAACAGCGTTACAGATTGTTTCGGCACAGAGAACAACATTGATGATTGCGCACCGGTTATCGACAATTGTTGATGCTGATGAAATTCTTGTTATGGAACAAGGGGAGATTATAGAGTGTGGCACGCATATCACTTTATTAGAGGCAGGAGGGCGTTATGCTACGATGTGGGCAACGCAACAAGCCCATGAAGAAACGGAGAATGAAACCACAAAAAACATCACATGAACTCTTAATGTGATCGTTTTAAGTGAGCTTAAGAAAGAGGAAAACAACTATGACAGAGAGTAAGGAACACGTGTCAACAGAATCAGCGGAACAATTTCATGTTCCTGAAGATTTGGCGCGTTGTGCTATGGTGGTTGAACACGCGATTGAACATCTTAGAAATGAGAAGTTCCCTCCTATAGCTGTGGCCTCGGCATTGTTAGGGGGGGCTTTGGGGGTTCTTGCCCAGAGTATGGAACCTGAAAATATTTTACGTATTCTTGACTCGGCAGCACAGAGTGTACGTGCTGGAGAAGTACACGCCTTTGCTACTAAAACAGAAAGAGAGAAAACAGAAGAGATAGACACCTAACGTTTGTAGAAGAAGGGGAGGGAGTATGGGTGAAAGTTCTGGCTGAAAATACAGGGGGTTTCGCTTTCTGATAAGGGTTTTCGTAGGTGTTTTGGAGTCTGTGGATGAATCTAAAGGCAGTAAGCTTATATCAGGCTTTTTAATGTCAAGAGTCTTTTGTATGTATTGTTGAAAAAATAAAATAAGCTCAAAAACGTTGAATTTCTGGGGATTTTTAAGAAAGGCGTTTTTTTATCTAGGTTTTAACATTGTGCATAAAAGGCGATTTTTGTGGGAAAAGTCTGTGGATATGTTTGTGGAAAGATGAGAAAACTATAAGGGATTTAGGCAGGTATTCTATTGTTTTGAAAGGTATTTTAAAGGTTGTATTGGTAATCACGATGAATAAGCTTTATGGCGTATTAAAGAACACGATAAGAGAGGACGTTACTTTCCATTAAAAGGGATTTGTTTTACAAACAATTGCTTATCGTGTTTTATAAGGAAAGTGCGAAATTTATATATAACAGATAAGTGAGAGAGATTATCTTACAACGTTATAAGGTGAAATATAGGGTTTTATAAGACCTTCATCGTATAGGCACAAGCTGAGCGCGTGGATCATATCCTTCATCATAGCATCTGTATGGAAAGGACCAGGGGTAATACGTAAGCGTTCGGCACCTTGTGGTACGGTGGGGTAGTTAATGGGGGTGGCATAATGCCCAAATTCTTCTAAAAGGCGGCGACTGACACGTTTGCAAACTTCAGCACCACGAATAGGAATAGGGATAATATGGCTGGGGGTTAAAATAAAGGGGATACCTGCCCCCCGGAGCTTGTGTTGGAAAGTGGCAACCCGTTCAAATAAAGCCTCACGCCGCCAATGTTCAGCGCGTACTTTACGAACACTGACAAGTGCTGCTTTAGCAATAGAGGGAGGGAGAGAGGTTGTAAAAATAAATCCTGAGGCTGTTGAGCGGAGATAATCAACAATATTCGCCGAGCTGGTAATATACCCTCCATGAACACCAAAAGCTTTGGCTAAAGTGCCCTCAATAATATCAATCTGATCGGCTAAGCCATCGCGCTGAGAAACACCGCCACCTTTCTGACCGTACAAACCTACAGCGTGGACTTCATCTAAATAAGTAAGGGCGTTATAACGGCGAGCAAGCGTACAAATCCCCTCAATATCCGCAATGTCACCTTCCATAGAATAGACACTTTCAAACGCGATAAGTTTAGGGGCATCTAACGGAGCCGCGGCGAGTTTTGATTCGAGGTCTGCTAAATCATTGTGTTCAAAAATAACGACATGTGCTCCACGTGCTGCCTTAATTCCTGCAATCATCGAAGCATGATTGAGGCGGTCAGAAAAACAGATCCATCCAGGCATAGAAGATAAAATGGTTTGCAGACTGGCTTGGTTAGAGGCGTAGCCAGAACTAAATAAAAGCCCGGCTTCTTTCCCGTGTAGCGTTGCTAATTCCTGCTCAAGTTCAGCATGGATGGGGCTATGGCCGGCAATATTGCGTGTACCGCCCGAGCCGACGCCATGTTCACGAATAGCCGAGATAGCGGCCTCTTGCACCTCGGGCACAACTCCCATGCCAAGATAATCGTTTGTCGACCAAACAACAACGTCACGTTTTTCAGATGTCAATTTTTCAGATGAAAGTTCATTAGAAAAAGGTTGTTCGGGTGAAATAGGTAGAACAGGGGGAGCGGGGTTTTCTTGTTCATAGAGGGGGAAACGTTCTGCTAAACGTGCCAGTGGCGTAAAAACACGATAACGCCCTTGCTGGCGGATGTGTTCAAGTGTTGCCGTACAATGGCTATAAAACGGATGGCGTGCATTCCTGATGAGTCCCACGTGAGATGTCTCCTTTTAGAGAAAATGAGAGAAAATGAAAAATACGTTTATCTTTTATAAGAATATCGTTTTTCTCTTGATGGAGTGGATGAACGTCATGTATTTGTTTATTTCCCTAATAGCTTGATTGATAGCCTGTGGTTTGTCCCTACACTTATTGTTTGAGGCACTTCACCTTAAGCACTTATCGTACATAA
The DNA here is from genome assembly GCA_045615245.1 of Acetobacter sp. GTDB lineage: Bacteria > Pseudomonadota > Alphaproteobacteria > Acetobacterales > Acetobacteraceae > Acetobacter. The sequence continues at coordinate 3,841 of JAZLEM010000174.1, read as the reverse complement.
ACTTGTATAACAGGTTTTTTGAGATTTGGGTCTGTCATCGTCGATATTTCAATCTGTGTCTTTGGCACACCGGCAGCGAGAAGACTTTGCGTAACAGCAAGCCCTGCCCCTTGCACAATTTTGAACATAGTGGCTTGTTCTGTGGTAAGGGTGCCACCTTGTGGCACTAAACAATGTACCATAAAAAGCACAGAATGTTTACGTGCTAAAGCCTGATGGGCAATTTTTTCGACTGGACTTTGCCATTGTTCTTGTGGGGTGCCTGCTTGTATCGCAATAAGCGGAGGGACAGCTGTCGTCGTCGCAGGTGGTGCTTGTGTGGGAATATGGGGTGGTTTGCCGGCGTTGGGGTCAAAAGTTCTTTGGTCTATGAGTTTACACCCCGAAATAAAAAAAACGCTTATAAACCAGCCTATAACGCCCAGAGAAAAAATAAGAGAAGAAGTAGGTTTGTCCATAGTTGGTCAACGACACTGAGATACCATTAAATGAGTATGGAATAAGCTTGAAATGAGGAGATTGTGCAAAAATAAACCTTGAGAATAAATAGAATAAACGGAGGAGGAGAATAAAAACACTGCGAAATATTTCTTCAGATAATTAGGGAAATTTATAGAGCGATAAACCCTCTAATAAATAAAATCTAGTAAATAATAAAGGAATTTAATTACGCTTACACCTTTGGAAGAAACATACTTCTCTGTAGCAAAGCCTCTTCAGTGTAGAACACTACATATAAAAACTGTATAAAAAAGTGGATGGGGGAGGGATTCAATGAAACTAAGAAAAAACGATCCATCAATTTTTTGCCTGTATAAGAGGGGTTGGTAAAAGGTCTGATCATCGGACAAGTCGCTGTGAGCGGTGAAGCAAGCAACAGTAAGATACGTGCTGTTTTTAGGGGATGACAATCAGGCAATACAAATAAAGGGTATTTCTTGAGTTTTCCTCCTTTCTTCATTTTCTACCTCCTAAAAATGGCGTAAAAACTGCTTGACACAGTAAGCGAATGGGGGAGTATGATTCTGATAATAAGAAGGATAAAAATAGGTAAGGGTTAAAAAGGTAAAAAAGGGAATCGACTGAAGTTGTAAGCTGTGTTTTGTAAATATTTTGGAAACAGTATTAAACGGCATTTAAGGAGAGTAGCATGGCTGTCAAAATTGCTATTAACGGTTTTGGGCGTATTGGGCGCCTTGTTTTGCGCGGGATTATCGAAAGCGGGCGTACAGATGTTGTCCCCGTGGCAATCAATGATTTAGGGAGCGTAGAAGATAACGCCCATTTACTGAAATACGATAGCATTCACGGGCGCCTGCCGGCAGAAGTGCGGGTTGAGGGGAAGACGCTGGTGATTTCGGCGCAGGGTCGTACATGGGCACCTATTGTTGTTTCTGCCGAGCGTGACCCGTCAAAAGTACCGTTTCATGGCGTTGATGTCGCCATGGAATGCACAGGGCTTTTTACCTCGCGTGAAAAGGCAGCACAGCTTTTAACCGCAGGGGCACGAAAAGTCATTATTTCAGCCCCCGCGACCGATGTGGATGCGACCATTGTTTACGGCGTGAATGATTCTGTGTTAACCCCCCACATGCAAGTGATTTCCAACGCGTCGTGTACCACGAATTGTTTAGCCCCTGTTGCTAAAATTTTGGAAGAAACCTTTGGTATTGAGTGCGGTTATATGGTAACGATTCACTCTTATACGGGTGATCAAAGAGCGGTGGACACGTTGCATAAAGATCTACGTCGTGCTCGTGCTGCAGGACTGAACATGATTCCCACCTCAACGGGGGCAGCGCGTGCCGTAGGGCTTGTTTTACCACAATTAAAAGGAAAGTTAGACGGCACAGCGATTCGAGTACCAACGGCAAATGTTTCGGTCGTTTCTTTAGATTTTATCCCGCGTCAAGCCCCGGCTAGTGTCGAGGCGGTCAATAACGCGGTAAAAGCAGTTGTCGACTCTGGGGTGATGAAAAATGTTCTCGCCTATTCTGATGTGCCGCTTGTAAGTTCGGATTTTAACCATACCATCGCCTCCTCAACGTTTGACGCCACGCAAACAACCCTTATTGACGGCGGGCGGCTTGTGCGTGTCTGTGCGTGGTATGATAACGAATGGGGTTTTTCGAACCGTATGTCGGATACGGCAGCTTTATGGGGGTCTTTATCATGATCGCGTGTCTTCCTTTTGAAACCCTCGATAAGCTCGATCCTAAAGGAAAACGTATTTTAGTACGGGTGGATTTGAACGTGCCGGTTCAAAATGGAAAAGTGACCGATCAAACCCGAATTGAACGCATTGTCCCCACGATTCACGAACTTCTTGAAAAAGGGGGGCGTGTGATTTTGTTAAGCCATTTTGACCGCCCTAAAGGTAAAGTCGTTCCCGATATGTCTCTTCAGCCGATTGCCACAGCTTTGGCAACCGCGTTGGGATGTCCGGTGAGTTTTATGCATGATTGTGTAGGGGAAGAAGTCGAAGCCGCGACCCTTTTGCTCAAAGATGGCGAGGTGCTTTTACTTGAAAATACCCGTTTTCACCCGGGGGAAGAAAAAAACTGTCAGGAATTATCTGCTTCTTTGGCACGTTTGGGTGATGTCTATGTCAATGATGCGTTTTCAGCCGCCCATAGGGCACACGCCTCTACCGCGGGAGTTGCCGATTATCTTCCCTCTTTTGGCGGTCGTTTAATGGAGGCGGAACTAAGCGCACTTTATGCGGCGCTTGAAAAACCCGATCGACCTGTAGGGGCAGTCATTGGGGGGGCAAAAGTCTCAACCAAATTGGCGTTGTTAGAGAATATGCTTGAAAAAGTCGATATGCTTGCCATTGGGGGGGCTATGGCAAACACGTTTTTAGCGGCACAAGGGCTTTCTGTGGGTGCTTCTCTCAAAGAAAAGGAAATGTTTGAAACAGCGCGAAACGTTATACACCGTGCAGCCGAACGGAAGTGTGATCTGGTCTTACCGATAGATGTTGTTATTGCGCAAGAAATTTTGCCCAACGTGCCGACGCGTGTTGTGCCTGTCACCGAAATTCCAGAAGGGTGGATGGCGCTCGATATCGGACCAGAAACAGTAACGTGTCTTAAGAAAAAACTCGCCGGCTTAAAAACAGTGGTATGGAATGGACCTCTTGGTATTTTTGAACTCCCACCTTTTGATGCAGGCACCACCGCCGTCGCCCAAGAAGCGGGGCGCTTAACCACAGCAGGTTCTCTAAAAACCATTGCAGGCGGTGGGGATACCGTCGCCGCTTTACGCCATGCTGATGTCTTACATGAAATGACCTATGTCTCTACCGCCGGTGGCGCGTTTTTAGAATGGTTAGAAGGAAAAATTCTCCCCGGTCTTACCGCCATTAGTACGACACTCGAAAAAACTTTATCGATTTAGGGGGAAGATAAGTTGTTTATGTTACGGGCAAAACCGCATGGCACAAGTCTCTTCATAGAGTTTACACAAGGAGTAAGGCTATGATACCAACAAGACTTATTTCTCGTTTTGGCTTTTTACAAGGCGTTGCTTCTGTTATCGATATGAGAGGGCGTTTGTACGGGTACAAAATACCAGAAGACGTACAAAAAGCTGATTGTGAGGCACTCGCTTCTGATTGGAAAGTCGTTGGGCAAGAGCTTACAAAAGCGATTCAAGTTATGGGCAGAAGCATAAGGTAAAATTATAAGTTATCTTGTCTGCGGGGATTACGTGCTTCACGAAGCGCACCCGATTGAGTGCATTTGTCATAAAAGTTTGTAATCATTTCTATGGCTTCAGTCGGGGTTTCGACTCGGTTAAAGGCAGCACGAAAGGCGGCAGACTCTGGCAAGCCGTGGGA
>JAZLEM010000173.1:0-1813 GCA_045615245.1 Acetobacter sp. | reverse complement strand
GCAACACAAGCAAACAGGGGGTGTAGCAAATGTGCTTTTTTAAGTCTTGGCATGGTTACGTAGCAGTAGTCATTGTTCTGGGTGCAGTCATTGCCCACGCGCTAGGGGTGTGTTAGCGTGTGGTTTGGTCGGCTTTGGGTTCGCTGTTCCGTGTGTGTACAACGTGCGCAAAGTTTCTGGTGTGGTTTGCAAAAGTCCAAAACGTTCTGGGGCGCAGTTTCTGGGGTGGTGGCTTTTGCAATCGTGCAAACGCTCGTTTTCGGGCAAGGAGTTTTTCTTTTATGGAAGAAGCAGTCTATTTGCAAGCAGTTGGGCTTTTTAGCCAGTTATCTAATGCAATAGAAATGCAAAAAACTTTGGGTAGCTTTACTGTAGCACCGTGCGACAATGGCGCGGTAGTTTTGGAACAGGGAGCAAACAAAATAAAGGTAAATTGCACGTCGGACTTTTTAAGGGCGGTTCATCTTATGTTACGCGAACGTGCAGAAGCTAAGATTCTGGAAACGCGCAAAAAGATTGCCGCTTTGTAAAGTTTTTCTGGGTGGCAGTTTCTGGGGTGTGTGTCTCCAACACTCTTTGGGGTTAAAAATATTTTCTGGAAGAAGCGCAAGTACTAGCGCAAGGGGTAATTATGGTTACTAAAACTTTTTTGGATGGGCTTAACCCGTTGGACAATGTATCTATTCATGCAGAGACGGCAAAAGGCTTGGAGCATTTGTATTCTGGTACAATCTACGGTATTTCAAAAGGACACAGGGAAGCATGGGACTTTACAAAAGTTGTTGGGGTGTGGCAGTGGGGCGGCACTCTTAACATTGTGCTAGCAGATGTGGATAACGTTATTAAGATTCCAAAGCGCATTTATAAAGCCGTTTGCGAAACGCAGAAACAGCTTGCAAAAAAAGAACGCGCGAAAACGTACTAGCCAAAGAAATATCAAAACCCTTTTGGGGTAATCGTGCAAACGCGGTAAAATGGCAGTGTTTTTATGTCATTTTACCGCTTTTTTTATGCATTTTACAAAGTTTTGCAGAGAAAAAATTATATAAAAAATAGAAAACTCGACTACCCAATCAATTTTGGAAAACTTTTTGGGAAAGGGAACGCAATCACATGCTAGACGCAAGAACGATTGATGTATGATTCTGGAAGCGTAGGACACCCAAGAAAAGTTCCCAAATTGGGAACTGAAATCCACCAGTGATTCCGGCAAGCCCTTAAAAATACCCAGATTTGACCAAAGAACGCAAGGAAACGCCATCTACGAACCGGAAAAAGGGATTTTTGCAGCTTATGGCAGATAGCTTTTTGTACCGGGAACTGGTGGGCAAGTACCCCACAAATGTTCGGAGGCGGTACGGACAAAACACATAAAGTAGGTACAACATAGCAGAGCAAACAAACACTCCCAAAAACCCCAGCAAAGTGTGCACAAAAGCAGACGCTCCCAAAACCGCACGGACGCGAAAACGCATTTACCTTCCTTTTTTAGCACCCATGTTAGGGAGCCATTTTGACCAAACCGCCTTTTGGGGCGGTTTGTGTCTGGCTCCCGTCTCTGCCGATTTCGCGCATTTTAACCGCGCCCTTTTGGGGGCGCGTGTTTGCGCGTGTAGGTAATTGCGCCTTTTTAGCGAACCCCTTTAAGGGGGTGAGCGTTGCGCAATTACCGTTGTTATTATTATTGCCTGTTTGATTTACCCATATTTTCGATTATGGGTAAATGCGTTTTCGCGTCCGTGCGGTTTTGGGAGCGTCTGCTTTTGTGCACACTTTGCTGGGGTTTTTGGGAGTGTTTGTTTGCTCTGCTATG
>JAZLEM010000172.1:0-1252 GCA_045615245.1 Acetobacter sp. | reverse complement strand
GCAAAACAAGGGATACCCGTAAAAACTCTTGTCGCCGATGATCTCATTCCTGCCACAAACCAGCTTATCGTCAACAACAATCCCCAGCCTCTGAATGAGCTTTACGCCCAAATCAAGCCACAAACACTCGCCAACTTTATGATCGGCTGTAACCAAGTCATGGTGCAAGAAACAAATCAAATGATTAGAGAAAGAAATCAAATGATTAAAGAAATATCGGCGTCACAACACTACCTCAACACCACACCCGCCCCACAACCAACACTGTTTCCCCTAACAAAACCACAGGAGACAGGAACATGCTCTTTTCAGTACTCCAACACGCACCCTGAAATACAGAAAGCAGCAAATGCTTTTCAACGTATATATACGGTGAGTCCTGTTGTGCATATAAATGCCCTCATTTTTGGACACCCTCTGACACTCGCAGGCGTAAAAAATATGAAAATAAACGTCGCATACACCGAGCGAGAATTAGAAAAAATTCACCAACAGTTACAACAAATTCACCAATGGTTACAAGGAAAGACAATAAACTTAACGCCACAAAAAATGCTCAATCAAGATATAGTGGCGTATCAGATGACACCTCCTTCTGAACGTTCTATTGTACGTTCTGCTTTGTCTGCGGACATCAATTATCAAAAAGCTATTATCGCCGCACAAAATAAGAATTGGTTACCTCTTATCGCGGTTTATTCACAAGTCCAGCCGCCAACATGGCGCAATTATTTCGTAGGTTGTTACCAAATAGCACAAAAAGATCACGCCTACACCAAAACCGACACAAAGTAACTTAAGCCGAGACAGTAAGTAAAAGAATAGAGATAGACATTTGCAACGCATGAGAACCTCTTTTATAACAAAACCTCTTTTGTTGTTTCTGGGGGTTGTGGTGGTTATGGGGTGTTTATGCCTGCCGATAAAAAGTTACGCCCAGCCACTGATAGATACTTCCGCCGTTAATTTTGATATCCTCAACACAACAATGGAACATTTCGAGACTGCCACACAAGAATGGCAGTCTGTCTTTACAAAATACGCTAAAGAATTGTTCTGGATCCTCGCGCCTATCGGCATGGTGTGGCGTTTCGGACAAATCGCCCTCAAAGGCGAAGGCTTAACCGAAGCTTTAGCTGAACTCGTTAGATTTACGATCTTTATCGGCTTCTATTATTGGCTCCTCGAAAACGGAACACAAATTACTCAAGCTATCGTCCACTCTATGGAAAAAATCGCAGGAGAAGCCGCT
>JAZLEM010000171.1:0-12447 GCA_045615245.1 Acetobacter sp. | reverse complement strand
GCCCTGACAAATGGAGGGGGCTATGCTGAGTATTGTGTGGTGCCAATAGGGCAGTGTTTACCTTGGCCAAAAGGGTTGAGTGCAGTACAAGCAGCAGCATTGCCAGAAGCATGTTTTACGGTATGGTCTAACCTTTTTATGCCTACTATACTGCCTGCTGGTACACGTGTATTGATTCATGGTGGGGCGAGTGGTATCGGTACTATGGCTATTCAGCTTGTTCACGCATTTGGAGGGGAGGTCTATACTACGGCAGGTACAGAAGAAAAATGTGCCTTATGTAAAGATCTAGGGGCTGTCGCGGCTATTAACTATAAAGAAGAAGATTTTCTTTCTCGTATTCGTGCATTAACGGATAATATGGGGGTTAATGTTACTCTTGATATTGTTGGTGGAGCATATTTTAATCAGAATCTGAAAAGTTTAGCGGTAGACGGGAAACTGATTATTATTGCGTTGCAAGGAGGGGCTAAGGCGGAGCAGGCTGATCTTTCACGCATTATGACGCGGCGATTAACAGTAACGGGGAGTACTTTGCGCGCACGTAGTAAGTCTAATAAAATTTGTATTGCCCAAGATCTATATAAACATGTTTGGCCTTTGTTAGAAGCGGGTACTGTTACGCCTTTAATCCATGCTGTTTTTCCATTAGATCGTGTTGCAGATGCGCACCAAATAATGGAAGATGGGCGACATAGCGGTAAAATTGTCTTAGAATGTTAGCTATTAAGTTTAATGCCATCGATGCCACATTGCCTCGATAATACCGTAAATACTCGCGAGTGCCCAGAAAACTTCTATAAGAAATGCGGCTTTGTTAAAGTCGTGCCAAAGCGAAACTATCATAAAGCAGCAGCCTAATAAATTAGTTATAGGGTAAAGAAAACCCTGAGTGTTTACTGTTCCTTTTATATTAAGAAAATACATAATCACGAAAAGTGTTGACCCGGTGTAACCACATACATCATATCCGTTTAAGCTAGAAAGCATTTTATTCTCCATATTTTCTTCTTTACTTTATTTTATATGAGAAAAGAAAGCAGGATGTTTAGATGAGATAATGAAGCTTATTGGCCTAGTGTTATGTTGATATAGGTGTTTTGTAAAGTTGTTTAAATCTTAACTTGTTGGATGTCGAGGAATGGTGTTTATGAGTGCTACAGATATTTCTTCAGATGTCGTAGAACGTCTTACGGTTGTTCGTCATCGTATAACGAAGGCAGCTATTTCAGCAGGACGTGATCCGTCTTCTATAACGTTGGTGGCTGTTTCTAAGTTTCATTCACGTAAAAGCGTTTTAGAGGCTATACAAGCAAAGCAGTATATTTTCGGAGAAAATCGTGTGCAAGAAGCTACGGTTAAGTTTTCTCCGATACAAACTGTTATACCGGATCTACGTGTACATCTAATTGGTAGTTTACAAACCAATAAAGTGCGTGATGCTATACGTATAGCCAATGTGATTGAGAGTTTAGATCGCCCTGCTTTAGTCGAGGCACTTGATCGTGCAGGACAAGCCGAAGGATATTTGCCTGATCTTCTTGTACAAGTGAATACAGGAAATGAGCCACAAAAACATGGTGTACCTATTGAGGAAGCTGATTGTTTTATTGATGTATGTTGTCGACGTTTTGGTAATAAACTACGTGGGCTGATGTGTATTCCTCCTATAGGTGTAGATCCAACACCTCATTTTATTATGTTGCGTAAACTAGCTCAAACACATGGTTTAGAGATGTTGTCTATGGGAATGTCAGCTGATTTTGAACAAGCCATTATACAGGGGGCAACGCATATTCGGGTTGGAAGTGCTATATTTGGTACACGAAATTTGTCACACGAACTGTAAAGGTTTGAATATCAATAAATTCTATAACAAGTAAACAATGACTAGAGAGAAAAAGTATCGTTTTGTTGAGAGTTATTTTGACCTAAAGATGTGGAATTAAATAAGATTATGACAGTTTCTTCTTCACCTACTGAATCACCGATGCAAGAGCAAAAAACTATCTTACCTGAACCTCGGCATATTGCTGATTTTGGGGCTGACCAACGGCATGTGACAACGCCTGTCGGCTTTGCCTCATTACTGGGTGTGCTTGGGGTTGTGTATGGTGATATTGGAACAAGTCCTCTATATGCTTTTCGTTCGACAGTTGAAATGCTTCATAATGGTAAGCAGGCTGCACCATGGGAAATTATGGGGATCGCAAGTCTTATTTTTTGGACAATTATTCTTATTGTTACTATTAAATACGTATTACTAATTATGAGGGCAGATTATAATGGCGAAGGGGGTATCCTTGCGATTATGTCTCTTGCCCAGCGTATGATATCCGTAGCAAATAAGAAAGTGATTCTTGGGCTTATTGGAATTACAGGAACGTGTCTCTTTTTCGGTGATGGGATTATTACGCCAGCTATTTCAGTGCTATCGGCGATTGAGGGTGTAGAGGTTAATTTTCCTGGTGCACGTGATATTGTTATTCCTGTCTCTGTCCTTGTTCTTATGAGTTTGTTTAGTGTTCAGTGGATTGGTACCGGAAAAGTCGGCTCTGTTTTTGGACCTATCATGTTATTGTGGTTTGGAACAATTGGCGTTGTGGGAGCTCTGGGAATTAGCCATAACCCAATTATCTTGATGGCGTTATCACCTACTTATGCTATAGAGTTTATAATTTATCACGGTACTTTGTCGTTTTTAACGCTTGGTGCTGTAGTGCTATGTGTGACGGGCGCAGAAGCATTATACGCGGATATGGGGCATTTTGGTCGTAACCCTATTCGTTTTGCATGGTTGTTTTTTGTATTACCGATGCTGGTACTTAATTATTTTGGGCAAGCCGCTTTAGTAATGACAGATCCAGCCGCGTTATCTAATCCTTTCTTCATATTATGTCCGCCTTGGATGCGCAACCCTATGGTGGTACTCTCAACCCTTGCGACAGTGATTGCTAGTCAAGCAGGCATTTCAGGGGGGTTTTCTTTATGTCGGCAGCTTATGCAACTCGGTTATGTACCACGTATGCGTATTTTGCATACGAATGCTGACGAAGAAGGACAAGTTTACTTACCCGATTTTAATCGTTTTTTGGCTGTAGGTGCTGTTTTGCTCGTAATTGCTTTTCGTAGCTCTAATGCGTTGGCTTCGGCATATGGTATTGCTGTTACAGGGACATTTATATGTACATCGACCTTGGCAACAGTTGTTTTTAGGCGTTATTTTCAATGGCCGACGTGGCGGGTGAGAGCAGTATTCGGCGGTTTCCTATTGCTTGATGGTACTTTTTTTATGGCAAACCTTCTAAAAATATTAGATGGTGGTTGGGTTCCTATTCTCCTTGGCGTTATTCTTATTTTAATGATGATAACGTGGAAAAAAGGCCGTAGTCTTATTATTGCGCGTCAACGGCAAAATAGTTTGCCTTTGAGAAGTTTTATTGCAAGACTACCTCAGTCTCATACTATTCGTGTGCCTGGTATGGCTATCTTTATGACAAGCACTCCGGATTTTGTTCCTCCGTGTCTGTTACATAATCTACGTCATAATCATATTTTACATGACCATATTTTACTTGTTACAGTTCAAACGCTTGATCAGCCAGAGGTTGAACATAATCATCGCGTAACAGTGGAAGAGTTGGCACCGAATACTTATCGCGTTATTGTGTATTACGGTTTTATGGAAATGCCTAATATCCCACGGGCATTGGAAGAGTTAAAAGCGAATGGCGTAAATTTCGATGCTATTCAGGCTTCTTATTTCACCTCGCGTGAAATTATTACACGTTCCACTATGCCAGGTTTGTTACGTTGGCAGCAGTCCTTGTTTGTGTTTATGTTTCGCAATGCTGTTGCGACGACAGAGTTCTTTCGCATTCCTCCTGATCGTGTGGTAGAGCTTGGTGTTAAGGTGGCTATCTGAACGCGCTATGCAAGACGAACCTCTTGCCTTATATGTTCATTGGCCGTTTTGTCTTTCTCGATGCCCATATTGTGATTTTAACGCTCATGTGCGAGAAACTATACCGCAGAATCGTTTTAGAGCCATGTTGCGTACTGAACTCATGTATGAGGCAAAGCGCTTGGGGCGTCGACGTTTGGGGTCTATTTTTTTTGGTGGTGGTACACCTTCTTTGATGCTACCTGAAACAGTTGCTCAAATTATTACAGACGCAACAGCCTATTTTGACCCTGTTTCTCACTTAGAGGTTACGTTGGAAGCGAATCCCACGAGTGTGGAAGTGGAAAAATTTAAGCGTTTTCGTCAAGCTGGCGTTAATCGTATTTCGTTGGGAATTCAGGCGTTGGAAGAACAGGCATTACAATTCTTGGGGCGTAAGCATTCTGTAGCACAAGCATATGCTGCTCTTGAAACGGCACAAGCGCTATTCCCGCGTGTGACTTTTGATCTTATCTATGCGCGTCCTGGGCAAACAGCTCGCGCTTGGCAGCGTGAACTTCGTAACGCATTAAGTTTTGCTACAGAGCATATAGCACTTTATCAATTAACTATAGAACATGGAACACGATTTGCTTCTCTTTATCATGAAGGTCATTTTGTCCTTCCACACGCAGAAGAGGCTGCTAATTTATATGAGCTTACAGCTGAAATAACTTCTTCTTGTGGATTACAGGCCTATGAAGTGTCTAACTATGCTCGTAAGGGCTGTGAGAGTCGTCATAATTTAGTTTATTGGCGTTACGGTGATTATCTTGGGATAGGACCTGGTGCGCATAGTCGTTTTATATTACCGAACGGTTTTTATGCAATACAGAGACACAGAGTACCAGAATTATGGGCAGATTTAGTAGAGCAATACGGTACGGGGCAAACCACGCAAGAAACTTTAGAGGAACGAGATCGTGCCCGTGAAATGCTGTTAATGGGGTTAAGGATTGAGGAGGGAATCAATCTTCATCGTTTTGAAATACGTACTGGCATAACACTTAAGGAAAGCGTGGATGCAGTTATTTTAAATAAGGCGTTAGAAGAAAATTATCTAATCCTGACAAAGGACATTTTGCGTGCGACAAAAAAAGGACGGTTGCGGTTGGATTCTTTGTTGACAGCTTTGCTCCTCTAACAGAACACTTTAAGAAAGATTTTTTAAAAAAGAGGAGGCAAGGTTCTAAACCTTGTTTTTAGTTTGTGATTCATCTTGTTAAACTCGTTGTTGGGGTTTCTTCAATAGAGGAACTTTTGGCTCGGCAAGCACAGCAAGACAATACACGTTTATGTGCAGGATTTGATGATCCTTTGCCCGTTGTATATACCCGAAGTTATCCTCGTCAAAGAGAGGCTTTGCTCAAAGGAGGCTCTCTTTATCGTGTGATTAAGGGTATGATTGTCTGTAGGCAAGCGTTGAAAGCCATTGAAAAAGAAATTCGTTCTGATGGACGTGAAGGAACAATCTTATTTTTATCGCCTATTCTTGTTCGCGTAGAAGCACGGCCTATGCGTCCGTTTCAGGGGTGGCGTTATCTGTCTGCTGCTGATGCACCTGCTGATCAAGAACCTGTTTCTGTTGATGTCTCTCGGTCTTTATTGCAGGATTTGTCGAGGTTAGGATTGTAGAGTTTTCTCTATCGAGGAAAAATGCTACTAAAAATAAAAAAAGTCTTTTTCGATACTTGACGTTTTTTTTGAAATCCGTTATAAACAATAACTCTAGAAGCCCTCTTAGAGAAATTTTTGTCCCGTTCGTCTAGAGGCCTAGGACATCGCCCTTTCACGGCGGCAACACGGGTTCGAATCCCGTACGGGACGCCATTTGTAGACGCTATTTATGGTTGTGCAAATTCTAACGGTGCAACGGAGTGATATTGTAGCGTATATATAAGGTGAGTTGTGCACCTAATATCCCCAGTAAACTGACAAAGTAAGAAACTTTGCTTGGTGTTTCTGCTTGTATGGGTATTTTAAAAGACTTCTGAACACATTTCGGTCTTTTTGATACTCCTTGAAATTCGGTGAATCTCAGGAACAAAGCGTGGGTGGTTTAAATCTGCCTAGTCCTAACCCGATTCTTTCACTATGAGAGAAGCACGTTGATTTATGAGATCTCTTAATAAAGAGATCTCATAAACTCCCAGCACCTACCAACATTGCGGATGACACGTGCAATAAAAGGGGGTGTTGTCGGGCGTAATAAACGTGGATCATATCCAGAGAAACGGCGTGCATCTTCGCTTAGACATAAATCCATAAAATCAGGCAGGCTGATTTTGGTATTTGTCATGTCTTTTGTTCCTGTTACGGTAAAATTATTATCTTGTGTATGCTCTTGCCCCTTATCATCTACAGTGCGAACAAGTCTTATACGTTCGTAAGCCAGAAACGCCCATACGCCCCAAACTTTAAGTTCGAAGAAGGGACGCCACCACCACGGCATAACAGCCCGATACCACGCAAGCCAATTGGCAAATAACAAAATATGGCGGGTTTCTTCTTGCATGATAGGTTCAAATGTATCGATAAGTTCTTGTGGGAAGAAACCGGAGCGTCTGGCAAGTTCAAACATACCAAAAGCGAAGAAACTATCAATACATTCTGAAAAACCGGTGACCATATACGCCCATTCGACATCTTTAGGTTCAATATACGGAGGTTCTGGTGCCATAGGAATGTTGTAGGCTGCTACCATCCGTGCTAATACTTCTTTGTGTCGGTTTTCTTCCCACGCATTGCGAGCAATAGCATCTCTCATATCCGGATCTTCAACTAATTTGGCATAGGCGGCCATGCGTAATCGTGCCTTGCCTTCGGTCTGGACGGCAATATCCCAAATAGGCAGAGAAACAATTTTGTGGAGCGTTTCCGGATCAAGCTTTGGCCAGTCAATAACAGAAGGCTTATAAGGGTTGAATGTATCGCGGAACATTGCTGCAACAGCGCGTTTATGCTCCTCTGATCCAGGGCGCAAAGGACCCGGGTCAGGGCATGTCCAGTGTCTTGCACGATAATCGGCCTCAACAATAGCTTGTTCATTAGGGGGAGAGGGTAAATCATCTACGCTGTCAGGTAGGTGGGTGTAAATATCACTTAAAGAATCCATAGGTCGTACCCTAAACTTGAAACTTTTAAAAAGTCAAAACGTTCATCAAACTCAATGTCTGGCATAAACCTTAACCCATATTGGAATAAAGCATGCTCATTCTATATTTTATGGCAAATCAGAAGCGTAAGAAATGATCTTTGTCACCAAGCCATAAGCAATTGCTTCTTGTGCCGACATCCAGTAGTTACGATCGGTATCTTTGGCTATTTTTTCGTAGCTGTGACCGGTTTCTTGAGCAAAAATGTTGTTGAGTCGCTTACGCATTTTAATAATTTCGCGGGCTTCAATGTCAATATCTGTTGCAGGTCCTCGTACACCGCCCATAGGTTGGTGGAGGAGAAATCGGGTATTAGGCAAACAGAATCTTCGTTCTTTATGTCCTGCTGCAAAGATTAGGGCACCTGCCGAGGCAACCCACCCTGTCCCAATCATATTAACAGGGGCGACAGAATCAACAAAACGAATCATATCATGTATTGTATCACCACTTTCAACATGTCCGCCAGGAGAATTAATATAAATATCAATAGGTTTGTGGGAGTCTCCGATCAAGGCGAGAAGACGTGCTGTAACATCGCGAGCAATTTTGTCATCGATGCCACCAAAAATTAAAACCTTACGTTGTTTAAAAAGTTTGTGATCAATTTCTTCAGATAAAACATTAGATTTTTTTGTATTTTCTGTATCATCAGAATCATCTGGTTTTTCTGTAGGATCTGGATTCTCATACGCAGTTAGTTTTGCTTTTTTTAGGGAGGGGGAAAAAACATCTGACATAACTGTTTCTACCTTATATTTCATGATTGTGTTCCGTGTTTGGTGTTGTGATGTTATTTGGTATGACTCGATGTTAAGAGTGTTTATTTATGGGTCTATAAACATTTATCATGAGTTTATCCAATGCCTTCTAATATCATTTTCCTGTATCGTAGACTATGTCTGTTAGAGTATAATTCCAACTTTACCTAATTTTAAATAGCATCTGCATGTATGAAGAATGTCTACGAGACTATGTCCTATTCATATACCAAATACCTATACTATCATTTGTATCGTCGTAGTATAGGGAAAAGATATTTTTCTCTGTATCGTTTTGTTATACGCTGTGTGTGGCGTGCCGTAACGGTGGGGTATATAGGTGTATGTCTATGTGCACTAGGGGGGTGCTATCACCAAGGTATTATCGATAATACAGTTCATCTCATCAACAAAATGCAAGGCGGGGTTATTGCAACACAGCGTCCTCCTCCGCCGGGGCAATATCTGCCGTATCCTCTTGTTGGTCCTTATCCAACACCTCCGTCTGGTTTATTATCACTACAGGCGCGTACGTTGCTGACACAAAAATTATTGCGTGATCGGGCATTAACTTATCGTACGATTGCTGTTAGCGGAAGTCTTACGCCGGTTATTCCTCCTCTTCCAGAGAATGCAGAGTCGAAAAAGCAAAAAGGAAGTGGAGAGTCTCTTGGAACAAGCACTACAAAAGCGGAGGCAGGAAGAGAGGGGTCACCGACAGGAACCTTTCAGAAGACACAATCATTAGCGCGTTATTCTGGTGCGGCTTCTGGTGTGACAACACTTTTCCCCGCGATAAGAGAAGAACAAAATGTAGTATCATCTTTACAGACACCTCCGCAAATTCCTCAAGCGCCACCGCCACCACCACAAATTAAAGGGGTTACTCTACCCTTAGAAACAGAGGCAGAACATACTCAAACGCCCAATTATGATTTATCTGAAGTAAAAGGGACATTCTTTCATTTTCTCTCTGATTCGGATCAGCTCTCTGAAGGGCAAGAAGGTCTTCTTGATGGGCTTGTGAAAAAAACGCCTCATGGTCCTTTCTTTATTCGCGGATTTGGGCAAACATCCTCACTTGATGCCCAGCAGCAGACTGGTGCTGTGAAACTTGGTGTATTACGTGCTCTTTGCTTGGCACGGGCTCTGATAGCACGGGGTGTTCCCCCGGATCAGATTCATATGCGGGGTGATGCTTTCGGTACAGGTGCTCGTGTTGCCACAAAACCTAATTGGACAAGTTAATGTTTAGGATGATGGTAAAGAAAGATCAATAGGAATTGGTTGTTTATCATTTTTTGTAAGGTTACTATACTTTAGCTTTATTTTATTTTTGTTTTATTTGTTACTTTTTGTAGCGGTGCGAGATTTCTAAAAATCTTACTGAAAATTTTTATTATATTGGGAATACTATATGTCCATGACTGAAGAATTTCATCGCATTCGTCGTTTACCGCCCTATGTTTTTGCCTCTGTCAATCAAGCAAAAGCTGCTGCTCGTGCACAGGGAGCAGATATTATTGATCTGGGTATGGGGAATCCAGACAGTCCAACACCGCCTCATATTGTTGAAAAACTGGTTGAAACTGTCGCTAATCCGCGTACACATCGCTATTCTATGAGTAAAGGCATTCCCGGATTGCGTAAAGCTGTTGCGGGATATTACGAACGTCGTTTTAACGTTATACTCAATCCAGAGAAGGAAATTATTGTAACATTGGGCTCAAAAGAAGGGTTGGCTAATTTAGCTTCAGCCATTACAACGCCTGGAGATACTATTTTAGTGCCTAATCCGTCTTACCCGATTCATCAATTTGGTTTTATTATTGCGGGTGGGAGTGTGCGCTCTATTCCAGCAACGCCAGATGATGATATGCTCCGAGCTCTTTATCGGGCTGTGAAGCATTCTGTTCCCAAACCGACTGTTTTAATTGTTAATTTTCCTTCTAATCCAACAGCTTATTTAGCGGATTCTGCCTTTTATAAAGAACTTGTCGCTTTCGCTCGGCGTGAAAATATTTGGATACTCTCTGATCTCGCTTATGCGGAAATTTATTTTGGTGAAAAAATTCCCTCTTCTATTTTAGAGGTGCCTGGTGCTCGAGATATTGCTGTAGAATTTACTTCTATGTCGAAAACTTATTCAATGGCGGGATGGCGTGTGGGGTTTGCGTCAGGGAATGAACGGTTGATTGCCGCGTTGACACGGATTAAATCTTATCTGGATTATGGGGCGTTTACACCTATTCAAGTAGCCGCAGTTACAGCACTCAATGGTCCTCAGGATTGTGTGGCAGAATTACGTGCTCTTTATAAAGAGCGTCGAGATGTTCTTATTCCAGGTTTATGCGCTGCGGGGTGGAATATTCCTTTACCAGAAGGGTCGATGTTTGCTTGGGCGCCTATTCCTGAACCATTTCGTGAAATGGGAAGTGTAGCTTTTGCGCGGTTATTGCTTGAAAAAGCAGGGGTCGCTGTTGCCCCTGGTCTCGGATTTGGTGAACATGGTGATGGGCATGTTCGTATTGGACTTGTGGAAAATACACATCGTTTGAGGCAAGCCCTTCGATCTATTCGAGGCTTTTTGAATACGTACGGTGTGTCTTCATCTTCTTTCTCTTCTGATAAACCTGTTAAAAGTGGGAGTTTGTAATATCGTGTCACCTTCTCCTCTTCGTTTGGGTATAGCGGGTCTGGGCACTGTTGGTGCTGGTGTTGTTCGTCTATTATCTGACCACGCCGATTTACTCAAAACCCGTACGGGGCGTCTTTTACAAGTTGTGGCTGTCAGTGCACGTGATCGTACGCGTGATCGTGGTATTGATCTGACAGGTTTGCAGTGGCACGACAATGCGCTGGATTTGGTGCAAAATCCCAACGTAGATGTTGTTGTGGAACTGATCGGTGGGGCTGAAGGGATTGCACGTAATTTAGTGGAAACAGCATTAAGAGCAGGAAAGCCGGTTGTAACGGCAAATAAGGCGTTAATTGCGCTCCATGGTTACGAACTTGCGGCCTTAAGTGCTGATAATCAAGCGCCTTTGCTTTTTGAAGCCGCTGTTGCGGGGGGCATTCCCGCTATAAAAACAGTGCGTGAGGGGCTTGCTGCTGATCGGTTGTTACGTATTGGCGGCATTCTTAACGGTACGTGTAACCATATTCTGACGGTTATGCGTAAAACGGGGCGGGAATTTGCAGAAGTCTTAAAAGAAGCGCAAGATTTAGGGTATGCAGAGGCAGATCCCTCAACCGATATCGATGGTTTAGATGCAGCCCATAAATTGACGATTTTAGCAGGTCTTGCATTTGGACAGCCCGTAGCCTTTGACTCTGTTTACATTGAGGGGATTCGCCATATTGCGGCACAAGATCATGTTTTTGCCCAACATTTAGGGTATCGTATTAAGTTATTAGGGCTTGCTTGCAAAACACACGATAATCTGCACGCCCATGTGGTTCCTTGCCTCATTCCGCAATATGCACCACTGGCGCAGGTGGATGGTGTTTTTAATGCTGTTATTGCTGAAGGTGAATTTGTAGGTCGTATCATGATTGAAGGTCGAGGCGCAGGCGCAGGTCCTACAGCGAGTGCTGTAACAGCTGATCTTGTTGATATTGCACGTGGTCATGCGATGACTTTGTGGGGAGTACAATCTGGCGTACCAAAACCTATAAGGGCGTGCCCTATTTCGACAGGGGAAGCCGCTTTTTATTTACGACTACAAGTAGAAGATCGCCCAGGAGTTATCGCCGATATTACGGCGGTTTTGCGTGACTATGGTATATCGTTACAAAGTATGTTGCAATATCCCGCCGAAAAAGAAACACTCTCATCTGCTGTATCGCATGTCACACCTTATGTGCCATTAGTGTTGGTGACACATCACAGAACGTCAGAAGCGGCGATGCAAGCGGCTATTGCCAAAATAGGGGCTTTGCGTGTTGTGACCGATACACCCGTAATGATTCGTATTGAAACCCCTTAAGGACTGGATTACCTTAAAATTTTTGTATTTTTTCCGACTTTAAGAATAGTCAAAATAGTTTATTAGGGAAGCCTTGCTCATGTCTGTTTCTTCTTCTGCGTTTGTAGACAATACTCTAGCGTTTGATCTTGTGCATGTGACAGAAGCGGCAGCTTTAGCTTCTGCCCGATGGGTTGGGCGTGGTTGTAAAAATGATGCAGACTCTGCCGCTGTAGAGGCTATGCGTGTAGCGTTTGATAAAATCGCTATTGATGGGCTGGTTGTTATTGGCGAAGGGGAAATGGACGAGGCTCCGATGCTGTACATAGGTGAAAAAGTTGGTAGCGGTGGCGTTGCGGTGGATATTGCCGTTGATCCTTTAGAGGGAACAACACTTTGTGCTAAAGCTATGCCTAATGCCATTACTGTTGTAGCTCTAGCCGAGCGTGGGAAGTTTTTACACGCCCCAGATATTTATATGGATAAAATCATTGTCGGGGCTGGTTTGCCCGAAGGGGTGGTTGATCTGGACTCATCGATTGAAAACAATCTCAAAAACTTAGCACGTGCTAAGGGGAAAGCTGTGCAAGATCTTGTGGTGTGTACACTAGAGCGGGAAC
>JAZLEM010000170.1:0-10007 GCA_045615245.1 Acetobacter sp. | reverse complement strand
GGATCAAACATTCGACCAAAATCAGATAACTGCTGACGCGCACGCGCAATTTTACCATCAAGATAATCAGTGATACCTGCTAAAATAAATACAATACAAGCAAAAGCACTTGAATAGGGTGTACCCCACGCGATGAAACCCACCACAATAGGAATAACAATAATACGAGAAAGTGTAAGGATATTAGAAAGATTGCTTAGCATTGCTGATTTTCTTTCAATCAGTGTTCATCAGGCTTCCAATCCGGGTGAAAATACCCATATATAGCTTTGGCTATTTCGTGATTAATCCCAGATACAGATTCGAGATCACCTAACCCCGCTTGACAAACAGCTCGAACAGATCCAAATGTACTCAGAAGGTTTTTTTTACGCACAGCCCCAATACCAGGTACTTTATCAAGTTCAGAGCGCACAAGTGCTTTTGAACGTCCTACCCGATGTGCGCTGACTGCAAATCGATGGGCTTCATCACGTAAACGTTGAAGATAATAAAGTACTGGATCCCGAGGAGGAAGCTGAAACGGATCCACATGATCTGTATAAAACCATTCACGACCCGCATTCCGATGAATCCCCTTAGCCATACACACAAGCTTAACAGCTGTTATCCCAAGATCATCCAGAACACCTCTTACTGCAGAATATTGTCCCCATCCTCCATCAATAAGCACTATATCAGGCAAAGAAGTAACATGTCTAAAACGACGCTTAAGTACCTCACGCATCATAGCAAAATCATCCCCAGGTGTTATGGAGCTTTTAATACGAAATTTCCGATATGCTTTACGATCAAACCCTTGTCTTCCCCCAACAACCATAACACCATAAGCGTAGGCTCCCTGAATATGACTGTTATCGTATACCTCAATCCGTTCAGGAGGAGCTTCTAACCCAAACACTTTTGCAACACCTTCTAAAAGAGAAATTTGTCCAACAGTTTCTGCTAATCTGCGTCTCAATGCATCACGCGCATTACTAACAGCATGGGCTAATACTTGTTTCTTTTCCCCTCGCTTAGGCGTTATAATATTGACTCTTTTTCCTCGCTTGAGAGACAAAGCTTCAATTAAAAGATCGGCTTCCTCAAGTTCACAGTTGATCACAATTTTAGCGGGGCAAAGCCTATTATCGTAAAACTGTGCTATAAAAACAGCTAAAATTTTTTCTACAGTATCCTCTTGTGTATGCACAGGGAAAAATGAACAACTCCCATTATTATGCCCACCACGAATAAAAAAAACTTGAATACAAGTGCGTCCGCTTTCTTGCCACACACCCATTACATCCGCTTCAGGTAAAGATTTTGGATTCACAACACGAGAATCCTGCATTTGAGCTAAAGCACGAATACGATCACGAAGCACAGCTGCTTTCTCAAAATCCAGCATATCTGCTGCAATATTCATTTCTTTTCCAAGTGTTTCTCGTAAATTCATATTCTGACCAGATAAAAAATAACGAGCCTGATCTGTAAGTTTTTTATATTCTGCCTGATCGATCCGTTTTACACAGGGAGCAGAACAGCGTTTAATTTGGTATTGTAAACAAGGTCTTGTACGATGATTAAAAACAGAATCTGAACACGATCGTAATAAAAATATACGCTGAATAAGGGCTAATGTTTGATCAGCAGCCCAAGAAGAACCAAACGGTCCCCATAAGGTTACCCCCTCTGACACACGACCGCGATGGCGTACAATCCGTGGAAAAATATGATTATCCGTAAGCATTAACCACGGCTCGCTTCGGTCATCACGTAATAAAATATTAAACCGTGGTTGCATACGCTTAATATAATTAGCTTCTAATAAAAGAGCTTCGGCTTCTGTATGGGTTGTGACAATTTCCATTGCCACTGTTTGAGAAACCATTTGTTTCAGTCTATTAGGTAAGCGTGACAGATGCGTATAAGAAGCAACCCTTTTTTTTAGAGAAGCAGCTTTACCAATATACAAAACCTCACCCTTCTCCCCAATCATACGATACACCCCTGGAGATAAAGGCACCGTCCGCAAAGCATAGCGAATCACTTCCACTCCTTTAACAGCGGAAGTAGAAAAGTCACTATCATTTCTCTTATTAGAATTTGTACAGGAAACAATCACATCCCATTCCTATACAAAAGTTAATCCACAACTAAAAACAAATTTTCACAACTTCTTGATCTAAATATTTCTTTTATATTTAATTCTTTGCCTATTAAAAACCATCAAAACAAACAACACTCTAACACCTAATAAACTATTATTTCTGAAAAACTCCTCACTTCTATATCATCCTACCGTATTGTTAAACACACGTTAAAACAAGACGGTAGAACAAGAAATCATATAGATTATTATAGAACAAGTGTTTCTATTAATCGACTATACGTCTGCGAAAACTATCAGGATCCGCTTGATCCCACCAACGCCGTAACATTGGATGTTCTGCCCCGTCAATCAATTCCCCTTCCTTTACAAAAGGATAAAGCTGATCAATTTGGCGCGACTCTACAACACTCACTCTGTGTCGTAAATGACAAGGTCTAAAACCAGCAACAGAATCCAACCCTGCTGCAATCGTTAATGTCCGTAAGACATCAACCGTAGCCTTATGAAATCCCGCAACTCTTTCAGCTTTTTCTGAAACGACTAGACCACGCTGCCGCGCAGGAGACTGCGTTGCAATCCCTGTTGGACAGGTATCAGTATGACACCGCATAGACTGAATACATCCTAGAGAAAACATAAAGGCACGTGCTGCGTTACACCAATCTGCTCCCATTGCTGCATTAATAGCAATATGTGCGGCAGACGACACCTTACCAGAGGCAGCAAGTTTAATTTTACCCTTAAGCCCTGTACCAACGAGCGCATTACGAGCAATAACGAGACCTTCACGTAAAGGCATACCCATACTATCGGAAAGCTCTGCCGGAGCGGCCCCCGTTCCTCCTTCTCCCCCATCCACAACGATAAAGTCAAGTAAAATCCCTGTCTTTAACATAGCCTTAACGACAGCAAACAACTCATGCGGGAACCCAACACATAATTTAATGCCCACAGGTTTTCCACCCGATAAATCACGCATACGCGCAGCAAATTCCAAAAGCTCACACGGTGTGGAAAACGCCGTATGTACCGCAGGTGAGATACAATCCTGTCCTTCTGGAACACCGCGTATCTCGGCTATTTCTGGCGAAACTTTAGGACCAGGAAGCACACCGCCATGACCAGGTTTAGCCCCTTGTGACAACTTAATTTCAGTCATTTTAACGTGATCGTGTTGCGCACGATCACGAAAGCGCTCAGGATCAAAAGAACCATCTTTTTGACGACATCCAAAATACCCTGATCCAAGCTCCCACACTAAATCACCACCATGTTTTAGATGATAAGGAGAAATCCCACCTTCACCTGTATCATGGTAGAAACCACCTATTTTTGCTCCCAGATTAAGAGCTTCAATAGCATTAGCTCCCAAAGCACCAAAGCTCATCGCTGAAATATTTAAATATGATGCGGCGTAAGGCTTACTGCATTGCTCTGTACCTACATGCACACGCACATCTATTTTAACATCTGGATTTGGCTTTATAGAATGGGCCAACCATTCATACTCCCCACAATACACATCTAATTCTGTACCAAATGGATGTACCCCCTCTTCTCCTTCCGCGCGTGCGTAGACCAATGCCCGTTCATCATGATTATAAGGCCTACCTTCTAAATTGCTTTCCACAATATAGGAACGCAAAAAAGGGCGCAACCACTCAAAAAACCAACGAAAGCGCGCCGTTGCTGGAAAATTCCGTCGTAAACTATGCCTTGTCTGAAACAAATCAACAATACACAAACACAATACTGGAAGAGTAACAACCAGAAAGCACAGTAGTAAAAGATGGTACCATATGCCTGCGCACAAAACAACAAAAGTACCCAACAAACTCAGCCACAACATTACATTACGTGCGAATGGACGATCTGTAAACAACGCTGTTATAAGATTATCTTTTTCCACTTTATATCCTTCTCATACAAGTAAATATGAAACGAATTTCAAAAAACAAAACACTATTTTACACATTTACACACACAAAATTATAAAGCCTTACATTATAAATATTTTACAAAACTCACTTTTTTTATGATTGACTAAAAAACTTTTTTAGTAAAATAATAAAAAGCTAACAGTCTTCGATTTTGATATTGACAAATCAACTCGTTATACTTTCTCTTGTGTATACGCTCTTAAAATCCTCTTTATTGCTGTTTCTAGGCCAAAAAATAAGTATAAAAACTCCTACGCTTCCTGCGCAAAGTCCATCCATAAGCGCCATAGAAATCGGAATCCCGGGAATAAGATAGGTTGGAGAATCGCAAGGTTTAGAAGGAAACTGCGGCATGGAAGCCAAAAGTTCAGCAACCGTACGCCCTTTAAGATACGGTGCATGGCATTCAGGAAGCGGGCTAGACCACCACCCCCATTCCACCCCAACATGGCATATAGATAAGCTTACACTTACAAAAAGCAGTATCAAACACACCCCAAGGTAAAAACGTCCACCTCGAGAAGGAAACAAAAACGCCAGAACAGACACCCCGAATAAAACACGCCAAGGCCACCGTTCCCATAAACATAACTCACACGGTACAATGCCAAGACCATGTTCCACCCACCACGCTACTGCCAAAACAAATATACTTGCAAGACTCAAAGAGCCTGCTATAAACCGAACACGTTTTTGCACATACGAACATTGCTTATACAACAAACCACCCCACCAAAACCATGTTATCTCCTTGTCTTATATTCAAAAGAAAGAAAATAAACGCGTTAAATATTAAATACATAATGATTACGTTATCTCTTACTACGAGAGCTGCTATACACCTCTTATCAATTCCATAAATCATTCACTTTGTTCTATTGTTTGAGATTGAGATGTTGTAAGTGCTTTGTCTTCTTTCACTAACGAGGCTAACCAATTCCGAAAAAATGCAGGCGTAGGAAAATCTACTGGAATGCGATAGCATGTTCCCCCTAACCGCCGTGTTGTTTGCATCCCATCTTCATCTATATAATCACGCCCAATATAAACAGGTTTACGCCCCATAAAAGGTAATCTTTGCATAATTTGTGATACAGCATAACCTTTATCAATACCCCTAGGACGAATCTCCCATGCCATATGAGCTGGACGAACTACAAATTCACCTTCCGACTCATCAACCCAACTCTGTGCAGCGGCTTTCAAAACAGTTGCCGATTCAGGTGCAGCACGATAATGTAAGGTAAAACCTCCTGTAATACGTTCTAGACGCGTACCAGGCAATGTTCCCAGAAGGTCACGCGCACGCTTAAGCCAGTGCCGTGGAAAAGGTGGAAAAGCCACCCGTTCAATATCTCCTCCTGGTCGATAACGAATCGTTGCCCCGCGATCAC
The DNA here is from genome assembly GCA_045615245.1 of Acetobacter sp. Taxonomy (GTDB): domain Bacteria; phylum Pseudomonadota; class Alphaproteobacteria; order Acetobacterales; family Acetobacteraceae; genus Acetobacter. Next base: position 4,578 of record JAZLEM010000170.1, on the reverse strand, counting down.
CCGCCATAGCAAATGGAACTTCTCCTAAAATCCGTTCAAGATCTTCTATTGAACGCCGAGAAATAATCGCCAAAGCACCACGACAGGCTACTCTTAAATGCGTAAGAGTATCTAATAGATCATCAGGCATTCTCACTTCATCTACAGGTTGTAAAGTCTCAACCAAAGTACCATCAAAATCGATTAAAAAAGCAGCTTCCGTTAAATTCGGTATAGGAAAACGTGTATGCCCGACATCAGAAAATCTCACCTTATACCCCTCTCTTTCTCTAGTCTCCCTGTAAAACAGGTTGCAAAATATACTTTATTTTATTTTCCGCATGACAAAATCATTCAAAGAATCAATAAACCAATAAATACTACCTTATTTCTGGCGTATTACTATGTCCGCTCCAAGGTGTAGAAAAAGGAACAGGGGGTGGTAATTTTTTCCCTTTTTCTAACGGTAACACAGAGTGAATCTCTTCCCTATTTTGTAATTTACCTTGTATCGATAAAGATGAAGATGGCGTATACCCCGATAAAGTTCTCCCGTCATTAGAGGACACAACACGCGAAGAAAAAGAGGCGTTTTTTTCTGTTTGTGACTCACTGTGTGTATTTGTTTGTACAAAATCTGGCATTTTATCAGACACAACAGAAATAGAAGAAGATACCATTGGCAAATGAGGAACAACAGGTTTAGGCAAAGTAGGTAACTGTGGCGGTAAATCGCTCCCATCACATCGTACAACTTGCACATCATAAAGAGGATCTTCCAAAATACCTAAGGAAGGTTCTGCTGCTAACATCCAACCATGAAATGGTACACCATTATGAAGCTTATCTTGAATATCCAACCAAGCCGCAGCATCCGGTACAAGTGTTGGAGGGCGTTGCAAACATCGCCCAACCGTAATGATCAAGTTTTTATATTGGCGCACGGTGTTAATTGAAATTGTCAAAACCTCAACATGAGATTCTAATCTATCAAGCACACGCAACACAGCCATCCCCTTTCCTTGCCACGTATTAGGAGGATAAGCGACAGGTGGCGCTATAGGTATAGGAGGTGTTACTTGTGCCCAAACTGCTGAAGAGCTAGCTATAAAAGACACCCCCTCTCCGACTATGAGACACCCCCTTACAACACACAAACGCAAAATATACCGTAAGATGTTAGGGATCATTCATCGACCTTCGGCGTTTTGAGAGCTAAAATATAGTGGACTAACTTCTCTCGAATCACTTGTGCACTCACCCCCATAAGAACAGCATCATCAAACGCATCTTGGACTATTTGTTGGACTTCTTTCCAATTTTCTTCCAAAATGCGTATTTTTTCTTGACAGGAAACAGGCTGTCCATCTTCTTGTAACCAGACACACAAATCCTCGTGCGTTTTATGAGGGGTCTTTAAGGAAATTGTCACTTTAAGCGTATTCCCATCAACAGCGTAGCACGTTATTTACACAAAAACTCATTTCTATCATCCCTTTCCTGTCATTCCTCCCACGGAATGAACAAACCTATTTGGCGATATCGTTTTTAGAGAAGAACACCCTTGCGTGCTCGTTTTAGTAACCGATAAAACAAACCTACTTAATAACTGTTCAAGGCTTATAGCCCCCTGTGTCTGTGTCAGAGTCGAACCAGGACGCAAAATAACATCACTCCCCCCTGGAGAAAGATCAATATATTTACCTCCAAGCAGGCTATCGCTCGTAATAATTGCTGCAGTATCACGTGAAAGTTTAATATCGGGCCTCACTGTAAACGTGACATGTGCTTGGTAATTTTCTGGGTTTACAGTCTCAGCTACAACTGTTCCAACACGAACACCTGCTAATCGCACATCAGCACCAATATCTAAGCCATCAATATGTAAAAAAATAGCATTCAAGGTATAGCCCGTCATAGGGATAAAGCTCTTCTTTTCTAGTACTGCCGCCCAAAGCATAGCAACAAATAAGCCAAGAACAGCAAGCCCAACCAAAAATTCTACTATATTCCCTTGTGTTTTTCCGACGACTTCTCTAGTCAATTGACAGGCCACTTTTTACTAATATTCTAAGAGCTACTTTATCTCTCAAACCTCTTTACTCTATTGAGAGCTCCTCTTTAGGAGACCATGATTCATAGTCGCCCGTTGCAGGCGGATGTTTACCCGTTTCATAGAGGCTTCCCTGCGGTCTATAAGCTACAGGCGTTCCCGTCATATTAGGCTGATGAGATAACTGCCAATGTTGACGATCTTCTTGTGGAATAGGGGCATCAAGCATATGATGTAACCAGCCCCACCATTCAGCAGGTACGGCAGAAGGATCTTCCCCTTTAAGATAAATGACCCACCGTTCATGCCTGGTCACACCGCCACCTATACGTGTAGCTCGTTTTGACTCATAGTAACAACGTCCATCTGTATCCTTGCCAACAAGACGCCCATTAAGGTATGTATGCAACCGTGTTCCAATATTTGCCATAGATTTTTTAAACCCCGTTCTCTCATTGACGAGATTACAACTTTACCCTCATTTGCTCTCGTCACTGCCTACAGTTAAATATTAAAGAGAAATAATACCTTATTCAAAATTATTATTTCAAATTATTCCCCATATTTACGTTTTTTAAGTCATAATAATGTTATATCATTTCCGTGATCTTTTGAGATTTTAGAAATCGACTTTCATTTTACTCCACAACAACGGCAATATCACGCTGATGGTCAAAGCTAAAAATCATATGACAAGTAAAAATTATTGGGACGGCGTGCTCATGAACACGCTTGAAGCTGCTGCTGACCCGGATGCACCCCTTCGTTCTGTAACACTCCCCGTTGAGTGGGATATGACTGCAGCCTCTGCCTTAGCACAGCTTGCCCCTGGTGATACAGCGATTAGCCTTTCTAGCCTTACGTCTGAATGGCTCCCTATATTAGCCCCCGATGATCAAACGGCACGTGCGCTTATCTGGCTTCTTCTAACACGCCAAGCCGCCCCAACAGAAGCCGTCTGGCAGGGTTTATTTGACCGTCCATCTGGGTTTATCCTTAATTTAAGTGCATTTGTGTCTCCCGATTCAGGTTTTGAGGCACGTACTTTTGTTGCTGCTTTAAGGCTCGTTTGTACCGTTTTACGCCATACAGCCAAAACCACAGCCGAATTACGTAATGGAGAACTTCCTCTCCCCGATCTTTTCGACTCTACGCCCCAATCGATACCTCAAAAAGACATGTCTTCTTTTTCTCCTGCCCCGTTTTCTTCTGCAGGAAAAATTTTACTAACCAATCTTGACATTTGTTTATCAGGCGTCGGACTTGACTACGATAGTGAAGAGGGCAGAAATGCTGCCTGTGCCATCGCAGCTTTAGCCACAATGACGGCTCATCTCGGCTGTGAATTAGAAACTCTACCGATTCCTCCTACCCACACTGTTCTGCCCGGGTTAGGTGAAACACTCCGCGATATTTGGAACGAAGCAGCTGTTGCTACAGAAAAACCTCTCCCCCTTATTGAAACAGGCTTTTCAAGCCCAAATCCGATTGACGGATTACTTGGTGTTGAGACCTGTGGATTCGCACCAACTTTCTCACTTCTCCGCCCAGATGGAAGCCTTGCAACGAGTACTCGACAAAGGCTTGAGTTTCGTGGTTTTACGTTAGAAACAGCCCTCGCAGCAGCCCTTTCAGGAGAAAGCGTAATCTCTCAACCAAGCCCAAAAGCCCATCTGGCTATGCACCAAGCCCTAACAAGTTTTGTTGATTTTATGCCTGCTAAACCTGAAATAACATCACCTTGTTCCCATAGGCACCTTTCACGTGGTCAAAGGCGCCTTTTACCAACACGGCACAGTGGTTTAACACAAAAAACAACAATTGGTGGTCATAGTCTTTTTATGCGTACAAGCGATTATGAAGACGGCACTTTAGGAAGCCTCTCACTCACGCCTATGCGTGAAAGCAGTATGGTACGCGGGCTTACGGAAAGTTTTGGTGATGCTGTTAGTATCGGCTTACAATATGGTGTTCCACTTGAAGCTTTTGTTGATCATTTTGCCTATTCCTGTTTTGGTGTAGCTGGCACAGTAGAGGGTGATCCAGTTGCCTCTTATGCCACATCTATGCTTGATTATGTTTTTCGTGCGCTTTCTAGCACTTATTTAGGGCGCCACCTTCCCGACAGTGCTCGACAAGATAATTTACAAACCCCAGATCCGCTTTTACCCCTTAACTTTCCCGATTCTCAACAAACACATTACTCTTCTTCCACGCGTAGGAATCATTTTCTACGACTTGTTTCTTCTCTCCAATAAGGATTTTCTCTATGATTACGCCAGAAGATCGTCTTAACACGCTGAACATTACGCTTCCGATTCCTGCCAAACCTATTGCTAACTATATAGGTGCCGTACATACGGGATCACTCCTTGTTGTTTCTGGGCAACTGCCTTTACACGAGGGTAAATTATTTGCCACAGGAAAACTTGGTGCCTCCGTTTCGCTCGAAACAGCTATAGAAGCGGCACGTTATAGCATGATCAACCTCATCGCTCAAGTCCGTTCCGTTGTTGGTGATTTATCACGGGTCAAACGTGTTATTC
>JAZLEM010000169.1:0-9610 GCA_045615245.1 Acetobacter sp. | reverse complement strand
GGGGTGTTACGGGGTAAGGGTACAGGGTTATTGGGGGGAGAGTTCTGTTAAGTTCTAAAAGCGCGCGTTGCATGTGATATCCCGCTGTGACGACAATGAGACTATGGGCATGGATTGTATGTACCCAATCGGCGGTTTCTTTGGCGTTTTCCACCGTTGAATGGGCTTTATAGCCTAATGTAATGCGAGAGCGCATGTTATGCGGTACAGAAATAGGAGACAGGGTGTTAAGCGGTGTTTTAGGCATAACACCAGAAATGAGTAAATAATCACCATGATGGTGGGTAAGAAGAGAGAGAGCGGTTTCTATTCTTCCTGCACCACCGGTAAAAGCGACAATACCGTCAGCATGGAAAGGGAAGGAGTGTTTAGGGTGTACAGCATCGTAGAAAAACCACACAAACCCGCAAAGTAATATAAAAAAAGGAAAAAAAACTACAATAGCAAGTGCTTTAACGAGGGAACTGCTTAATTTTCTTCTGTTTTCTGAGGCTATGGGAGATGACGAAGCCATGAGCGAACGAATATCTGTGTTATGAGCCAACCAAATGCATATATAAAAATGAGTAATAAAAATAATTCTAAAAGCAATGGCAAGGGAAAAATATCAAAATCGGTAAAAAGTAAAGAAAGACGATCAGCAGAAGGGTTTAACAAGGTAAAAATTTGTGGCGTTGTAAGATAAAAGAAAAATAGTAAAAGAGACGCTGCAAATATGCCGACAATACTCGCACATAAAACGATACGTGCTATTGGGTGTGCAAAACATCTCACAACATAACTATCAGAAGCACCTAAATTGTGTAAAAGCGTGATCGTTTCTCGGCAAGTGGTGAGAGTGCTATGGGTGCATAAGAGTATAAGAGAAAGGCTCGCTATTCCTACAGTAATAAGTACTAATCGAGCATAAAAAAGAAGAGAGGAAGAAAGATTTTGTAAATAATGATTCCACTGAGAGTTACGTTCAATAATAATATCAGGAATTTGTTGTTTGAGTGTTTGTTGAACAAAAAGGGGGAGGACGCTATGGGGAGGAAAGCGAATTTCGATAATGGCGGGCAAAGGAAGAGAGGTTGTTTCGGTCGTGTCGATCCATGGTGTGAGTAATTGGCGGATTTGGTTTGACTGTAATAAATGAATATTGGTATTGGGGGGTAAATTTGTTTTGAGTATGTTCAAAACGACATTCACGCGTTGGGGGGGCGTGTTGTGTGTGTTATTTGTCGAGTTATTATTGGAAAGAGGGAGAGTGGGATTGGGAATCTGGAGAATAACAAGTTCTGTGTTATCAGCACGCCATTGATAAGTAAGATTTTTTGCCCCATAAAAACCAACGAACGTCATGGTGAATAAAAACATGACGAGTGCAATTGTTAAAAAAAGAGGTCGTGTTGAAAAAAAAATAGAATGAGAAGGTCTGTCTTGGTATTTGATAAACAGCGAGAACATGTTTTTCATCTGTTTTATTCTATATCTGTTTTTGTGGTGTCGTCGGATCAAATAGCTGTCCATGTGCTAGGTTTAAAATAGGATCGTCTCTTTCTTGTATGAGTGAGCGGTTATGCGTCGCAATAATTACTGTAATCCCGATTTTGTTAAGTTTGAAAAACATGTCTAAAATACGTTTAGCTTGTGCGTCGTCTAAAGAATTTGTGGGCTCGTCAGCTAAGATGATTTGAGGACGATGTACAACAGCCCGAGCAATAGCCGTTAGCTGTCGTTCTCCGTGTGATAAGCACGAGGTAGGTCGTCTTGCTTGTTCTGTTAAACCAAACCAACGTATAATGGCACCGACTTCTTTTTTAATCATTTCTTCTGGGTAGTGGTGTAATCTTAACGGTAGGGCAATATTTTTGGCAATAGAAAGATTGGGAATAAGGCTGGGGTTTTGATAAATGATTCCAATTTTTTGCCTTAAATGTAAAAGAGTATCCCGCGTTGTATGGGTGGTAATTTCATGATCGAGAATAACCATTCTTCCTTCTGAAGGGAGTTGCTCGAGATGTAAAAGCTTGAGTAAACTGCTTTTCCCCGATCCGGAGTGTCCAAACAACCAGCAAAAACTTCCTTGAGGTAGTGTAAAAGAAATGTGGGAAAGAGCTGGAGAATCATCTTTTTGGGGATGTTGCCATGAAATGTTATCAAGTTCTATCATGATTTTTTTTGGTGTTTTAAGGAGGGAACAGATCGTATAGTGTTGGTATACGCAAAAGTTAAAGAAAAGTCTGTTAGACAAGTTCAAATAAGCGAAAGTGAAAAGTCAATTTATTTTATCGGTTGTTAGAATAACATTTAAGGTAGAGTTAGTTGTTTTCTAACCTTGATGATCATATAAATCATATCAGATTGTAGAATATTGCCAAAATACTATTAAAAGAAACGTAAACCAATGCGGGATTAAAGGGGTTATTTCTTTTTTTAGTCTTGCTATAATCATTTAATGCTTCGATAAAGTGAGTTATGATATTTTGGTGTAATCTTATATCAAAGCGTCTTAAAAATATAAAAACATAGTGTAAGTATAAGTAATAGAGTGTAAGTAACAGAGTATTGAAATTATTTGTTGAGTATTGCGTTTGGGGTTTTGTGTATGGAGGCAGTATTTGTTCAACCGCGTGAAAAAACAGCTGCTGAAGCGATAGAAGCCATTGGCGATGAGCTAGGTATTTTTGATGATTGGGAAGATCGATATCGGTACATTATAGATTTAGGGCGTCAACTACCCCCGTTTCCTTCTGTATGGTGTAATGACGCGCATCGTGTACCAGGGTGTCAGAGCCAAGTTTGGTTATATGCACAACAAGAGGGAGAGAAGCTCTATTTTTCAGGAACATCAGATGCGGCGGTTGTTTGTGGGCTTGTCGCGTTGCTGTTACGAGTCTATTCAGGGCGGAGTTGTGCGGAAATTGAAAAAACAAGTCCCTCTTTCTTAAGTGATCTCGGGTTGGTACAAGCACTTTCTACAAATCGGGGAAATGGTGTGCAAGCTATGGCACGTGCTATACAAAAAGCGGCAGTGACAGCGCGTGGTTAGAGTGTTTGCAAAGAGGTTAAGGCTTGCATTTTTTCTTTGTATGTGTTAACCTTACTTCGCAAGATAAGCGGAATCTGGTTTTATTCTGTTTGTTGATAATAATTTGTTTTTTTAAAGAGTGTTTTGTGTATGCGCTGTAGGCGAAGAGGGCATGCCCAGCCATACAAACAAACATCTAGGAGGCGCTTTTGCTACGTTTGTGAAGGCGTTGCTCTGTTTTTCTGGTATTAAGGAGTGAGGAAAATGCCCAAGTTGAAAACGAAATCGTCTGTAAAAAAGAGATTTAAAATTACGGCAACAGGTAAAGTGCTTTCTGGTCCATGTGGTAAACGTCATGGTCTTATTAAACGGCCCCAGAAAATGAAGCGTAGTGCGAGAGGTATGCAAACTCTAACAGTACAAGATGGGCGTACCGTGAAACAATGGGCACCCTACGGATTGGTATAAGGAATCTCTACTTATGGCACGAGTAAAACGGGGCGTTGCAGCACATGCCCGTCATAAAAAAGTTTTAAAGTTAGCAAAAGGATATAGAGGACGTTCCTCAACGAGTTATCGTATTGCGTTAGAACGTGTTGAAAAAGCATTACAATATGCCTATCGTGATCGGAGAAACAAAAAGCGTGATTTCCGCTCTTTGTGGATTCAGCGTATTAACGCCGCTGTACGTGAGCATGGCTTAACCTATAGCCGTTTTATGGGTGGTCTGAATAAAGCGGGTATTGCCGTTGATCGTAAAGTTCTTGCTGCGATTGCTTATGATGATGCAGAGACTTTTTCAAATATCATCAAACAAGTACAGGCAGCTATTACTGATTAGAATGTTTTGGGGTTTGTCGGTATTGATTCAAGACGTAAGCGCAGCCGACGAAGAAAGGAAAAGGTCGCCTTATAGGCGACCTTTCCTACTTGTAACATGAAAATTTTTTCATCTATGAAGAGATTGATTTTGCGTTACACTTTGAAAATACCAATGTTATCAGTAATTCAAAGTCTTGCATGAGTAAGGGGCTATGAATAACGAGCTTGAGATTTTTCGTGATGAAGTCTTGTCTGTGCTGGCGAAAGTGACAGATATTCGTTCTTGGGATGCGATACGGGTGAGTACGCTCGGTAAATCTGGAAAACTTACCGCTCTGTTGAGGGCGTTGGGAGAAATGTCACCCGAGAGGCGTAAAGAGCGAGGGCAAGCATTAAATCGTCTTCGTGATGAATTGACACAGTGCTTTGAAGAGCGTAAGCGTGTTTTGGAAAATGCGGCGATAGAAGCTCGTTTACAAGCCGAACGCGTTGATGTGAGCTTACCTCCACCACCCTACTTGGTAGGGGAACGACTAGGGGGTCTTCATCCGATTAGCCGGACTATTGAAGAAATAAGTAATATTTTTGGGACTATGGGCTTTTCTGTAGAGGAAGGTCCTGATATTGAAACAGATTGGTATAATTTTTCTGCCCTAAATACGCCCGATCATCACCCCGCTCGTACAGATCATGACACATTTTATTTATCTCCATGCCAACCAACAGAATCAGAACAACAAGAAATACATCAAAAAATACATTTGTTAAGAACGCAGACTTCTGGGGTACAAATTCGTACGCTACTTGCTAACAAACCGCCTTTACGTATTATTGCACCTGGGCGAGTTTACCGTGCTGATCATGATGCTACTCATTCGCCGATGTTTCATCAATGTGAGGGATTGGTCATAGAGCAGGGGATAACGTTAAGCCATCTTAAAGGATGTTTGACAGATTTTCTGCGCGTGTTCTTTGATCGACCAAACCTTCCTGTAAGGTTTCGGGCGTCTTATTTCCCTTTTACAGAGCCCTCTCTTGAAGTTGATATTGGTTGGTCACGTAAAACAGGGGAAATCGGAAAAGGCGGGGATTGGTTAGAGGTGCTCGGAGCAGGTATGGTACATGTGCGTGTACTCGCGAATTGTGGACTTGACCCGCGTGAGTGGCAGGGCTTTGCTTTTGGTATGGGTATTGAACGTTTAACCATGCTTAAAGATGGGATTTCAGATGTGCGTTCATTTTTTGAAAACGATATTCGTTGGCTGCGTTATTATGGGGCAAACCCATTTGAAGCCGTCTTATAGCTCTAGGGAGAGCAAAAAATGAAATTTACACTCTCGTGGCTTCGTGAACATTTAGAGACACATGCAACCCTTGATGATATTTGTACAACCCTTAATCGGATTGGAATAGAGGTTGAAAAAGTTGAAAATAAGGGAGCCGCACTTGAGCCTTTCTTAACAGCACGTATTCTTAAGGCTGTTCCTCATCCTAACGCGGATCGGTTACAGGTGTGTTCTGTTGATGCAGGACCGGGGTTTTCATCTGTGCAAGTTGTTTGTGGTGCCCCTAACGCGCGTGAGGGCTTGGCTGTTATTTTTGCACCACCTGGAACTTATGTGCCCGGGTTAAATATCACGATTAAAAAAGGGGTTATTCGGGGGGAAAGTAGTGGTGGCATGCTTTGCTCTTTGCAGGAGCTCGGGTTAGGTGCAGAAAGCCAAGGGATTGCCGAATTGCCAGAAGATACTTTTCCGGGACAATCTTATGCCGATTTTGCTGGGTTAGATGATGTTGTTATTGAAGTTGCGATTACGCCAAATAGGGGTGATGCTTTAGGGGTAAGGGGCATTGCGCGTGATCTTGCAGCAGCAGGATTAGGCACATTACGCCCATGGTTACAAAAAACCGTTGAAGATAAATTTGTTTCACCTCTTACGTGGGCTATAACGTATCATGAGGCATGTCCATGGGTTTTGGGGCGTGCTGTGCGGGGTGTGCGAAATGGTGCTAGCCCTGAATGGTTACGTCGTCGTTTAGAAAGTATTGGTTTACGCTCTGTTTCGGCGTTGGTGGATATCACCAATTATTTTTGTTTCGATCTTGGGCGTCCATTGCATGTTTTTGATATCAAGAAAATAACGGGCTCTTGCCTGACAGCTGAGCGGGGGAATGGGCAAACCTTGCGTGCTCTTGACGGAAAAGAGTATGTGCTCTCTGAAAAAGATTGCATCATTGCAGATGAGGCGGGGGTGCAATCTATTGCCGGTGTTATGGGAGGCGAAGCAACAAGCGTTGATGAAAATACCACAGAGGTTTTTATTGAATGCGCGTTATTTGACCCTGTGCATATTGCCATGACTAGACGACGGCTGGGGATATCCTCCGACTCAAGTTATCGTTTTGAACGTGGGGTGGATCCGGCTTTACCTATGAGTGCGTTAGAAGCCGCAACGTGTATGATTGTCGATTTATGTGGGGGCGAGGCAAGCACGGTGGTTGCGGCTGGACAACAGCCTTATTGGCAACGTGAGGCATCGCTTCGCTTTGAGCAGATCAAACATTTCGGTGGGTTAGAGTTACCTCCGTATGAGAGCGTTGCTGTGCTAGAAAAACTTGGTTTTGAAGTGGTGACGCGTGATGAAAGCAGCATATGCGTGCGTGTTCCCTCATGGCGTAATGATATTGCCCAAACACCTGTTTTATCACAGGCGGAAGGGCTTGCTAAAGAAAAAGCTGCTTGTGTGGCAGAACCTGTTGCCTCTATGGAAGCAGAACACGACCTTATTGAAGAAATTTTACGCATTAAAGGAATAGACTCAATTCCTGTTGTGTCCTTGCCGCCTTTACCTCTTTCGTCTTCTCAAGAAAGCGTGTCAGTAAAAAGAAACTCTTATCAAGCAAAACTATTTGCTATTCGGCGGTTGTTAAGTGCCCGTGGTTTAACAGAAGCAGTGAGTTTTTCTTTTGTTGATTCTGAAAGGGCTGCGCGTTTTGAGGGTACGTCCGAAAGTTTGCGCCTTCTTAACCCTATCGCCTCGGATCTTAACCAAATGCGACCGACGCCGCTTGTTTCTCTGATAGAGGCGGTGCGTCATAATAGCGCGCGGGGGTGGAATGATGTAGGGTTGTTTGAAATAGGTCCCGCTTTTTCGAACGATGTTATACAAAAGGCGCAACAGACGATGATTGTGGGGGTACGATCGGGCTATACGCCACGTTATCCGGGGGGAGCTAGCGTTGCTGTTTCGTTTGAAGCCGTCAAAGCAGATCTATTAGAGGTGTTACAACAATGGGGAGTAAGTCTTGAAAGCCTAACAACGTCAACGGAGGCGCCTTCCTGGTATCACCCGGGGCGATCGGGTGTGTTACGGCAAGGAAAAAAAGGTAATATTTTTGCCCGTTTTGGAGAATTACATCCTGCCTTATTGCGTAGCGAATCAATTGAAGTACCAGTTGTTGCTTTTGAAGTTTTATGTGATGTTTTGCCCCCATCTAAATATAAGAAAAAACAAGCCTTAAAATTATCGTTATTTCAGCCTGTAAAGCGTGATTTTACTTTTGTTGTGGCACAAGATGTTCCTGCTGAAAATCTTATACGTGCTGTGAGAGAAGCGGATCGGCAGTTGATAAGTCATGTTCGTCTTTTTGGTGTGTATGATCCGAATAATCCAAATGTTTCTAACAAGTGGGAAGGGCGTGTTTTGAAAACTAAAGTTTTGAGCGCTTGTGATCAAAATAATGGAGATATTTTGCCAGTTCACAACAATCCAGATAATGGAGATGGGCAGTATCTTTTAAGCTCTGTGTTGCATAAAGATTGGAAGAATTTGACAATCGAATTCAATCATCAAGCGGATAAACAGTGTCTTAAAGTGAGTACTCGAGAAAGGCATTGTCTTTTTATGAGTGTAGAAGTCACGTTTCAACCTATGGAGCGGAGTTTAACAGAATCAGAACTTGAAGCTATATCTCATCAGATTGTAAAGGCTGTTGAAAAAACAACAGGGGGAACGCTACGGTCATAATTTTGTGGTTTGTAAAGGATTGCTTAAAATTATACATTAAATAAATGATGCATTGTCTTTTCGCGACACTTATCGGATAAGTTTCGACGACAACAGCAAAGCGTAAAAAGTAAGCGTAAAAATTACTGGAGCATAAAAAGGAATAAAAGGCATAGTCGTCATGGGTTTGGCAGCTGTATTGCTCGTTATTGCGCTTCTTCTGGTTGTGGTGAGTGCCGTGCAACCACTCGCCCGTAGGCTTGATTTATCTGAAACAGTGCTCCTGGCTATTGTCGGGATTATTATCGGTTCATTAGCTGATTTCGGGCTACGTACATCTTATGTTTCCGTTTTTGGGGGTGTCGCGGAAACGTTATTAGATTTTCCTGTTAATAGTGAAGCTTTTCTGCTTATTTTTTTGCCTGTTTTGGTTTTTCAATGTGCGTTAGCAATTGATGTAAGGCGTTTAGCCCACGAGACGGCAACAGTGTTGTTAATGGCAGTGATTGCCGTTGTATTTTCAACGGCAATCATTGGTTTTGCCTTATTTCCATTTACCCACATGCCTTTAGTTGTTTGCTTGTTGTTAGGGGCGATTGTTGCGACAACAGATCCTTCTGCCGTAGCGGGAATTTTTCGTGATATCGGGGCTGCAAGCCGATTAACGCGCCTCATTGAGGGAGAGGCTTTGCTCAACGATGCGGCAGCTATTGCTATTTTTTCTCTTTTATTGCCCTCAATTACGATACATCGTCATTTACATTTAGGTGAGGCTATCATCTCATTTTTTGTATCATTTATTGGGGCTTTTATCGTAGGTGTTGTGATCGGACGACTGACTTTATTTATGATGTCCGTTATTGGGAGTGCTGCGGCGGAAATTACCTTAACGGTCGCCTTGCCCTATGTTGTCTATATTATTTGTGATGAATTTCTAAGTATATCGGGCGTTGTTGCGACTGTGGCAAGTGGTTTAACTTTGTCATTTTATGGTCCTTCTATGATCCGCCCCCATACATGGTTATTTCTGCAACAGCTTTGGCAGCAGCTTGTTTTTTGGGCAGGCTCTCTGGTGTTTGTTCTCACGTCTATGCTCGTACCTCATTTGTTAATGGGGGTAAGCGGTTGGGATTGTGTGCTCATTCTTGTTGCAAGTATTGCGGGGATCGCGGCACGTTCTGTTGTTGTGTTTGGTTTATTACCTCTTTTAACGTTGTTTCGTCTTTCTCCTTCTGTGCCTATTCCCTTCAAAATAACGATGGTTTGGGGAGGGTTACGCGGGGCTATTACACTCGCTCTTGCTTTGGCGGTAACCGAAAATGATCGGGTTCCAACATCTATTGCCCATTTTGTTGGGATTGTTGCGACAGGCTTTGTGCTGATTACATTGCTTGTTAATGGGACAACGCTACGTTCTTTAGTGATTTTCCTTAAACTTGATCATCTCCCTTCTATTGATGAAGCCATGCGGCATCAAGTTTTGGGCATTGGGTTGAGTAATGTGTATGATCGGGCGCAAGAAATCGCCGATCGGTTGAATTTTCATAAAGAGATTACACAGCCTGTTTTAGATCGGCTTCAAGAACGTTCTGATAAGGAAAAAGAAGTTAATGAGTTTGATGAAGCCATAACCGATACTCAGCGGATTAGTTTAGCACTGATTGCTATTGCGAATCAGGAACGCCTTCTTTTACTTGATTTGTTTCATATGCAAGGTCTTTCTCGTAGAATGAAGTCGGATCGTAGCCATGTCGTTCTGTGAGCCAAG
>JAZLEM010000168.1:0-5060 GCA_045615245.1 Acetobacter sp. | reverse complement strand
CAATCGGAAGAACACCATTCTTGAAACAATTATTAAAAAAAATATCTGCAAAAGAAGGTGCAATTACACAACGAATACCAAAACCAAGCAACGCCCACACTGCATGCTCACGCGAAGAACCACAGCCCAAATTTTCATACGTAATCAAAATCTGAGCTTTACGCCACGGTTCACGATTCAGGATAAAATCAGGTTTTTCGTGACCATCAACCGTATATCGTAGCACGTCAAAAACATGCCCCCCTAAACCTAGGCAGGTCGTCGTTTTTAAAAACCGAGCAGGAATGATTTTATCCGTGTCAATATTTGCTTCTTTTATAAAAGCCGCAACCGCCGACAGCACCGTAAATTTTTCCATTACACCAGCTCCCTCACATCGGTTAAACACCCTCGCACGGCTGCAGCGGCTGCCATAGCAGGAGAAACAAGATGTGTACGCCCCAAAGGTCCTTGCCTGCCTTCAAAATTACGATTCGAAGTTGAGGCACAACGCTGCTTTGGTCCTAATTTATCCGGGTTCATTCCCAAGCACATAGAACAGCCAGCTTCACGCCACTCAAAGCCAGCCTCCACAAAAACCCGATCTAACCCCTCTTCCTCGGCTTGCTGTTTAACATGCCCAGACCCGGGCACAACCATAGCCCGTACACCATTAGCAACTTTACGCCCTTTTACCACATAAGCTGCGGCACGCAAATCCTCAATTCGGCTATTTGTACACGATCCGATAAAAACAACATCTATAGGTGTACCAGCAATAGGCTGCCCGGCTTTAAGACCCATATACTCAAGCATATGCCTTAACCGAGTGCGAAGTGTTTCATCAGTTTCATCAGCAGGATCAGGCACACGCCCCGTAATCGGCAAAACAGTCTCCGGACTTGTACCCCATGTCAGAGTAGGGCAGATATCTTCAACGCGGATCATAACCTCTTTATCGAAACATGCCCCATCATCAGTCGCTAATGTTTTCCAATAAGCAACGGCTTTATCAAAATCTTTTCCCTTGGGAGCAAAGCGACGGCCTCTAATATACTCAAAAGTAGTTTCATCTGGAGCAACCAAGCCTGCCCTTGCACCCGCCTCAATAGCCATATTGCACATGGTCATACGCCCAGCCATATCAAGCCCCCGAATAGTTGAGCCTGCAAACTCAATAACATGCCCTGTCCCCCCAGCAGTGCCAATATGACCAATAACGGCTAATATAATATCTTTTGCAAAAACATAAGGCGGTGGCACCCCTTCAATCGTTATACGCATGTTTTTAGGACGACGTTGCAAAATCGTCTGCGTTGCCATAACATGTTCTACTTCAGAAGTCCCAATCCCGAAAGCTAAAGCCCCCATAGCGCCATGTGTTGAGGTATGAGAATCTCCGCAGACGATTGTCATTCCCGGCAACGATGCGCCTTGCTCTGGACCTACAACGTGAACAATACCCTGATCAACAGAAAGCAATGGAAAATAAGGTACACCAAACTCTCGAACATTACGCTCTAACATATCGATTTGATGGCGACTTTCGGGATCTTCTATAGGGAGAGCACGATCAGAAGTTGGCACATCATGATCAACAACAGCCAGCGTATTCTCAGGATGACGCAACTTACGCCCAGCCAAACGCAACTTTTCAAAAGCTTGTGGGCTTGTTACCTCATGGAGATAATGCCGATCGATATAAAGAAGCGCTGTACCGTTAGGAAGAATTTCAACAACATGATCATCCCAAATTTTATCAAATAACGTACGAGGCGCCATAACGCTTCCTTCCTTAAAGAGACCTACCTTCAAACTCATTGCACAGATTACCTTCAAACCCATGCTTTATAAGTTATTAAGAAAATTAAAAATATCTGATCCTAGTAGAACTAAGTACTATATTATTGTTTTTTATCCATTTCAATATCTTTCTAGGATTTTTCCTTATTTTGAAAAACATAAACAAGCCCATAATCCACGTAAAAGGGGCAAAAATGCCCCTTTTGTTGTTTTCACTTTTATTTGCAAACTGCTTCAAGCATTGTATACACTAAGTTACTTTCATATAAAGTATCGTTGACCATTTTTTAAGAAAATATCTTCTAGACAACGTGCTTGCTTGAATAAGCTAGTTCATAACTAGACGCTCATAAAGACAAGCTCTATCAACGTGTGTTTGATGCCGCAACCTCACGCGGGCGTTCCGCGATACGAGCAGACTTACCACTACGACCACGCAAATAATATAATTTCGCACGACGTACTTTACCACGACGCACCACTTTAATTTCAGCAACTGTTGGTGCATACAACGGAAAAACGCGCTCCACACCTTCCCCATTTGAAATTTTACGAACCGTAAAATTACTATTTAAGCCTTTGTTAGAGCGGGCAATAACCACACCCTCAAATGCCTGCAACCGTACTCGTTCACCTTCTTGAACACGTACAGAGACACATACAGTATCACCTGCCCTAAAATCAGGCACAGGACGATCTGCGGTTAAACGAGCAATTTCTGCTGCTTCATATTGTTGAAGAATATTCATTTGATAACCTTTGACTACCTTTCCTCATATTTAAACATTCAATCTATAACCATCATATATGTAATCATACAGACTTACACGCAGAAATAGACTCATTTTTATTACGCTCCACCCAAGCAGACCACAAATCTGGTCGCCTTTTTTGCGTTACTTTTTCTGCCTGTGTTTGTCGCCATGCGGCAACAGCCGCGTGGTTACCAGAACGTAGAACCTCTGGCACCCATTGACCATTCCATTGAGCGGGACGCGTATAATGTGGATATTCCAGCAAACCTTGAGAAAAACTTTCCTCCACACTACTTCTCTCACACCCCATAACGCCCGGAAGCAAACGAACACAGGCATCTAATAACACAAAAGCAGCAATTTCTCCACCAGAGAGAACATAATCTCCAATAGAAACTTGCTCAAGATTATAAGCCTCAAGCACGCGTTCGTCTACCCCTTCAAAACGTCCACACAACAATAACACACCTGCCCCCGTAGCATAGTGTTGAATATCTTGCTGAGTCAGCGGCCTACCTCGAGGGGTTAGATAAATACGAGAAACCCCATCTTTAACAGAAACTGTTTTTAATGCGGCATCCACAACATCGGGGCGCATTACCATACCTGCCCCTCCCCCAAAGGGTGTATCATCAACAGTACGATGTGCCCCCAAACCATAAAGGCGTAAATCTTCTACCTGGCACGACCACACACCATTTTTTAAGGCACGCCCAGATAAAGACTGCCCCAACGGACCAGGAAACATTGTTGGGAAAAGAGTCAGAACAGTCGCCTGCCATGTCATGACACAAGACCATTACCTATAAAACGAGTTTTTATCTCTTGTTTTTCTTCGCCCCAAACTTCTATAGGACGGCACACAAACAAACTGCGTGTTTCAAGATCTATACGAGGAACACAAGCCTTTGTAAAAGGAATAAAAACACCATTAGAAATTTCAAGACTAACCCCGCCCCCATAATCATGAACCATGACCACATGCCCTAACGAAAGATGACCTTCAAATGCTTCCATACCGATTAGATCAACATGGTAAAACTCTTCTTCTTCTAACCGCGGAAGAGCAGAGCGAGACACATACAAACGTGTATTAACAATCTCTTGTGCTTGTGTTCTATTGGTTAATGGCTCTCCATTACCACGCACAAGCTCCGCCACATTTTCTACAGTTTTACACCATCGTAAAGACCAAAAGCGACCTTTCTCATCTTGCAAAGCACCATAGCGCTCAAGTGATGTAGGATCTTCCACATAAGAATGTATATGAACAAGACCCCGTACCCCATGCGGTCTCCCTACAACACAGACAAGAACGAGATCCTGCTTCATTACACAGAGTTACAAAATTATACAGTGTTACGAAAACCGAAAACTCTAAGCGGCAGATTCCGCAGCTTTTGCAGCCGCTGCAGCACGCTCTTGTGCCCGTTTCTTTGGTGCAGATTTTTTAGGCTGTTCATGAAAAACAGGCTTTTCCATTAAACCAGCGTGTCCAAGAAAACGAATCACGCGGTCTGTTGGTTGTGCTCCTTTTGACAACCAATACGAAACACGCTCATTCACCAAACGCACCCGATCGGCATGATCTGAAGAAAGCATTGGATTATAAGATCCAACTTTTTCAACAAAACGCCCATCACGCGGACTACGACTATCCGCCACAACAATATGATAATAAGGACGCTTTTTAGCCCCTGCACGAGCAAGACGAATTTTAAGACTCATAATACACCTCTAAAAACTAAAAACTAAAAACTAATAAAAAAACAAAACCAGATATACCATAAATATTATATTATTCTCAACGAAAAGGTGGACCTTTTGACAGATCCTGCCCGGACTTATGTGCCATAAGCGCAGACATCCCTTGCCGCATAAGACCTTCCATTCCAAAGCGACTCAAACGTTTCATCATGGTAGACATCATATCAAACTGCTTCAGCAAGATATTCACATCCTGAACCGTCGTTCCCGAACCTGCAGCAATTCTCTTTTTACGAGAGGCTTTGATAATAGAGGGTGTACGTCGCTCCGCTTTTGTCATTGATGAAATAATAGCCTGTTGCTTTTTAAGAATAGAAGTATCAAGGTTTTTTTCTTCTAAAACCTCCTGAACCTTTCCCATACCCGGCAACATACCAAGAATACCAGAAATAGACCCCAACCTGCTAATTTGCCGAATCTGAGCCGCGTAATCATTGAGGTCAAACTTTCCTGTCATCATACGATAGGCTAAACGTTCGCTCTCCGCGTGGTCAAGTTTGTCAGCAGCTTTCTCGACAAGACCGGCGATATCTCCCAACCCAAGAATACGTCCAGCAACACGCTCGGGATAAAACTCATCTAACGCATCAAGCTTTTCTCCCATCCCAACAAATTTAATAGGAGCCCCTGTAACGGCTTTCATGGAGAGCGCTGCCCCCCCTCGTGAATCACCATCCATACGGCTTATAACAACCCCTGTTACACCGACAACCTCATTAAAAGATTTTGCTGTGTTCACGGCATCTTGCCCTGTCA
>JAZLEM010000167.1:0-4606 GCA_045615245.1 Acetobacter sp. | reverse complement strand
TGGTGTATATACCCGGTAGAACTCTAAAAATATTTTCTAAAATGATTGAATATGATTAAAACCGCGTGATACGGATGTGATGTAAGTAAATTGAGTATTTTTAATTTTAGTGTATTTTATTAGTTCTTATACGTTGTAAGGAACAGAATTAAGTCAATGAATCTTTTAACAGGAAAAGCGACATATAAGCCCTTCCGTTATCCGTGGGCTTATGAAGCATGGAAAGCCCAACAAAGTATGCACTGGCTGCCGGAAGAAGTTCCCATGGCGGATGACGTGCGTGATTGGTCTATTAAACTCACAGAATCGGAAAAACACCTTATTACCCAAATCTTTCGGTTTTTTACCCAAGCCGATGTCGAAGTTAATAACTGCTATATGCGACGTTATACGCGTGTGTTTAAACCGACAGAAGTGTGTATGATGTTGGCGGCTTTTTCAAATATCGAAACGATACATATAGCCGCATATAGCTATCTGTTGGATACGCTTGGCATGCCGGAAACGGAATATGCTGCTTTTCTCGATTATAAGGCTATGAAAGACAAATACGATTATATGAATAGCTTTAGTGTTGAGAATAAGTACGAAATTGCAAAAACTCTTGCAGCATTTGGTGCTTTTACAGAAGGGCTGCAGCTTTTCGCTTCTTTTGCTATTCTTCTAAATTTCCCGCGTTTCAATAAGCTTAAAGGGATGGGGCAAATTATCACATGGTCTGTGCGTGACGAAACACTTCATTGTCAAAATATTATAAAACTCTATCATACGTTTTTACATGAGAATCCGGAAATTAATACAAAAGAGCTAAGGCGTGACATTAAAGAGATCTGTAGGGAAATCGTTAAACACGAAGATGCTTTTATTGATCTTGCTTTTGAATGCGGAGAGGTGGAGGGGCTAACACCTGTCGAAGTAAAAAACTATATTCGTTATATAGCGAATAGACGGTTGGAGCAGTTAGGGTTAAACCGTACCTATAAGCAACATAATGAAAATCCTCTGCCATGGATGGACGAGATGTTAAACGCCGTCGAACATGCGAATTTTTTTGAAGCTCGCTCAACAGAATACGCGCGTGCTTTAACACAAGGGACGTGGGAAGAGGCTTACTAAATCCTCTACAAGGGGAAAAGTTGATTTGTTGTCAGCCATGTAATCCGGGTAGGGGGGCTGCATTATCGAGTACGCTGCGGGCTGCTTTTGTTAAAGAACCGTCGGCTTCATGCAGAACCATGCCCGCCATAATTCGTGATGGGCTACGCAGGCCAAGGCGTGCTCGTATGAGGGTAATACGTGCACTCTTACCTATTTGGGGCCAAAAGGGATAAAGTGTAATGTCACCAAACTGTGCTTTTTGGAGGGCAGTGATGGCTTGAGCGACTAAAGTCGCAGGGAGAGAAAGAGTTAAAGTCCCTTTATGGCGTAATATAGAAGCACAGCCATGTATCCATGAACTCAGCGTATCTGTGCCTAAACGTCGAGCTAAATCACGTCGTGGTGTTGGAGATGAAGAACTATTCCTAGGGTGCCATGGTGGGTTTGCCATGCAGTGATCAAAACTCTTAAGAGATGTGCAGGCTTCGGGGAATGATGCTGTAAGGATAGGGGTGTTATGCCAACCGTTTTCTCTTAGGTTATGACGGGCAAGCTCTGCTGTGGCAGCATCTTGCTCGATACCGGTACCGTGTACGCCTGTTGTACGTTTTAACAAACACAGGAGCCCTGCACCAGCACCGCAGCCTATTTCTAAAACGCTCTGACCACTTTTAGCGGGAATAGCAGCCGCCATAAGAATGGGTTCTAGGCTTGTACGATAACCATGTATAAACTGGGCATAATGAATTTGTCCGCGGAGAAGAGTGCCCCGTGTTATTTCTACGTGTGTGGTCTCTAAAAGAGAATCTGGGGCATGTTCTGTTGATCGCATCGTAAGAGGAAGTGATGTTTGTGTTGTCATAAAAAACCTATAAAGAAAACTCCATAAATAAAGAACCCCTAAAAGAACCCTTTAAAGAACCTATGTAGGAAATATTGGGTTCGGATAGTTTGAGACAATGTTGGCTTTCTGCTTGACTGTTTTTCTTGTTCGATGTACACGAAATCAGTAAGCATATTTATTTTATTCTGTTATTATTACCAGATACAGATAGAATATAGAATTAAGCAAAATCACAAATAGATAGATCTGGAGTTTTAGTGAGTAAACTAGGGGAAACAGGTCTTTGGGAGCTGGCCGATTATCTTGCATCTGATATGCAAGTCTGTAATCGTGTCATCGTTGATCGTATGCAGAGTTCTGTGCCGCTGATTTCGCAGCTTGTAAAGCATCTTGTTGCTGCGGGCGGGAAAAGGATTAGACCCATGCTAACATTAGCGTCGGCGCGTTTGTGTGGGCATGATGTCTCTGAAGGGCAGTGCCGTCGTGCTGAAATCGCCGCCTGTGTGGAATTTATCCATACCGCGACACTACTTCATGACGATGTTGTTGATGAGAGTCGGGTAAGGCGTGGACTAGCAAGTGCTAACGCTGTTTTTGGGAGTAAAGCTTCCATTTTAGTGGGAGATTTCTTATTTGCACGTTTATTTCAAATTTTGACGATAGACGGCTCTATCGATGTGATGAAGATTCTCTCTAACGCCTCGGCAGCTTTAGCAGAAGGTGAAGTCATGCAAATGACAGTGCAGAATGATTTATCAACATCCATGGATCAGTATTTACAGGTAGTTCAGGGGAAAACTGCGGTTTTATTTGCTGCAGCTTGTGAAGTGGGTGCCGTCATAGGTGGTGCGAGTTCTGAACAACGGGAAGCATTACGCGTTTATGGAAATAATCTTGGTATGGCTTTTCAGCTTGTTGATGATGCCCTAGATTATGTTGCTGATCAGAATGTACTTGGAAAAGAAGTCGGAGATGATTTTCGTGAGGGAAAAATTACTTTACCTGTTTTAGTTGCTTATGAGCGCGGTAATGAGGCAGATCGTCTCTTTTGGCGTAGGGTTATTGAAGAAGGGCAACAAGAGGCGGAGGATTTTGACAACGCTTTCCAACGTATGATGACAACTGATGCGATAGGGGTTGCTTTAGCTTATGCAGAGGATTATGCCGAAAAAGCACGTAAGGCGTTACAGGTGTTTCCCGATAGTGTATTAAAAGGCTTATTGTATAAAGCAGTTGATTATTCCGTTAAACGGAAAAACTAGATTTAAAGATATGACCTAGTCTTTTGAAGGTTTGAAGGTGTATCCCCTTCCCAGAGGGAAAGAGTACTAAACCCATAGGGAGTGAGTTTTGTCAGAAGAGCGGGTATATGATCTGGCAATGCTGTAAACCAGGCTTGAGATATATGGTTTTTTGTTATGGGCGGGAGGGGCTGTTTTGATAAAACAGTGCATGTCTGTCGTGCTACAGCGTTGGCTGGGTCAAGCCAACAGATGTGGGGGGGAAAAAGGGCACGTAAGCGCTCGAGCACAAAAGTATAATGTGTACAGCCAATACCTATGGTATCTATTTGAGAGATTTGAGGGTGTTTAAGTAACCCTTCAAGTTCGTTTTGAAAATCTGTATCTGTAACCGGTAGATCACAAAAGACATGTTCTGCGAGTTTGGCTAATCCGGGGGCTGCGTGCGTAATAAGTGTACATTCTGGCGCATAAAGTGTCTGTAAAGTATTAAGATAGGGACGCCGTGATGTGGCTTTGGTTGTCAGTAAACCGATAACGCCCGTACTTGTTAAACGTGCCGCCCAACGTATGGGAGGAACACATCCAATAAAAGGCGTTGTTGGACAAGCTGAACGAAGCTCTTGTAAGGCTAGGGTGCTTGCTGTATTGCACGCAACAATCACAGCATGAGGGCGTAATCGATCAATAGCGTTTGAAAGGAGTGTAACAATACGTTGTGTAAGATGTGCGTCATCTTGCTCACCATAGGGAAAAACAGCTGTATCAGCCAAGTAATCAATATGGATATGAGGTACCATAAGGCGTAAGGCACCGACAACACTTAACCCCCCAATACCAGAATCAAAAGCAAGAACATGATAAGGGGGGAGAGGGTCCTGGACCCACAAAGTTATTGATCCTTGTCTTTTTGTAAAGCAGAGATTTCTTCAGGGCAGGATACGCCACCATGACGGTCAGACCACTCATATGGGTGGTTGAGGAATTGGTGTATTTCGTCTAAAGTTTCTTTTGAAAAGCAAGATTGTTCTGCACAAACTTCTAGCACATCGTGCCAATTACACAACGCGTGGAGGGTAATGTTTGCTTCTGTGAGTGTTTGGTGAGAGTTTTGAAAAATATCGTAATAAAAAAGAACAAAGGCGTGTTCTACAAGGGCTTCCGCTCGGCGTAAAGCATTGACGAACTGTACTTTAGAACCGCCATCAGTCGCGAGATCTTCAACAAGTAAAGTACGTTGATGAACAGGAGGTTCTCCCTCGATCTGGGCATTTTGACCAAAGCCTTTCGGTTTTTTCCGAACGTAGACCATAGGGAGGGATAGACGTTCGGCGATCCATGCCGCAAATGGGATACCTGCCGTTTCCCCACCGGCAATAACGTCTATGCTTTCGTAGCCTATGTGAGAGGCAATTTTTTGGAC
>JAZLEM010000166.1:0-7852 GCA_045615245.1 Acetobacter sp. | reverse complement strand
CCGATGAGGAATCGCCCGCATAATACGAGTAACACTAATTCGATCAATTTTTTGATCGTTATCACGCTGTTTAATATCTATGTCCACAAAGACCACCGTACTTTACTCAAAAAAAATCATTTTTATGCTACACCACAAACTACTCTAAATCAGAAGGAGATCGAACAAGCTTAGACCATTTTTTCGACAATTTACGCAATACAGCCACATTACGAAAAAACTCACGAACTGGCATAGCGGGACTACCAATAACATCCTGCCCCGCCTCCACATCTGACATCACACCACATTGTGCACCGACACGTACTTTGTTACCAATACGAATATGCCCTACAAGACCTGCTTGTGCTGCTACCGTTACATAATCCTCTAACACAGTAGAGCCAGAAATACCCGCTTGAGATACCACAATACAACATCGCCCTAAGCGAACATTATGACCTATTTGCACCAAATTATCAATCCGTGAACCAGCACCAATAATTGTATCATTTACGGATCCACGATCAATTGTACTATTCGCACCAATCTCAACATCATCTTCTAAAATAACACGCCCAAGGTGAGGCATTGTTTCAAAAGAAACAGGACCTACAGCAAAACCAAAACCATCCTGACCAATCCGAGAACCATGTAAAACCGTTACACGATCACCCACAAGAGAGTAACTAATACTGACATGGCTTTCAATCCGACACGCTTGCCCTAAACGCACACCTGCACCAATAACAGTATGTGCTCCAATAAAACAGCCCGCCCCCACCTCAACATTATCTCCAACAACAGCAAAAGCTTCAATTTGAGCCGAAGGGTCAACCTTCGCCGTAGAGGCTACACTCGCTGTAGCATGCACACCAGGAATAACTGCAGAACATGGGTGAAATAAACGAGCAACACGTGACCAGGCAAGGTAAGGATCAGACGTTACCAAAGCAACACAATGACTTGGCACACGTTTTACAAAAGCTGACTCGACAATAACAAGACCCGCTTGCGTTCGATCAAGCAACGAAAGATAGCGACGATTATCAAGAAAACTAACATCTCTCGCGCATGCCGATTGAATCGGTGCAATATCAATGTACCCATCCGTCGGCTCAACACCACCATCCTTTCTAGGCACCAGTTCTGCCTTAACAATATCAGCTAAAGCAGCAGCAGAAAACGGTCCTTTTGCTTTTGCAAAAAAACGCGGATCTGCTATAACAAACGCCCTATCACACGCAGTCATACCTACTTCCGTGCAGTAGATTTTTGTCCAACAGACTCTGGTTTTACCACTGGAGGTGGGCCAGTTCTTGGCAACTGTGCGTTAGCATCGGCTGTTGTAGGCATTTTACCAGACTTCGCTAAAACTTCTGGATCAACATCAGGAGCAGGAATAAAAACCATAGGGAGCACTTTATTAAGACGAAGCGCTACTTCGTTTGTAATATCTTGACCATCAACATGAAGAGCTACTTGCTCACTATGTAAGACTAAATTCATACCATGAGCCGCAGCTACTTTTTGAAGCACAGCCACCAACTCACGCTCAATTTGCCCCAAAGAAACCTGTGCAGCTTCTTGAATAATACGACCACGATTTCGAAAAATTCGCTGGGCTTTTAGAACACGAGCCTGTAAGCCACGTTCACGCTCTTGTATCTGCCTCTGTGTCAAAGACTGAGCTTGTGCTTGAAGTTTTTGTTGCTCAAGACGCCAAACGGCTTGTTCTTTTTGAACATCTCGCGCTAACAAATCACGTCGAGCTCCCAAAACACGCTCAACCTGCATGGCAGCAAAAGACTGACGCATGACACCATCAATACTAATAACACCTATAACTGCCGCGGGTGGTGGAGCACCTTTAGGAATATCAGGCACAGCGGGAACTGGTGGTAATGGCAAAACGGGTGGAGCACGGTCCACATCTTGATTATCTACATCCTGCGAAGGCAATGATATATGACGGGCAGGCACTGCATGATGTGATACCACTTGATCAGCAGAAGTAGGTGAATGTGCCACTTTTGGCACAAACCAACCCTGTCCACCATCTGCATAAGCATTAGAAAACGTGCGGGGCGAAAATGACAAAAAAACTCCCCCTAACAACAGAACTAACTTTAAAGGAAAACGCATCATACTAACCTCAGAATCGCT
This sequence comes from Acetobacter sp., assembly GCA_045615245.1. Classification (GTDB taxonomy): domain Bacteria; phylum Pseudomonadota; class Alphaproteobacteria; order Acetobacterales; family Acetobacteraceae; genus Acetobacter. The sequence goes on along the minus strand of JAZLEM010000166.1, from coordinate 5,707 downwards.
GACCGAACCCAAAACGAAAAAGTTGCTTAACATCTTCAGGAGATTTCATTACTGGCTCACCCACATTAATATTCAAGATACCAAATGGACTTTTCCAAAGAACACCAGCACCAACGCTTACTCTCGGTCTCAAGGTATCACCTGAAATAGGCGTATAAAAACTACCAGCTGTAAGAGGATTTGTATAAAGATGCCTTACACGAACCCCAGCAAGACTACCAAAATCTGAAAAGACATGTCCATAAACACCCATTGCCGTTAAAAACGGTATTGGGAAGTTTAACTGAACAGAACCATCATACATAAAACGTCCACCAATAAAATTCTCTTCCTCATGGCCGGGAGTAGCTACTGTACGAGGACCAACACCACCGTACATAAAACCACGTAAATTATTACCCCCCAAATAGAAGTTATCCATAATATTTCGTTGCCCGTTACCCCAGTCAGCGAGCTCACCAACCCCCACACGAAACGCCAATGTCCAATAATGACTATTCGTCAAACTATCCAACGGAATAAAATACGCTGCTTTAATTCTAGCACGAAAAAAACGTTCATTCCCACCTAGACCAGCAAAAGTACCACCTACAGTCACATAATACCCACTATGAGGTAATATACGCGAATCGCGTCTATCATACATTAAGACTGTTCTCAATTCGGAGAGAACATTTTTCCCCTCCTGATCAAGCAAATACCAAGAAGCATTGTTGTTCACACCATTAAGCCAACGTCGGAGAAGAGTATAATTCCATGATTGAGACAAATAACGGTTAAAGGCATATCCCATACGAAGATCAATACCATAACGACCTTCCTGATAGTTCTGATACCACATGTAGTGGTTTTGAACAAAGTATACATCACTTCCCACAACCATATTACGTCCCAAAAAGGACGGATCTGTAACAGAAAGATCTGCTTGCCTTTGATACATGGACATTGTACCTGAGAAACCAGCACTAATCCCCGTTCCAAGGAGGTTTCTCTGCCTTATCCCAATATTCCCAATAACGCCTACATTCGTCGAATATCCTCCCCCAGCCGAGAATTGACCTGTTGGCCTTTCGTGCACATTTAACGCAACATTTACTTTATCAGAAGCCGAACCACGTGAATCAGAAATATCAACTTTTTTAAAGTAGCCCATATCCTTAACACTCATCTTAGCATATTTCTTATAACTCGGTGTATAAGGATCTCCCTCCGCAAACGGAAGTCTCTGCCGGATTACTTTATCTTCAGTAACCGTATTCCCATTAATGTCAATACGCTCGATATAACGACGCGGTCCCTCGCTAACATCAAACAGTAAATTGACGATATGTCTTTCAGGATTGCGGGCAATAATAGGACGTACACGTGCAAAAGGATGCCCGTCAGCCTGAAGCTCTTCTTCCATATCTGTAGCATTATCTTGTACAGCTTTACCGTTGTACCACTGGTGCGGAAAAAGCTCTATATATTTCCGCAAAGATTTAGCTGGCACACGATTTAAACTAGAACGAATATCGATCTTCCCCAAACGATAACGAATACCCTCTTTGAAATCAAACGTCACATAAAAAGATTTACGATCCGGAGATAACTCTCCTTTTACATTTTTAATTTGAAAGTCAACATATCCATTTTTTAGATAGTAATGACGTAACAACTCAGCATCGTATTTAACACGTTCCGGATTATACAGATCTGACGACGAGAAAAAACGATACCACGCTGCCTCTTTCGAAGAAATAACACCTGACAAAGTAGCTCCACTAAAAGCTTTATTCCCTACGAAAGCAATTTTACGAATAACAGTCTTAGGACCTTCATCAATCTTGAAAACTACGTCAACACGATTATGTGCTAATTTAACAATCTGAGGTATTATCACCGCAGAAAAACGACCTTTTTCAGCATAAAGATCCAGAATACGCTGCCGATCGTCACCAACCGTCTCAGCCGAAAATACAGTTTTTGGCTTAAGAAAAAGCTCTTTGCGAAGATCATCGTCTTTAAGCGCATAATTCCCTTCAAAAACAATACGATTAACAATCGGATTTTCACGCAATCTTACAACCAGAACATCCCCCTCACGTCGTAAGACTACATCCTTAAATAAACCTGTCGCGTATAAAGTTTTAAGAGAACGATCAAGATTATCTTGATTAAATGAATCCCCTGGTCTTACAACCATATAAGACAAAACAGTGTTTGTCTCTATACGTGTATTCCCGATAACACGAATACTCTTGATATTTCCACTAGACTGATCACCTCTCCCAATATGCCCAACCAAATCAGACGCTTGCTTACCAGTTTTCAAACCTGAATCTGCTTGTGCTTTACCCCATGCCGTACAAAAAGACAGCATACAAACAGAAGTAAGCAGAACTGACCGAAAACCTCTCAAGCTATTCTCCAATCGATTAAGAAACTAAATATAACTTTCATATAGTAAAAACAGTTTTGTTGTATAGCATCCCCCAACAAGAGATATAATGTCATTCTTTCTCTTACTATATAATAGACTAAGTTTTCAACTAAACTGATCGAATAATCTCTTAAATACGCCAAAACCTGCCAAATCATTTACTATAGAAAATAGAAAAATACCTACCAAAAATACAAAACCAACACTAAGACTCCACTCTTGCACTTGTTTTGAAACGGGTTTGCCTCTCACTGCTTCCATAGCATAAACAACCAGGCGTCCACCATCAAGAAGAGGAATAGGAAAAAGGTTAATTAAACCCAAATTTACCGACAATACCGCGATCAACCACAGTAAACTCGCAAAACCATCTTGTGCAGCTTCCCCAGAAAGTTGTGCGATCTTAAGTGGTCCACCTAAATCCTTTACAGAATGTCCACCAGTTAGAATAGACCATAGACCAAACAAAGTTTGTTTCGTGATATCCCACGTTGTCTGACATCCCGATACTATAGCTGGCAACACAGATAAAGGTGCCAATGTATCCACAGAAAAAACAACACCAAGTTGCCCTTTATGTCGTGAATTTATGCCCCCATCGACATTGGGTACTGTTCCAAGCGTAATAGGTAGCACAATACTATGCCCCTCTCGCTGAACTGTTAAAGTTGTATGTACACCCGCCTGTCCCATTAAGTGAGCTAGCAGATCATTCACCGTTGTAATAGGGTCTTGACCAAGACGTTGAATAACATCACCTGGTTTCACGCCGGCATGTGCTGCAGCACTTCCTTGAACGACAGACATCACTTTATTACTCACCTGCGTTTTTCCAACCGTAGCAGAAAGAAGTGTAAAAATCACAAAAGCAAGAATAAAGTTAAAAAAAGGACCTGCAAAAATGACAAGAGCACGTGCCCCTATAGGCTTATCATGAAAAGTACGCCCCGCAATCCAAGAAGCTTTTTGTTCCTCTGAAGCATCTTCTGGATCTTCAAACCCATGTGGACGAACATACCCTCCTAAAGGCACAACACAGAGACGCCATTCTGTCCCTACACGATCATGCCATTTAAGAATTGCTGGGCCAAAACCTATAGAAAACACGTCAATATGTACCCCACACCAACGTGCACTCAAATAATGGCCTAATTCGTGAACCATAACAAGAACACACAACACAAACGAAAAAGATATAAACAACCGTAAATAATCGTGTATCATCGTGATCGACACTATCAACAAACCATTACTTTTACCAAGAAAAAGTAGTGATTTTTTCCAATGCAACAGACCGCGCTTGCGTATCCCAATGCAGCACAGCTTCTAACGTATCAGCAGCAGGTGTACCTAAAACGTTCATAACATCTTCTACAAGCCGTGCTATATCTAGAAAACCTATTTGTTCCTTAAGAAAAGCATCCACAGCAATCTCATTAGCGGCAGATAAAATAGTGGATGCAGCCCCCCCTTCACGAAGTGCTTGACGTGCTAAACGTAAAGCAGGAAATCGGGACGCATCTGGATTACTAAAATCTAACCTACCCAATGCTACCAAATCCAAATGCGATGATGTTGTCACCATCCGATGTGGCCAAGCAAGAGCATGTGCTATAGGAATACGCATGTCTGCAGTTCCCATTTGTGCAAGAAGACTACCATCAGAATACTGCACAAGACCATGTACTATAGACTGTGGATGCACAAGGACATCAATCCTATCTTCTGTTAAAGAAAAAAGACGAGCAGCCTCGATAATTTCCAACCCTTTATTAAACATAGTCGCCGAATCAATACTAATTTTACTGCCCATGCTCCATGTCGGATGTTTCAATGCTTGTACAGGTGTCGCAGAACGCATTGCATCTAGCGTAGCATTACGAAAAGGACCACCAGAGGCTGTTAGAATAATTTTTACAATATCTTGGAAGCGTTGCCCCTGCATCACTTGAAAAATAGCATTATGCTCTGAATCAACGGGCAACAGCGTGCTTCCCCCTTCTTTCACAGCTCGTAACATCACATCGCCAGCACAAACCAAAGCCTCCTTATTAGCGAGTGCAATACTTCCTCCATTACGCACGGCTGCAAGAATTGGCTCTAAGCCGGCTGTTCCTGTAATAGCGGCCATTGTCCAATCTACAGGTAAAGCCGCTGCCTCAATAACAGCCTCTCTCCCTCCCGCAACTTGAATCTTACTCCCAGCCAAAAGATCTTGTAACTCTTTTACAGCTTTTTTATCAGCAACAACAGCAAGTTCTACGTTTAAACTCAGTGCTTGTTGTGCTAAACGAACAGCATTAGTACCACCTACTAACGCCCGCACGCGATACTGATCACGTGCTTGTTCAAGAAGATCTACCGTCGAACAGCCAATACTCCCTGTACTTCCTAAAACGGTCACTGTCCTCATTATTTTCTCATTTCTTTACACATATTAAAATCAAGATACAAACATCACTAAGTCATTCTAAAAACACTAAATTGGAAGCACTTTCACCAAAGATAAAATAATATTATCTAGAGTAGCACACCAGAAAGCACCCCCTTTGATAGTTACAGCACAAAGAGAAACAAAAGCTGCCACAGGCGCAGCCACCACAAGCCCATCAAAACGATCGAGTAGACCACCATGACCAGGCAATAATTTACCAGAATCCTTAGCACCAATAGAACGCTTCATCATACTCTCCGCCAAATCTCCTAATTGGGCAACAATACTCAGCACTATTGCCCAGACAATTGCCCGTACAAACATACCCAATCCAGATAAATATGCGACAACAAGCCCAGCTAGTATAGCGCCAATAAGCCCACCTATTGCTCCAGAACAAGTCTTACCCGGAGAAATACGCGGTGCAAGTTTTGTCCCCCCCACTAAACGCCCAACAACATACGCTGTAACATCAGATGCCACAACAACAGCAATGACAAATACAACCGACCAAACGCTTACTTGATATAGCCATAAAAGAGCTGTACCTGCCGTTATGATAACACACATAATCGCCCACAAGGCAGAACCAAAAATGAACGCACCCAAACAAAACGCTAAAAAATAAACTCCGTAACCACTCGAAGCCAAAATACCAGAACAAATAGCCCACAAACAGTAAAAAATTCCCCACCAAGATTTAATCGAAACGCCAAACAAAGTAGCAGCCTCAGCAGCCATACCCCCCATAACCACCAGCACAAGTGCTATATAGAATGCCCCTCCGGCAGCAATACAGGCTGCCGCCACACACCCCAACACAAAAGCCGATATAAGACGAGGACGCAGAT
>JAZLEM010000165.1:0-2812 GCA_045615245.1 Acetobacter sp. | reverse complement strand
ATATCGTCGAAAAGCCTCTTCTAGAGTAAGTCGTTCAAAAGGTTGAGTAAGATCAATATTTAGAGAACCATATTGTAAAGTTGGTGGAAAGAGTGATTGGAGCAAAGCTTGTGTTTCCTCCATGAGTTCGTTTAAGCCTATGTTGGGACGATACCATTCGAGCATGGTAAATTCTGAAGTATGTTGAAGGCTATTTTCAGCATTGCGCCATACACGTGCAAATTGGAAAATAGGAAGGTGTGTTGCTGCAACGATTCGTTTCATGGCGAATTCTGGGCTAGTATGGAGAAATAACCTATGACGCGTTCCTGTTGGTGTTTCATATTCAGTAACAAAGGGAAGTAAATGGACTTCTTCACCTGGTGTGTTAACAGCATAAGGTGTTTCAACTTCTATATAACCTCGGCTTTCTAAAAAACAGTGGCAAGAGCGCCGAATCAAACTACGTCGCACAAGATAAGGCATACGGTCATTGAGGTGAAGAGGGTCTGATTGAATGTGTGTTGTCAAAGGGAGCGTTGGCATTGGTATGATCAGGAGTAAAGCTAAAAAATGTCTTTCGTCGTCAAATCGTTACTCTCATCTGGGAGAACACTTCGTACCGCTCAAGAGTTAATAGAAGCTGGACTTGTTCCACTAGAAAAGCGTGAGGATCTCAATATTGTTGCGCAGCGTTACGCTATAGCTATTCCACCAGATTTTCTTGCCCTAATTGAACATCCTGATGATCCGATCGCTATGCAAGTTGTACCGTCTGTGCAAGAACTCACTATAACACAGGCTGAACGATCTGATCCCATCGGAGATGAAACTTTTTCTCCTGTTCCAGGGATTGTTCATCGTTATGCTGATAGAGCTTTACTAAAGCCATTGCTTGTTTGTCCGCTATATTGTCGCTTTTGTTTTAGACGAGAGCATGTAGGACCAGATGGCGGGATTCTTAATGATGCTGATCTGAATATAGCTTTAGAGTGGTTGCGTACACACCCACAGATTCGTGAAGTGATTTTAACAGGAGGTGATCCTCTTATATTATCGCCACGTAGGTTAGCGATGATTATGCAAACGTTAGAGAATATAGAACATATTACAACGATTCGTATACATACACGTGTTCCTGTAGCAGTACCGGATTACATAACAGAGAGTTTATTAGAAGCATTAGAAAGTAAAAAAGCTGTTTGGATGGTAATACATATTAACCATGAGCGTGAACTATCAGATAAAGCACGGCGAAGTGTTAAACGTGTCATACAGCGTGGTATTCCTTTACTAGGACAGTCTGTGCTTTTACGTGGAGTGAATGATACAGAACAAGCGTTAGAAAATCTCTTTCGTTCTATGGTAGAAAATCGTATACGACCTTATTATTTACATCACCTTGATAGAGCACCTGGAACGGAACGGTTTTATGTATCGATGCAAGAGGGTCTGCATTTGTTATCAAGGTTGCGCGGGCGAGTAACAGGGTTAGCGTGGCCGCTATATACATTAGATATACCAGGTGGGTACGGGAAAATTCCTTTAGGTCCCAATTATGTAGACAGTCATTCACGTGTAAGGGATCCGTCAGGGCAGCTACATAATTTAGAGCATCTATAACCAATAAAATTGTGGTAATAACGTATTCCTATTGTTCTATGATATCATTTTTTTTATTCTCCTACAGCACCACCTCCTATGTGGCGTCGATCATAACCACCATAGTAGAGGGAAGAGCCTGGCATACCTATTTTAGGGCCGCCCACTAAAATACCTTCAGGAATACCCCATGGAGCGTGGAGATCAAAGTGGTACCCTTGGCGTTCTAATATATGTTGTGTTTCAGGTGTGATAGCACCGGCTTCTACTTCTACTGTGTCTGGTATCCATTGTTCGTGTATTCTGGGTAAATCTATGGCTTGTTGAATATCGAGACCATAATCAACGACACCAAGTATAACGGATAACATGATAGTGGGAATTCGAGATCCACCTGGACTACCAATGATTAAGACAGGTTTACCATTACGTGAGAGAATAGTTGGTGTCATGGATGAAAGAGGCGTTTTGCCAGGGGCTATGGCATTGGCTAAACTTCCTGGAATACCAAACATATTAGGTGCACCCGGCTTGATAGAGAAATCATCCATTTCATCGTTCATGACGACGCCAGTTTTTCCACCTATAACCTTTGCCCCAAACCAACCGTTTAATGTATATGTTGTGGAAATAGCAAAACCATCACGATCTATAACAGAAAAATGCGTCGTTTGAGGTTTCTCTGGAGAGGATTCTCCCATCAACAAATCGCGAGAAGGTACTGCCTTTTTAGGAGGAATACTTGCCCTTATAGCAGCAAGGTAAGCCGGATCTAATAAATGGGCGACAGGGTTTTTGACAAAATCAGGATCGCCAAGATTACGTCTATCTGAATAGGCATGGCGCATGGCTTCGATTTGATAATGAAGTGCTGGGGCTGTATGTAACCCAAGAGAATGCATATCATATCCGGAAAGAATACCTAACATTTCACACAAGGCAACACCACCTGCGCTTGGAGGTGGAGCAGTTTCGACAGTAAAGCCTCTGTAATGACACGTAAGAGGCGGTAGCATACGCGTTCTATAACGTTCGAAATCTGCCATTTGAAGAATACCACCGTGTTCACGGGAAGTATTAACAATGGTTTTTGCAATAGGTCCTTTATAAAAAGCTGCTGCACCTTTTTGGGCAATGAGCTCAAGTGTATTAGCAAGATCTTTTTGGACTTTTACATTATGCTATAATTTTTGCATGTTGCACTGCATGAGGGTTTCATAATATTTATATA
>JAZLEM010000164.1:0-4773 GCA_045615245.1 Acetobacter sp. | reverse complement strand
ACTCACAAACTCATAACGAACACTTCTCCGCCAAGAACTTACCCTCACGCTTTCGAAGATAACACCCCAAAACGCCCCTAACATAATCAGGAAAAACCTTACATACCGACGAAATACCTGTCCTATCCATACAAACTTACGTCTTATCCAACGCAACAAAGCAGAAACATTACCTTCCTGCCTCTGAGGCAATTCTGGCATACGATCAGTATCATTTTCTGATAATACATCTTGATCTGGATTTTGTTCTTGCTGAATAGGAAAATCTCTCATCGACGAGCAACCAACGTATAAGCACGCCCAACACCTAAATTAGAGGCAAAAAATGTTCCACGACTGCGGAGGAGATATTGTTCTCGCAATACCGAATAAACACGTTCTGTTACCTGAATAACTCCTGGATCAGAAGCGCTTTCGGCCATAAGTTCAGCCAAAGAAACTGTCTGCCCCCACAAATTAAAAACGTGTCCCTCTTCTTCTCCTAGCATTCCTCCAAAAGCTGGTCCATAATCAATACCCATGGCAAAAACGGGCTCCAAATCAGCATCTGCCAACGTACGAATAAAAGCCTCACGCATTTTCAAAGCTGCATCAGCAATACGCACAAGAGCCTTTGAATCAGACTGTGTTGTACAACCTGCTATACAGATCATCCTATGTCCTGCTAATTCAACAGCAAAAAGCTGTTTCTCCTCTGCAACTGTCTTGACATCCATAGCCAGACGACTAATTAGTGTTAAAAGACTCTCAACATCCCGCACACTCATTACAACCGGATCAGAGAAGGTAACAACAAGCACAGCAACAGCATCATAAACCCCTACTCCTCGCATAGAGTCCAAAGCAGGATCCTGCATCAAAAGATTATTAAATTGTAACGGAGGAAGAATACTCTTTTCTATTTTATCATCTCTCTCTATAGCACCCTCTTGTAAAGAAAGACGAGATTCACTTTGTGTTTGTGCTGAAAAACGTATTCCGGAAATTGCACTCACTAACGCCATAAAATATTGTTGATATGGTGCTATTGCCGCATCTTCCAATATTAGCGCCCCTTGAACCCTCTGTAGACTACTCGTAATAGGATATATTGACAATGCATGTGTACCAATTTCACGCATAACCAAACGATCAAAGGCTTTTGTACGTTCATCTAAATCTGCAGCTGGAACCTCTATAATGTTCCCTTCCTCTACTGCCAAAAAAAACGACTCGAGTTGAGAACGACCAATCTGAAATCCACCTGTATGTGTATTTTGCATACCATCATAGGAATCTTCACAGATTATACCCACACCATTATGCAGAAAACGCCACAAACTCGCACGACGCGCCTGTGTCACCTGAACTAATTGCTCTGTCAACACTGTAGGTTCTGCAGTAGGATTAAATAAGTCAGGTGCTACCGCAACTTTCCACACAGCTGTACTTTCGCGGACCATCCTGGACCTCTGCTCCGTTATAATACGAAAGCCTCGCTCTGCACGCCGTAATTGTCGAATAAACAATCCCCCTAACAAACTAGAAAAGACTACGATAATTCCAATAAATTTAAGACTTTGCCAACGACTTTGAGTTGCAAAACTTGAAAAATCTTCTTCTGGAACAACAATCAGTAAAATCCATCCAGCAGAATGTTGTAATTTGGAAGACAAAACGATATAGTTTTTACCTTTCCATGTAATATATGATACGCCAGCTCCCATTACACGATAACGATCATATCCAAGAGAAAAAACCGGATGGTTATCGGGAGCAAGGACCCTACTTTCTGATGTTAATTTCTTTCCAGCTGCCCATCTGCTCGAAAAAAGATGTGAAACTATTAGCATATCCCGTGCAGCAATCATATGCCCTTCGCTATCGACGATCATGGCATTACCATCACGCCCAATTTTAATATCTCCAAGATAGTTACTCAACTCATTCAAAGAGATACTTGCTGCAAAAACAAATGTATGCCCATCATCAGAACGAAAGCGAACGGAGCTCGTCATAACCAACTGCCCATTTTCTGGAAATAAAAATGGTTTTGCCCACTTTATTCCCTTTGCATTTGCAGTATCTTTGTACCATGATCGCTTACGCGGATCATATTGACCAGCACTTTGAACATATTCTTTGATTTCAACACCGCGAATATCATACAATGTATGGTGAAAAAAACGTTGCTTCCCCTTTGTTACCAATTTAATATGATCGAATATACCTTTCTGTTGTGCACGAGTTATTAATGTAAAATCACCTTGTTCATTCGCTAAATAAAAGGATTGGAGCTGCGGCACTTTCTGCAACATCGTTGTGCAATATGAGTAAAAAATCTTATCTCGCAATTGAGAAGGGGTATATGCCAACATGCCACTTGCCACCGTGTCACCCGCAGAAACGGGCATAATATATCCGCCCACTTCTTGTCCAATATAACGCTGAGACGCCTCCATTAAATCGCGCGTTAGTTTTAGTGCACCGTTATTAGTTGCTTTATAAGAAGTAATACCCACCCACGCAATGACCCCCAGCGCCACAACTGTCAGAAAAAGTGGTACAATAAAATGTAGCCACCTACGACCACGCTTTGTTTCATCTACAATAACAGAATCGACTATTTCTTCAGAAGACACGTTCTACATCCATGACCTTATGCTTTATAAGCAACAAAACAACCTCACTAAAAAGTAAAAAACTTTTATAATATTACGCTTTTTACGCACAAAAGAACAACAGGAAACACTTTTTATATTTTAGTCAAGTTTTTCCGCCCTTACAACACACAGCCAACCCTAATTTCTACCAATCTACTCACTAATCTACTCTGCAATAGCAAACCTTCGTAGCTACACCTAAAACTTGTCCTAATTGTTCAATTCTACGACGTACACCATTACTTTTTATGACAATATGATCAGATGCCATTCCTAAAACAAGTTCATCCCTATCCCAATATAAAAATGTTCCTTCAAGCAAAACCTGAGAACCTCCAGACAAAAAATATGCCAATTTAAGAGCCAAACCCAGTACTACAGCAGTATGCCATTGATCTGATGTAAGCAGTTTCCGCGATGTCATCAAGAAAGGAGCATCTATTTCCGCAGAATAACGAATAGCCAAAACTAATGCTAACCAACCTCTAATATGGTGATCAAAACCAGCTCCTTGCATACGTAAAACACGCCAATACGCCTGCTCAGCACGATATTCTGGATGGTCATGGCTCCCAATATCTGATAAGAAACAGGCTAATCGTCTTAAATGGTTCTGCTGATCACTCTCATTTCTTAGTAAAGAAGCAGTCCACTTTTCTAAAGCAATAGGCAACGTATTACTCCGCCCCAAACGAGCACACATCTCTTTTACAACAACTTCTCTCGGATTCTCTTCAAGACAATCAGGAGAAACTACATTAAGCAAATACCACCCTTCACGTAAGCCATCTACACAAAATACTACGTGATCAGGTTTCATTTGATAAAGCAGGAAGCGTAAAATCACGGCAGCAAATGGCACATCTTTTATCCGCTTTCTTGACACACTAATTAAACATTCAAATCCACGATGTTCATTACGATAAACCCACTCCACCATATCACACGCTTCCTGCCAAGATAGTGTGTACTGATGAACGATCTTGAGAGGATAATTTGTTCTTGCCATTTGTAATCTAGCTAAAGCCCGAAAAGCACCCCCAACTAAATAAAGTGTCTTTCCAGTTACGTAAGAAAACCACGAAACTTTACTCATGTCTTGATCTACAAGACAACATGCCTTTTCAAGATCTCCATTTGCCCTATCCGATAAACTCAATATACCAAGAGGCAAAGTTGTTGTCTCACATCGCTGTCCTTTTTCAACGAGATGAATCAATTCAAGAGACCCCCCTCCTATATCAGCTACAACCCCATGTGCACGAGGAATACCGCACAACACACCTATAGCCGAATAATCAGCCTCTTCTTTTCCGGAAAGAATACGAATGGAAACACCTGGCATCGACTGTCTAAGTTTTTCAATAAAAGCTAAACCATTACTTGCTTCACGCACAGCAGCTGTTGCCAAAACTTCAAACGGTTCAGCATTCATTGCTTTAACAATAGAATAAAAACGACGAAATACACTTTTCGCCATAGTTACGCCTTCCTCGTTTAAACAGCCTGTCTTGAACAGACCCCGACCAAGACGTAAAACAACCTTTTCGTTAAAAATAGGGACAGGATTTCGAGAGACACCTTCAAAAACCACAAGGCGTACTGAGTTAGACCCCAGGTCAACAACAGCAGATCGACGTTTCATTACAATTTCTCTAGCAAACTTTTCTTAATAAAAACCCTATTGAGGAAGCAAAGACGGCATCAATGTGGTATTAAATGCCGCCGATCCACGCCCTGAAAGAGAAGGATGCGTCATAAACCATTCATGGCTAGAAAAAGGGGTATCTCCTGAGTTCAATCGTTGCCAAACACCTGTTTGCTCTAAAGTCCAAGATTGCAAATTATCAAGAATATTAGCCACCATAATTTGATCCAACACTTGTGCATGCACTGTTGGATTCGTTATTGGTACCATACTTTCCACACGTCGATCCATATTACGAGGCATCCAATCTGCAGAAGAAATGAAAACACGTGCATGGCGAGATGGTAAACAACACCCATTCCCAAACACAAAAATACGTGCATGTTCTAAAAAACGTCCCACAACAGACTTAATCTCGATATTATCCGAAAGTCCTTTCACACCAGGACGCAGACAACACATTCCTCTGACTACACCAATAAT
>JAZLEM010000163.1:0-9872 GCA_045615245.1 Acetobacter sp. | reverse complement strand
TGTTAAAGCATGTCTGTTAAATACAGTACCGAGCGATGTATGCCGGTGTAAATGCTGTTCTCGACCACCGTACCAACTCGCTACACCTTCCTGAGCCCATTGAGATTGAGAATTTACAAACTGTTGAACTTCTTTTTGACGCCCCAAAGTGTCTTGTCTATTTTCTTGATACACCGGGCTATCACCAAGCATAACACCACGAGTAGCTAACGCTTTTTGAACTGACTGAGCCCACGCAGTCTGTGCCGCATATCCCTTATTGACCTTTCCTAACACTCCTAAAAAAATGCTCCAAAGAATTACACTTCCAAGAAGTGCCCTGCGTAGGGCTAACATACGCTTATTTCCTCCGTAATGTTATCGCTTGACACTATAATTTAAATGTTATTTAATAAATGGCATTTTTATAACATAGTTCTATCAGAAAAGCAAAAACTTTTCTTTTAAACGGTATTGATGGATATTTCAGTGATGTAAACAACCATGGTAAAATCTAAGATAGATTCGATAGCTTTAGTAAGTCGTACACTTCCTGTTATTGGCTAATTATTTTTTCACGTCCTTGAAAACTATCTTTTGTTATGTTAGATCATATCTATTATGGAAAGACCCCTTATTGCTGTTCTTAACGGCCCTAACCTTAATATGCTTGGACAACGTGAGCCTGATCTTTACGGTCGGGCGACTCTAGATGACGTTGAACAGCTTTGTTTACAAACAGCTGAGAAGCTTGGTTTAACAATTGATTTCCGACAAACGAATATAGAAGGAGAACTTATCTCTTGGGTACAAGAATGTCGCAAATATGCTCAGGGTATCGTGATTAACCCAGCGGGTTATACACACACCTCTGTTGCCCTTTTAGATGCGCTTCTTTCTATCGAACTTCCTATTATCGAAGTACATATCTCTAACATTTACCGTCGTGAAACCTTTCGACACCATTCTTACGTCTCACGCGCTGTTGTTGGCGTTATTTGTGGATTGGGTGTAGGAGGGTATTCTCTCGCGCTACAAGCAGTAACCAATCTTATTTACAAGGATTCTCAATGAGTGGAAAACTCATAGATACAGATACCATCAAGACCCTAGCTAAAATTCTTACAGAAACAGGTCTTACAGAAATTGAGGTTGCAGAAAAAGACAGCCGTATTCGTGTTGTACGTAAACTTGATCCTTTACCCGGCGTTGCTACTCTTCCTCATTCTGTTACGATGCCATCTCCTCCTATAGGGCAGGTAGTGGATCATTCAACGACAAAACCCCAACAGATAACGGATTTATCAACGCATCCTGGTGCTGTTACAAGCCCTATGGTTGGTGTTGTTTACCTTACACCTTCTCCTACTTCTCCACCCTTTGTTGTAGAGGGGCAATCTGTAAGAGCAGGTCAAACACTCATGTTAATTGAGGCTATGAAAACTTTTAATCCTATTAAAGCCCCTAAAGATGGTACACTTAAATCTTTCCTTGTTAACTCAGGGGAACCTATAGAATTCGGTCAAACTCTTGCTATTATTGAGTAATGTTTTCAAAAATTCTTATCGCTAATCGTGGTGAAATCGCTCTTCGTGTTTTACGCGCGTGTCAAGAACTTGGTATTAAAACTGTTGCTGTTCATTCAACAGCAGATTCAAAGGCTATGCATGTACGTCTCGCAGATGAATCTGTTTGTATCGGACCACCAGCCTCTTGTGATTCGTACCTCAATATAGCGGCTATTCTTTCTGCTGCCACAATAACAGGAGCAGAAGCTATTCACCCGGGATATGGTTTTTTATCTGAGAACGCTGATTTTGCGAGATCTGTTGAAGATCACGGTATGGTCTTTATTGGGCCTACAGCTCAACATATTCGCATGATGGGAGATAAAATTACAGCTAAAGCGACGATGAAAAACTTTGGTGTTCCACTTGTTCCTGGCTCTGATGGAAAACTCGAAAGCCTTGAAGAAGCCTATGAAGTTGCCAAAACTATTGGCTACCCTGTGCTTATTAAAGCTGTAGCAGGAGGAGGTGGACGTGGTATGAAAGTTTCCCGTACAGCTGAAGAGCTTGCCGAAGCTTGGGAAATGGCACGTAATGAAGCACGTGCAGCTTTTGGCGACGATTCAGTCTATATGGAAAAATATATGGATCGTCCTCGTCATATTGAGTTACAAATTCTTGGTGATAATTACGGTAATGTTGTTCACTTTGGTGAACGTGATTGTTCTTTGCAACGTCGCCACCAAAAACTTCTTGAAGAAGCCGGCTCACCTGTCATTACAGAAGAACAACGACATGCCATTGGAAAAACTGCGACCGATGCTCTTGCGCGCATGGGTTACCGTAATGCAGGCACTTTAGAGTTTCTTTACCAAGATGGACAGTTCTGCTTTATTGAGATGAATACTCGCTTACAAGTTGAACACCCTGTTACAGAAATGGTCTGTAACATTGACCTTGTTCATGAACAAATTCGCCTCGCTGCCGGAGAAAAGCTCGGCTATACGCAAAAGGATATTACATTCTCTGGCCATGCTATTGAATGCCGTATTAACGCTGAGGATCCAACGACTTTTATGCCATGCCCGGGGAAAGTTACCATGTATCATCCCCCTGGTGGCTTTGGTGTACGGATTGATAGCGCTCTTTATACCGGTTATCAAGTTCCCCCTTTTTACGATAGTATGATTGCTAAACTCATTGTTCATGCCCCAACACGTGCTCAAGCCATTGAACGTATGCGCCGTGCACTTAACGAGTTTGTTATTGAAGGTGTTAAAACTGTTATTCCGCTTCATCAACATATTCTAGAAGACTCTGCCTTTCAAAAAGGCGATTACTCTATTCACTGGTTAGAACATTTTACGGCCCGTAACCATTCCTCCTAAAAAACCTTCAAGAAAAGATGTAAACCTATGAAACTCTATCAGATTATATTTTCAACAGGCACTTAAAAGTCAGTTTCAAAAGATTAACAATGGTTTTTCTTGACAGAAGAAAAGTCTTACTTTTTTTATAGACAGAACCTAGTAAAAGCTCTCCAAAAATTGAAAGACTATTTTACATCTTTATAATTTAAGAGAAGATAACAACCCTATCACTAAAACATTCCATACTAACAGAAATCCTGTCCATTTAACTAGAGGATGACTGGTATTCGACACATCCGAGCTCTTTCTATAAGCCTTACATGTGTTGATCCGTCTCCTTATGATAATCAAGGAGAATTTATCCATGCATACCCATATTCCGGGGCATGTTACAACAGGTCCCATTCGTGGTTCAAAAAAGATTTATACGAGTCCAGAGAATCACCCCGATATTCGGGTACCGTTTCGCGAAGTCACTCTTGACTCTTCAGCACAAGAAGATCCTATACGGCTCTATGATACCTCTGGTCCTTATACAGATCCTGAAGTGATTATTGATCTCTCTAAAGGTTTACCAAAATTACGCGCACCATGGCTCGCACGTCGTCATTTAGAAAAAGTATCCTCTCCGCGTATTGTCCGCCCTGAAGATAATGGCTATAGCAGTGAAAGAACCTCTTCTCCTCCGCTCTCGCCATGTCCCGCACAACACACGGTATTAAGGGGACAGACAGGGCAACTTATCACACAATATGAATTGGCACGTGCAGGAATCATCACGGAAGAGATGATTTACGTCGCCCATCGTGAAAATCTCGGTCGTCTCCGTGCCGCAACAAAAAATACTGAAAACTTTAAAAACGATCACTCTTCTCCAACGACTATTCCAGATTATATTACCCCTGAATTTGTACGACAGGAAATTGCTGCCGGACGTGCTATTATTCCTGCCAATATTAACCATCCAGAGCTTGAGCCTGTTATTATCGGGCGGAATTTTTTGGTTAAAATCAATGCAAATATTGGCAATTCTGCCGTTGTATCTTCCGCTGATGAGGAAGTTGAAAAATTGGTCTGGTCAATCCGTTGGGGTGCTGATACTGTCATGGATCTTTCTACAGGGCGTAATATCCACGCAATCCGTGATTGGATTTTACGCAACGCGCCAATTCCTATTGGCACTGTTCCCATTTACCAGGCTCTTGAAAAAGTCAACGGTGATATCAATAAACTTGATTGGCCTGTTTTCCGTGACACGCTCATTGAACAAGCAGAACAAGGCGTTGATTACTTTACGATTCATGCAGGAGTACGACTTCAACATGTACCACTGACTGCTCACCGTGTGACAGGGATTGTCTCACGCGGGGGGTCAATTATGGCAAGTTGGTGCCTCAATGGTCATAGAGAAAATTTCCTCTACGAACATTTTGAAGACATTTGCGATATTATGCGCAAATATGATGTTTCTTTTTCGTTAGGGGACGGACTACGCCCTGGAAGCATTGCCGATGCCAATGATGCCGCCCAATTTGCAGAGTTGGAAACCCTTGGTGAACTTACAAAAATCGCTTGGGATAAAGGATGTCAAGTTATGATTGAGGGACCTGGCCATATCCCTATGCATAAAATCCGTGAAAATATGGAAAAACAGCTCCGTGATTGTCACGAAGCACCTTTCTATACGCTTGGTCCCCTTACAACAGATATTGCCCCAGGATATGACCATATTACCTCGGCTATAGGAGCAGCCATGATTGGCTGGTTCGGTACCTCTATGCTCTGTTACGTTACACCAAAAGAACATCTCGGTCTTCCCGATCGCAACGACGTTAAAACAGGGGTTATCACCTATCGTATTGCTGCGCATGCTGCCGACCTTGCAAAAGGACACCCAGCCGCACAGTTACGAGATGATGCCTTGAGCCGTGCACGTTTTACTTTTCGGTGGAACGATCAATTTAATCTCTCACTCGATCCAGATACTGCATGTGCTTACCATGATGAGACCATGCCTCACCAAGCCCATAAAAGCGTTCATTTTTGTTCTATGTGTGGTCCTAAGTTTTGCTCCATGCGTATTAGCCAAGACCTCCACGAAAACGCACAACGTATGGCAGGTATGGAGCAAAAAAGTGAGGAATTTCGCCAATCTGGCGGGCAAGTTTATGTCACAATACCGTGATTTTCTTCTCAATAAATCAAGTAAAACACAAAACATAAAAGTGAGACCAATAGACTCGCATGCCTATGTCCACTGCTTCATTTGTTGCTTCACATACCTATAAGAAGGTCCCCCCTCTCTCACGCATGGAAAGCGCATCTAGCGCAGATTGAAGAATATATGTTGCCGCCAAACGATCAACAATTTGCGCACGACGCTGGCGTGACACGTTTGCTTCTTTAATCAACATACGATTTACAGCAGAAGATGTTAGCCTTTCATCCCACAAACACGCAGGAATCCCCGTTTCTTTTGAAAGAGCCTCTGCCCAATCGCGACTCGCTTGTGCTGCAGGACCGAAAGAACCATCAAGCGAGACTGGTACTCCCACCACAAGGCCACCGACACCGTGTTCTGCAGCTAGAGCACAAATAAGTTTTGCCATCTCTTTAAGTTTGGTACGTTGAATCGTTTGAAAAGGGGAAGCCACCATGCGAGAAACATCTGACAACGCTAGACCTATTCGCTTTTTACCCGGATCTATGCCTAACAGACGCACCTGCACCGGCAAATGGTCAACAAATTCTAAAATATCAAGAAAAATCGTCATACAATTATGATATGTCATTTTTTGGCAATTTATGCTAGAAAATATAAGTATTTTTATTTTTCAAAGGTTACATCTTGAATGCCTCTTACCCCTGAAATCACCAAACACATCGCCAAATTAGCTCGTATTGAACTTTTCCCTGAAGAGATTGAGTCGACCTGCCATACGCTCAACGATATTCTTGGTTGGTTTGAACAAATCGCTGAAGTGTGCACAGATCATATTCCCCCTATGGTTAGCACAGAAATAGAGTCTCTCTGTATGCGGGAAGATGTCGTAACAGAGGAAAACCAGCGTGAGAGCCTTCTTGCCTCAGCTCCCCAAACATTCGAATCTTTTTATACAGTACCACGAGTCGTAGAATGACATTAACAAAACTAACATTATCAGAGGCACGCGAAGGGCTTCTTTCCCGTCGATTTTCTGTGCGAGAGTTTGTACAAGACTATCTTAACACCATTGAGTCCTTAAATCCGGCACTTAACGCTTATATTACCCTATGCCCTCCTGAAGATATCTTAAAGTCTGCTGACAGTGCCGATACGCGTTATAAAAGTAAGGAAAATACTCATCTTCTTCTGGACGGACTGCCTATTGGTGTCAAAGACAACTTTTGCACACGAGGTATCCGATCAACAGCGGCAAGTCGCATGCTCTCTAACTTTGTTCCTTCTTATGAGAGTACGGTAACAGAACGTTTACTTAAGGAAGGCGCTCTTTTTCTTGGTAAAACCAATATGGATGAGTTTGCTATGGGCTCTTCCACAACGCACTCCTATTTTGAACCAACAATAAACCCGTGGAAAAGTAAAGATAACCTAGATAAAAAATTTGTAGCTGGTGGATCCTCTGGTGGATCAGCAGTAGCAGTGTCTGCCGGGTTAGCTATTGCCACCATAGGTAGTGATACAGGGGGGTCTATTCGCCAGCCTGCCTCCTATTGCGGGATTGTTGGTCTTAAGCCTACTTATGGGCGCTGTAGTCGTTTTGGTATGATTGCCTATGCCAGCTCGCTTGATCAAGCTGGTCCTATAACACGAAGTGTGGCAGATGCTGCTCTTATGCTTGAAATTATAGCCGGAGAAGACCCACGCGATAGTACGTGTTCGACGCGATCTGTTCCAAGATTCTCAAAAAGTTGTGGAAAAAGTATCAAAGGTTTGCGTGTGGGTATTCCAAAAGAATATCGTAATGAGGGTATTTCATCAGAAGTCAACGCTCTTTGGGACAAAGGCATTGAGTGGCTGAAAGATGCAGGCTGTGAGATTGTCGATGTCTCTCTTCCGCACACGCGTTATGGCTTGCCTTGCTATTACATTATTGCGCCTGCTGAGGCTTCCTCTAACCTTGCGCGATATGATGGGATTCGTTTTGGGTTTCGCCAAGATGCTCCAAGCCTTGATGAACTTTATGAAAAAACCCGTGCCAATGGGTTTGGCGATGAAGTACGTCGTCGTATTCTTATAGGCACTTACGTACTCTCGGCAGGATATTACGATGCCTATTATCTTAAAGCTCAAAAAGTACGCACACTGATAAAGCAAGACTTTGAAAATGCCTTTAAGAACGTCGATGTCATTCTTACACCGACAGCCCCAACGGCGGCTTTTGAATTAGGCAGTCATAACGATGACCCTGTTCAAATGTATCTCAACGATATTTTTACCGTTCCCGCTAGCCTTGCTGGTGTCCCTGCCCTTTCCGTACCTGCCGGATTAGATCAATCCGGACTTCCTTTAGGGTTGCAAATTATTGGTCACCACTTTGATGAAGAAACTGTTCTGTCCGTCGGTAGTGTTTTGGAAAAGGCAGCAAGCTTTACATACTGCCCACCCCTGACAGGAGAATAAGCACATGACATATATTATTGAGGGAAAAACAGGCTCGTGGGAAATTGTCGTCGGTCTGGAAGTTCATGCTCAGGTCATTAGCGATTCAAAACTTTTTTCTGGATCCTCGACCACCTTCGGTGCTGAACCTAACACACAAGTAAGCCTTATCGATGCGGCTTTTCCGGGTATGTTGCCTGTTCTTAACCGCACGTGTGTCGCGCAGGCTATCCGCACAGGGTTAGGGCTGAATGCCCAAATTAATCTTAAGAGTCGTTTTGATCGTAAAAACTATTTTTACGCAGACCTTCCGCAAGGATATCAAATTAGTCAATTTGAACACCCTATTGTTGGAAAAGGGTGTGTTTCTATTGAACTCGCCGACGGACAAACACGAGAAATAGGTATTACCCGCCTTCATCTTGAGCAAGATGCCGGTAAACTTCTCCACGATCAAGACCCTTCCCAATCTTTTGTGGATCTCAACCGCGCAGGGATTGCTCTTATGGAAATTGTCAGCGAACCGGATATTCGTTCCCCTGAAGAAGCGGGGGCTTATTTACGCAAACTCCGCCAAATTTTACGCTATCTCGGCACATGTGATGGCAATATGGAGGAAGGTTCCCTACGTGCTGATGTTAATGTTTCTGTCCGCAAGGCGGGAGAAGCGTTTCGTACACGGTGTGAAATTAAAAATGTTAATTCTATTCGCTTTGTCATGCAGGCTATTGAAGTAGAAGCTCTCCGCCAAGTGAATGTATGGGAAAACGGGCAGACTGTCGAGCAAGAAACCCGACTTTTTGATCCTAGCCGTGGGGAAACACGTGCTATGCGATCAAAAGAAGATGCGCATGATTACAGATACTTTCCTGACCCTGATCTTCTTCCGCTCGTGTTAGAACAAGAATGGGTCGATGCCCTCAAAGCCACCTTACCCGAGCTTCCCGATGTTAAACGATCTCGCTCTCAAGCCGAATACGGTATTACCTCTTATGATGCAGGTGTGCTTGTTGCTGAACAAGCTGTTGCCGACTATTACGAAACCGTTACTCGTGGGCGTGACGGAAAACTTGCCACCGCATGGGTAACGGGTGATTTATTTGCTGCCCTTAACAAAACAGGATCCACTATTGAAGCCAGTCCTGTTAAGGCGGAAATGCTTGGTCGTATGCTCGATTTAATTACTGATGGCACCATTAACGGGAAAATTGCCAAAGAAGTTTTTGAAGTTATGTTTGAAACTGGCGACTCTCCTGATGCGATTATCGAACACAAAGGACTTCGGCAAGTCACAGATACAGGCGTTATTGAAACCGCGATTACGACAGTCTTAGAAAAACATGCTGATAAAGTAGAAGAATACCGTAATGGAAAAGAAAAGCTTTTTGGTTTTTTTGTTGGGCAAGTCATGAAGGAAACACAAGGCAAAGCTAATCCCGCTTTAGTTAACGATGTCTTAAAGACACGGCTTAACAACTAGGCGTAGTGCCTTTATGAATCACTGTGTAAAGAAAGGTTTTGATTGCGCTTTTTGTATGGTAACAATACTTTTTCTCTCTCCTTCTAGTAAGAAAACTAAAATAAAGCTAAAATGGGTTTGACGTAACGCACTAAAACCCCTAAAAGAATAGAGAGGTTCTTGTAAAAGAAGTGTACGATTCTTTATTTAATAAGTCGACGCTTCAACAATGGAGGGGTGGCCGAGTGGCTGAAGGCGGCGGTTTGCTAAACCGTTGTACGGTTTTGAGCCGTACCGTGGGTTCGAATCCCATCCCCTCCGCCATATTCAGCAACATATTCTTAATGTCCTCATAAATAACTTATTAACGTTTATTTAAGCCTGTATACTTCCTCCTTACGCTCCGTCTACAACGATAACACTATCATCACCCTACACACATAAAAATAATGCGGGAGTCAGTCATCTCATATGGGGTGGCTATAACATGCATATATTTTGCATAAGATGATAAAGACTTTTTTCAAAAGTCTATATATAAAAGGTCATTTAAGAAATTTTAAGATTTAAGGAAAAAACTTCTTTTTCATTTTTTAGTAGCTGACATCTCCTTTCCCTAAAATACTCATCATCTGCAACATAATCATTTTTTCTAAAAAAAAACAAAAAAAGGCTGCCCATCGAGCAGCCTTTATAGGTAATTGACAGGATCCTAAAAATTTAGCGAGCACGTGCCATAATTTCTTCCGCAACGTTACGCGGTACAGGATCGTAATGATGAAACTGCATTGTAAAAGAAGCACGCCCTTTTGTCATAGAACGAAGATGTGAAATATAGCCGAACATCTCTTTTAACGGAACGAAAGCCCGCACCATAACAGTAGACCCTGCTGTTTCCTGACTTTGAATAATGCCACGACGACGATTAAGATCGCCTACAACATCCCCAACAT
>JAZLEM010000162.1:0-4798 GCA_045615245.1 Acetobacter sp. | reverse complement strand
CATGCGGGTCTACTAAGCCTCGCTTGCGCTTTGCACCATAACTTTCAGGGCTATACGCACCCCGATCACCCGGTTATACAACGCGTTGCCCGTACCCTTGCCCACATCACACAAACCCCTCACACAGAAACAAATCTCGGTATTGATGGCTGTTCTCTTCCAACATGGGCGATTCCCCTGACTGCCCTTGCACTTGCTTTTGCTCGCTTTGCGACCGGCACACATTTACCCGATGGCTATGCCACAGCCGCCACACGATTACGCACCGCTATAAGCAAGTACCCTTTTATGATTGCCGGCAGCAACCAGTTTGATACTCTCATTTTGCAAGAGCTTGCCCCCCGTGTCTTCACAAAAATGGGGGCAGAAGGTATTATGGCCATTGCTCTTCCTGAACAAGGTCTTGGCATTGCCCTGAAATGCCGTAGCGGTCATATTCAGGCGACAGAAGCAGTAGCAGCGGCGATGATTCAACGTTTTGGTAAAATAGAAAGCCCTATTTTAACGCATTTTATGGCGAAAAAACTTAAAAATTGGAACGGTCAAGAAGTAGGTGAGCTCGTCGTTGCGCGAGATTTAACCACAAAAGATTTCTCGCATACAATGACAATAAGATAACCCCACATTCCAACGCTAACGAAACAGAAAATAACGCCTGACCGCCCAATACCCTTATGGCAGAACAACAAAATTCTGTCTGACAAACCGCCTCACTAAAGATCAAAAAAAACGTATATATCATAAAAACGTTTGACAAACTTTTTTTTTAAAGTATTCTTTTTGAACTGAAAAATCAGATGTAGTAGACATTTTCAAGGAAAAAAGAAGTCATATGCTTAAAGTATCTCAAATTTTGTTAACGCTTGGGCTAGCGCTTCCGCTTGCTGGTTGCACCGGATATTGGAGAACACAATATCCGAAAGCAACTTTTAAGACATGTTATAAAACCCCAGAGATTCAACGTGACGAAGATGCAGGGTTAGAACGGCTTGGTTTTTTCTCTCTGGGCAACCAGAGAGTTCTCGAGGGTCCTAACAATGATCTCCACATAGGGTATGTCAATGGCATGCAGCAGCTGGAAACTGCTATACAAGCTTTCAAAGTTGGAAATGCTGCCCCTCTAAATGCCATTTATACGCAAATAACACCAAAAGCACTCAGTAACTTTATGATCGCCTGTAACAACTTAACCATTCATAGCGTTAATCATGCATTGACAAAGATGTTAAAGAAAGGTGCATTGGGAAGGAAAATGTCAGCGTGGCAACAATACCTTAATACAACACCAGCCCCTCAACCAACAATATTTCTTACAAAACCAAGGACTGGAACATGTTCTGATCAATATGCAAAAAGTCATCCTGAAATCACAAAGGCAGTCAAATATGTTTTACTCATATATGCCACGAAGCCTCTCCTTAACTCTACTATAAGTGAGGTAGCGCAAGCTTCACAGCAAACAGCACAACTGATACAAATAACAAAAAAAGTATCACCACAAGTAATGCCACAAGTTACTCAAGCTTTTCTCAATGAAAACCCCAGTAACCCTGCCACTTTAAGGATAGCAAATACTCAAAAGGCTCTATTAGAATCTGGAAATGGGCAGTGGGCAGGCCTGATAGCGATTTTTCAACAAGTTCAACCTCCAAAATGGCGTCACTTTTTCGTAGGCTGTTCAGATCTTGCGCAAAAATACCATATTAAAAATGACTAGACATGTAAGTAACTAGCTTCCCCGAACATAGGAAGAATAAAAAAGCTTAAAAACCAGCAAAAAGCCCTTTACAAAACAACACGCAACAAGATAAACGCTTATGAGTTGTACTCACCATTGAAAAAGAAATAATCTCATGAAAGTAAAAAAATATTCTTTACCCACTATAAAATTTTTATTAAGTCTTAGTCTTACGGTGTCTCTTTCCAGCTGTAGTAATATAAATTATGGAGAGGATAGGACACTTTACCCAAAAGCAACTTTTAAGACATGTTATAAAACCCCTGAGATTCAACGTGACGAAGATGCTGGACTAGAACGATTAAGTCTTTTTGGTCTTGGAGAAAAGGAAGTCCTCGAAGGTCCTAATAACGATCTTCATATAGGGTATGTGAGTGGTATGACACAGTTGCAGAATGCTCTCCAAGCTCTCAAAGCAGGAAATGCTGCCCCTCTGAATGCGATTTATGCACAAATAACGCCCAAAGCGTTGAGTAATTTTATGATCGCCTGTAACAAATTAGCGGCTCATAGCGCTAATACTGCATTTATGTCCATTGGGCAACAATACTTAAATACAACACCAGCACCTCAACCAACGCTGTTTCTTACAAAACCAAGAAGTGGGACATGTTCTGTTCAATATGCAAAAAGTCATCCTGAAATTGTGAAGGCATTGACATATGCTTCGCACATATATGAAACGAGGTCTCTCCGTAACCCTACTATAAGTGAGGTAGCGCAAGCTTCACAACAAGCAGCACAACTGATACAAATAACCAAAAAAGTATCGCCCCAAGTCTTACCACAAGTTACTCGAGCTTTTCTTAATGAAAATCCCAGTAACCCTACCACTTTAAGGATAGTAAAAAGGACGATAAATTATCAAAATGCTGAATCAGAAGCGAGAAATGGGAATTGGACAAACCTGATAGCGATTGTTCAACGAATTCAACCTCCAAAATGGCGTCACTTTTTCGTAGGCTGTTTCCAAATGAAACGAAAATATCATATCAAAGCACAATACGTAAATTAACTTTACCAAGACTTAGCAAACAAACTTGCTACCGTTTATACTATAGGCTTTTCCCCCAAAAGTCAGGCATAGAGTGAGAGATAAATTTTAACAAACTCATCAGATTTTTACCCTTAACCGGCTTTTATAGGGAAGAGCTTGTAAAGAGTTACTTTACAATTTACATTGTCTTTTTTACATTGTTTTTACTGATCTTTTAGCCTTCTTAAGCTTAAGTATAACGTTATGTTACAATGTAATATTTTCTAAAAGGTTGTTAAGACTATGAAAGTCAATGGCATTCCCTATCGTAGCGTTTGGATTGATGAAAAACACAACTGGTCTGTCCATATTATTGACCAAACCCACCTTCCTTTTTCTTTTGACGTATGCCGCCTAACAACCGCAGCCGATGTTGCACAGGCTATTTGTACGATGCAGGTTCGAGGCGCACCTCTTATTGGAGCTGTTGCCGCTTATGGCATAGCCCTCGCTTTACGTGTTGATAGCGAAGACAAAACACTTAACGACACCGCGGCGATGCTTATGAACACCCGCCCAACAGCTGTTAATCTTCATCACGCTATTCAACGTATGGTGGCTTACCTCCACCCTATCTCCCCTCATCAACGTGCCCACGCCGCCTATGAAGAAGCCGCCCGTATCTGTGAAGAAGATATTCAAACAAATAAAGCTATAGGCACTTACGGACTCGATATTTTACAAGAGATTGCCCACAAAAAACATCATCTCAACGAGCCTCTTCATATTCTGACACATTGTAACGCGGGTTGGTTGGCAACGGTTGATTATGGTACAGCGCTCTCCCCTATTTACATGGCGCATGATGCCGGGCTTAATGTCCATGTTTGGGTTGACGAAACACGCCCACGCAACCAAGGGGCTTCTCTTACCGCATGGGAACTCCAAAGCCATGGCGTGCCTCATACGGTTATTACCGACAACGCTGGCGGTCATTTTATGCAACATAGACATGTCGATATTGTTATTGTTGGTGCTGATCGCGTTACCCGTACAGGTGATGTCGCTAATAAAATTGGCACCTATCTCAAAGCCCTTGCAGCGCGTGATAACGCTGTACCTTTTTGGGTTGCCCTTCCTTCAACAACCATTGACTGGACTATAAGCGATGGTCTTAAAGATATTCCTATTGAAGAACGTTCTTCTATAGAGGTCACACATGTGACAGGTCGTAACGCGCAAGGTTTGGTAACGCAGGTGAGTCTTGTACCCGAGGAAACAAAAGTTGCCAACCCAGCCTTTGATGTGACACCTGCACGTCTTATTACAGGCTTAATAACTGAAAAAGGGTGTTGTGCGGCAACAGCAGAAGGAATATTGTCTCTTTTTCCAGAAATGAAAGAATATTATTCTAACCCCTTATAAAGTTTTATCGGTTGTAATGTCTTATAAAGCGGTTTTATCTCTATCATGGCTTATATTCAAAAAATTCGTTTTTTCATGACACACCGCGTTTTATTGACAGTCTTTTTAGCTGGCTTTTCTCTTTCCGCCTGTGCTCCCACTCGTAATGAACATCGGATTCCTTCTGTGGAAAGCTATGCCAATGATGATGACCATGTACCCGATTTTGCAACACGCCATTTTGAACCCTTCAATCGACAAGATGTTGTTGCGCTTGCCACGCGTGAATGGCGATTATTTGGCAGTCCTATTGATGATAGTGACCCAGAACAAAGACCAGCACCGCAAAGTGCTGCATTAAAACCTGAGCGGGCGCCTGGTTTATGGCAACGTGTCGGTGAATATTGGTGGATCGGGATGAATCCCAACTCAAAAACAGTCTCATGGACAGGTAAACACGATGCCAATGGTCAGTTGACTGATTTTACACACGATGGTCACTACGCTTGGTCTGCGGCTTTTGTTTCTTATATCATGCGTATTGCCGGAGCGGGCAATCGTTTCCCTTACTCACCTAACCATTCCACCTATATTAACGCTGCAGCAAGTGGAGAATCTCCCATACTCCGAGCTCGAGACCCTGCAACCTATGCCCCCCAACCAGGTGATTTATTATGTAC
>JAZLEM010000161.1:0-10600 GCA_045615245.1 Acetobacter sp. | reverse complement strand
CCCTCTATTGTCAAAAAAAGACACACTCCCTCCATTTTTCTTGATGAGAAACACAAAAATATACAGAAATTGATTTACATCAATGCTATAAAAAGGTAAATATGTTTTACAGTGTTTTAAGATTAGGCAATTATAGCCCATCGTAATTAGTAGGAATACTCAACTAATGACAAAAATTCGTTCTCTTTTTACTTCCCTAACCGCCATGGCCGTGGGTGTAGTTTCTTTTGCGAATACAATTGGTACTGTCAAAGCCCAAACACATAATACCAACCCTTACGTTAATGCCGCGGTGATGAACCATATCCCTAACGCGCCTAAAGCGAAAGGAAGTTGTGGTATTTTTGAAACTTGTGCCAGCACCGAGCACGGGTTAGGAAAAGGCAATTTTATGGTCGGTCTCTCGGCGGTATATATTATGCCTCAAGACCGTGGTCAACGTATTTGGTTAAGAAAGGGTGCTGGGGCTTGGGACTCTAGCAATACTTTAACACTTGGTGCGGGAGGATCTGGGCTTCCGGGTGGCGGACACGGAGCATATATTACGACCACTAACCAAGTTATGCCAGAACTAAACCTCAGATATTTTATCACGGATCATATTTCTGTTGGCCTTATTGCCACGAGCACACGGCACCAAGTAGAACTTTACAATGTGCCAGGTGTAAACCATTCTTTAAACGTAGGAACAATATGGGTTCTACCTCCTACGTTGACTTTTGCGTGGCACTTTTTGCCGCATAAACGTTTTAACCCCTATGTCGGTCTAGGTGCCAACCTCGATTGGTTCCATAATGGAACAGGCAACCTTGGTCGTGGGTCGCAACTTAACGCAGGGTTTACAGGGGGTCCATCTCTTAACGCAGGGTTTGACTACCAGCTTGTTGGCAATTGGTTCTTTAACCTTGATGTCAAACAAATGTTTGTGCGGATGCACGCTTGGGCAAAAGGTGGCCTCCTCGATCAAGATTACGGGACAGGATCGCAGATCAAGGTCCACGAAGGATTGGATCCAACAGTGGTTTCTGCCGGTATTGCCTATCGCTTCTTCTAAGATGGGCTTTGTATAAACCGTCTATGACTTCCGAAATCGTGACAGATTTTTCAGCCCTTATAAAGCGTTATAAGGGCAATCTGCCACGGTATACAAGTTACCCCACAGCAGCGAGTTTTACGGCTGCTGTGGGTTTTTTTCAGGCACAGACATGGCTTTCGACTCTTTCTACCGTCCTTCCGGCAGAAGAGCCAATTTCTCTTTATTGTCATGTTCCTTTTTGTGATGAACTCTGTCGCTTTTGTGGCTGTCACACTTCGGTTGTACGCCATGAAGAACAGCGTATTACCTATGCTGAAACCCTCAAAGAAGAGCTTCGCCGGATCGCCCTCCTTGTTGGGCAGCGCCCTGTACAACATATCCATTTTGGCGGGGGCACCCCGACAACGTTGCCTCTTAACGCTTTGCGCAGCTTGATGCACACTATCGGCACGCTTTTTGCGTTAACACCTCATGGTGAAATTGCCATGGAGATTGATCCACGCCATGTCCCCACTGATTATCCGCAGGCTTTAAAGGCTTTAGGGTTTAATCGGGTCAGCTTGGGTGTGCAAGATATCAATCCGCGTGTTCAAGAAGCCTGCGGACGGTTACAAAGTTTTGAGCATACCAAAGACGTGATCGAACGCGTGCGAAGCGTAGGGATTCGCGGAGTTAATATCGACCTTATCTACGGATTACCCTACCAAACACAAGAAAGCGTAACCCAAACCGCCCACCAAATAGCCTCTCTCAAACCCGAGAGGCTCGCTGTTTTTGGCTATGCCCATGTACCATGGAAACAAAAACGCCAACAGCTTATGCCGACAGAGGCTCTCCCCGATTCGACAGAGCGATTAGCCCAGCGTCGCTGTATTGAACAAGTTTTACACCAAGCCGGTTATGAGAAAATTGGGCTTGACCATTACGCCCTGCCTACCGATTCTCTAGCTCATGCCGCACGCAACGGAACACTACATCGTAATTTTCAGGGGTATACGATTGACCCTTGTCAAGTGTTGATTGGAATCGGAGCTTCAGCTATTTCTATGTTGCCACAAGGCTTTGTACAAAATATTATTTCCCCTGCCCAGTATATGCGTGCGTTAGAAGAAACACCCCACCTCCCTATTGCACGCGGCGTTGTACGAACGGCACAAGACCATCAACGTTGGGCTATTATAGAACGTCTTATGTGTGATTTAAGCGTTGATGTTCAAAACCCCTCTCAACCAGCCAAAACTGCGGAAAAATCTGAAAGCAAAACCTGCTCAAACACATGGCCAGATAGTTTTGAAAAAGAACGTGCAGCTTTAGAAGCCTTTATACAAGACGGCATTCTCACACGCCACGGTAGTGTTATTCGCCTTACGGAAAAAGGACGCCCTTTTTTACGACATGTTGCTGCAGTTTTTGATGTTTATCGAGAATCTTTAGCGCAACAAGCGCAAAAAGAACATAACAAACGAACCAATACCTCCCTTGAACAAGAAGAGGCACGTTGTTTTTCGAGTAGTCTTTAATCTTTCACGTTTTTTTATTTTTAAGATATTCTTACAAACATAGATAAAAGTTTTACGTATTTGTGTTTTTTTAATAGGCTATGATAGTCTTAGAGAAATTGTTTCGGTGTGTTATGGGCAGATTTTTGTACTTAACCGTGAGGTGTCGTCGATGAAAAGAGGGATATAAAGACGGTGACTCAAACATGTTTAGCAGAAAATCTCTCTTGCCCTGCCTCTTTCGCTTTTTCTTTACCTGAAGTACTTAGACGTACCCAAGCAAGAGAATATCCTTTTACGCATTGGTGTTTCGATAACGTTTTACCCCCCCCTGTTTGTGAGGCACTTACGGCTTGGAACCCTGGTGATTGGGCTGTCGCAGGTGATGTTGGTGGACGACGTGAAACACGTAATGCCAATCGGGTGTTTATCAACGAAAAAATTCGTAGCTGTGATGATCGACTCAATTGGCTTGCCGAGCACTTTAACGCCAGCCCTATGCGTCAAGCTTTTGAAAATATTTGTCAGGTCGTATTAGATAAAGCTACTTTACGGTTAGAATTATGCCTTGATAAAAACGGCTTTTGGTTAGAACCGCACACCGATATTGGCGCAAAAAAGTTGACTTTGCTCATTTCTTTGTCGGAAGGGAAAAATGCGCATGAATGGGGAACCGACCTCATGACGCCAGACGGCAAGCCTGTTATACGCGCGTCAGGACGTTTTAATTCTGGTATATTATTTGTGCCTTCTCGTCAGACATGGCATGGTTTTATACGCCGTCCTATTCAAGGTTTACGCCGAACCTTGATCGTTAATTTTGTTGATGAAACATGGCGGGCTGTGCATGAACTCGCCTTTGACCCGCAAATATCTTAAAAAATAAGAGAAAGAGAGAGTTAAAAATAGCCCAGAGAGCCTGCCCTTTTTAATCATGTCCTTCATCGATCATTATGACTGGAAGAACCTCAGAAACTAATGAGTTAAGGGCATATATAAATATAAGAAGTTTATGAATTTTATGAGCGTTTTATGCCATATTATGTTAATAAAAAGTCTTGATGTTAAAAGTAAAAGGAAAAAATGAGAGCATGAGTGAACCCGTGCGTGAATCACTAGCGTATGATGTTGTTATTGTAGGAGGCGGACCAGCTGGGTTAGCTGCCGCTATTCGTTTGCGTCAACTCTCCCAAGAAATAAGCGTTTGTCTCATCGAAAAAGGCAGTGAGATTGGTGCGCATATCGTTTCTGGTGCCGTCATCGAGCCACGCGCTTTAGCCGAACTCTTGCCCGATTGGCAAAAACAAGGCGCGCCGTTAGAAACACCTGTTACCTCCGAGTCTATGTTTTACCTTACGTCTCAAGAAGGGTATACACGCATTCCTATGCTCGATAAAGTCATGCCCTATTTAGCCAATCACGGCAATTACGTTGTAAGCCTTGGCGCTGTCTGTCGATGGCTCGCCACACAAGCCGAAGCCTTGGGCGTTGATATCTTCCCCGGGTTTGCGGGAACAGAAGTGCTTATCGAAAGAAACCGTGTGGTTGGTATCCTTACCGGAGATATGGGCATTGGACGTGATGGAAAGCCTAAACCTGATTTTCAACCCGGGGTAGAATTACGCGCCCGTTACACTCTTTTTGCCGAAGGATGTCGTGGATCTTTGACAAAACAAGTTATTGCGCACTATAGCTTAAATCGAGGTGTTGATCCGCAAACCTATGGGCTTGGTATTAAAGAAGTGTGGGAAATTCCACCCGAGAGACACCGGCCTGGTTTAGTGCAGCATAGCTTTGGCTGGCCCATGGATGACCAGACCTATGGGGGGGCGTGGTTATATCATTTTGGAAAAAATCTCGTTTCATACGGCTTTGTTATTGGACTTGATTATACAAACCCGTGGCTCTCTCCATTTGAGGAATCGCAACGTATGAAGTTGCACCCTGCATTTCGCCCATTTTTAGAAGGAGGACGACGCATTGCCTATGGTGCTCGTGCCTTGTCAGAGGGGGGATTACAATGCATTCCACGACTCACTTTCCCGGGTGGTGCGCTTATTGGAGACTCTGCTGGTTTCTTAAACGTACCTAAAATCAAGGGAACGCATACAGCCATGAAATCTGGGATGTTAGCCGCAGAAGCTGTGGCTGAAGCCTATAGCACCGATCGGGTTGAACCTGCCTCTTTTACAGATCGCGTGCGGCGTTCCTGGTTATGGCAAGAATTGCGTGCCGTGCGTAATATTCGCCCCGCATTTGCGCGTTTTGGTGCACGTAAAGGGGCTTTGTACGCGGCGTTTGACACAATGATTTTACGCGGTCGAGCCCCATGGACTTTTCATTTCCGCCATCAAGACCATGAAACATTGCGTGCCGCGTCATTATGTCCGAAACCAGTTTATCCAAAACCCGATGAAACGTTAACTTTTAATCGTTTGTCCTCTGTTTTTCTCTCATCAACACATCATGAAGAGGATCAACCCATACACTTACGTTTGAAGAGTTCTGCCCTTTGGAAAACTGTGAATTGGGATGTTTTTAAGGCACCAGAAACACGCTATTGTCCGGCAGGTGTCTATGAAGTACTCGATGAAGAAAAGGTACCAACTTTACATATTAATGCACAAAACTGCATTCATTGTAAGACTTGTGATATAA
The DNA here is from genome assembly GCA_045615245.1 of Acetobacter sp. Lineage (GTDB taxonomy): Bacteria > Pseudomonadota > Alphaproteobacteria > Acetobacterales > Acetobacteraceae > Acetobacter. Next base: position 5,407 of record JAZLEM010000161.1, on the reverse strand, counting down.
AAGACCCAACGCAAAATATAACATGGACTGTACCGGAGGGAGGCAACGGACCAAACTATCCTATAGGCATGTAAAGGATATATTCACAAAACTACCGTGCAAAAATAGAATGTAGAAGTGAGTAGATAAAATAATCACTATTGAGAGCGTAAAAATGATGAAAATACTTGTTCCTGTTAAACGGGTTGTTGATTTTAATATTAAACCCCGTGTGAAATCTGATGGTAGTGGTGTTGAAACCGCAGGCCTTAAAATGTCGATGAATCCTTTTGACGAAATTGCTGTAGAGGAAGCCATCCGTCTCCGTGAAAAAGGGATTGCCTCAGAAATTATTACTATTTCTATTGGTGTGCAACAAGCTCAAGATACCCTGCGCACAGCCATGGCTATGGGTGCCGATCGTGCGATTTTGGTGCTCTCTGATGAAAGTCCAGAACCGTTAGCGGTTGCAAAAGTATTAGCCAAACTTGTAGACCGTGAGCAGCCAGATTTAGTTATTTTAGGCAAACAGGCTATTGATAATGATATGAACGCCACAGGGCAAATGCTGGCAGGGCTACTTGGCTGGGCACAAGCAACATGTGTCAGTAAAATTGACATAGCTGAACAACAAGCACGTGTACACCGTGAGATTGATGGCGGTGTTGAAGAACTCTCCTTAAAACTTCCTGCTGTTATCACCGCTGATTTGCGCCTCAATGAACCTCGCTATGCCTCTTTACCCAATATTATGAAAGCCAAAAAGAAACCGATTGAAACCCTTAACGCGACGGATTTAGGTGTTGATATAACACCACGCCTTAAAATTCTCTCTGTGGCAGAGCCTACGAATAAAAAGACATGTATTTTTGTTGAGTCTGTTTCTGAGTTGGTCGAAAAACTCCGTAACGAAGCAAAAGTTCTCTAAAAATAAGGTTTTCTTAACATGACGGCACTTGTTCTTCTTGACCACGAAAATGGTCACATTAAAAAAGCGGCTCTTTCTGCTGTAACGGCAGCAACATATTTTGGTGATGTACACGGGCTTGTTATCGGAGAAGCTTCTATCGCGCAAGAAGCAGCTTCGATTGCCGGAATAACACGCATTCTCCACGCACAAGGATCAGCCTATCAGCATTTTTTAGCCGAACCGGTGGCTTCTCTGATTGTGTCCTTGGCTGCCGAATATGATTATATCGTCGCTGCTACCAATACGGTAGGGAGAAATATTTTACCGCGTGTTGCCGCATTGTTAGATGTACAGCCTATCCCCGATGTTGTGGCTATTCTATCAGCAGATACGTTTGTACGCCCTATTTATGCCGGCAATGCTTTTGCAACAATACGCTCAACAGATAAAAAGAAAGTTCTCACCATTCGCGGGATTGCCTTCGACGCCGCCTCAACAGGAGGAGAGCCGGCACCCATCAAAAATATATCAGAAGAAAATGCAACAGCGTCAGATTTATCTCGTTTTGAATCTGTACATCTTACCGATTCCAAACGTCCTGATTTAGAAGCCGCACGTGTTATTGTTTCTGGCGGTCGCGGTCTGCAAAGTGAAGAAAAATTCCATATTCTTGACCCGCTCGCCGATGCACTCGGTGCCGCTATTGGTGCCTCTCGTGCCGCTGTTGATGCTGGTTTTGTTTCTAATGAATATCAAATTGGGCAAACAGGGCGCATTGTGGCACCAGAACTCTACTTAGCCTTTGGTATTTCGGGAGCTATTCAACACCTCGCCGGTATGAAAGACAGCCGTGTTATTGTTTCCGTGAACAAAGACCCTGAAGCCCCCATTTTTCAGGTATCGGATTATGGTATGGTCGCCGATTTGTTTGATGTTGTCCCCCAACTCGTCACAGCATTAACGAAGACATAACGCGATTGACAGGAGCAAACCTTAAGGACACCTAACCTTAAAAGAGAAGTGCCACAAAAGTTTCTCCTAAAATCGTTTCAGATTTTTAATTCTCCCAAAAACCTCTGTCCCAAAAACCTCTGGGCATGTTGTCCAGAGGTTTTTAATACTTTGATTAACGCCTTTATTTTCCTCAAAATCCTCGGCTCGTCTTCAAAGGTATTGATAAATTTTTAACGGCGTTGATGAAAAAAATCTTTCAGCATGAAAGCCGATTCTCGTTCACAAATACCACCTATGACTTCAGGTCTGTGCAGACTATCTTCTCTATCAAAAAGACGCACTCCATGATCCACCGCACCGCCTTTTTGATCATATGCACCAAAAACAAGGCGCCCCACCCGAAAATGTATCATCGCTGCCGCGCACATCGCACAAGGCTCTAATGTAACGACAAGGGTACAATCCATCAATTTCCGCTTATTTCTTACACGCATTGCCTCACGCATAACAATCATTTCCGCATGGGCAGAAGCGTCACCCCATTCTTCCACCCTGTTGCCAGCCCTTGCAATAACTTCCCCTTGAGGATCAACAAGAACAGCTCCGACAGGAACCTCGCCCCGTTCAGCAGCCGCCCGTGCTTGTGCGAGGGCAAGAAGCATTTCTTTATTTCTCCCCTCTTTTTTCATGTGTTATTTTGCCTCATCTTTGCTGCTTGTAAAGTAACCCTTTTTGAAAAAAGCCCAAAACCTTAAAGCCCAGAATCTTAAAGTCTCGTGTCTTTCCAGCTTCTCACGTTGTATTAACTTTCGCTTGGCTTCCTTTCAATAGCCAATAAAATAAAAATATATTTGAAATATGTTAAAGTTTTTACTCTAAAACAGTTTATTTTTCCCCAAGCTTTTAGATTTTTGAAGTTTTTTGAAAATATCTTCATCTTTTTACAAAGACACAATAGGAATAAGCGTGCAGAAAGAACGTATTGCCAAATGGCTTGCCCATGCCGGGGTTGCGAGCCGGCGCGAAGTTGAACGCCTTATTGAAGAAAGACGTGTATGCCTGAATGAGCACGTTGTTACTCATCCCGCAACTTTTGTCAGCCCTCAAGATGATATTTTTGTTGATCAGAAACGTGTTACCTCTGCCAAAGGTACACGCTTATGGTGCTATCACAAACCAAAAGGGTTGATAACAACACACAAAGACCCAGAAGGGCGCCCCACTGTCTTTGCTGCCCTTCCTGCTTCTCTCCCGCGCGTTATCAGTGTAGGACGGCTTGATTTGAACAGTGAAGGACTTTTACTCCTCACAAATGACGGAACATTAGCCCATAGATTAGAACGCCCCTCATATGATGGCGTTAAAGGCTTGATTCGTCGCTATCGCGTGCGTGTTTTTGGAGAAATTCACAAAACCGATCTTACTTCGTTATGCCAAGGCTGTGTGGTTGATGGGATCTCCTATGGTCCCATAGACGTAGAAATTAACGCTTGCAAAGGTCATAATGCTTGGTTGACGCTTTCGCTTCGCGAGGGGAAAAACCGTGAAATTCGTAAAGTATTAGCCGCGTTAAACCTTCAAGTAAATCGCTTGATCCGTGTGAGTTATGGTCCCTTTCACCTCGGGAACCTTCCCCGTGGCGCCCTAGAAGAAGTGCCTGCGCGGATTATACGTGAGCAGATCCTCCCAAAACCTCATTTTTCTGACTCTTTGACACCGTCTCAGAAATAAACACCCCATGCGTATTATTGCAGGTCTTCACAAAGGACGAACCCTCTCCGCACCTTTAGGCAAAACAACACGCCCTACCGCTGAAAGAGTGAGACAAGCCCTTTTTGATACTCTCATGCATGCCCCTTGGGGGGGGCGTGCTCTTTTTGAAGGCTGCCATGTGCTCGATGCTTTTGCTGGTACGGGTGCTTTAGGGCTGGAAGCCCTTTCTCGCGGGGCACAATATGCCTCTTTTTTTGAAACCAATCCTTTAGCCCTCTCTCATCTTCGGGCAAATATTCGGGCTTGTCGTGCCGAGTCAGCGTGTTGTATCCTTGCACAAGATGTTACCAAGCCACCTCTTAAGTTGCCTCGTCATGTCCACACACCTGCAAGCTTGATTTTTCTTGACCCACCCTATTACAGCGATCTTAGCCCTTATACGCTCTATGCTCTTTTTGTCCGTGGTTGGATCGCACCTCACGCCATTGCCGTTATCGAAAGCGCACATGATGAAATACTGTCTTTTGAAAAAATCTCGGTACCCGCATTTTCTCATCGGATAACAAAAAACACTCCTCAAAAGAGCACGTTACAAAAACTTCACCCCAAAGATTTTCCCGAAAAAGAGAATCCTCAAAAATACAGATATATCCAAAAACAATTTTTTCAAAGAATGCCTCAAGAAAATTCCAAAACCTTGCCCAAAAAACAAGTTCAACAAATGCAACCAGTGCAACAAGAAACGCTTTTTTCTTTACCTCTTTCTCTTCTCACAACACGCCAGCATGGTGCGGCTTATCTCTCTTTTTGGCAGTTTACCTCTTAAAACAGAACGCCGTTTAAAAAGACAAGAAACAGTAAACTCCTTTTAATTCTCTCCACCTGCTATTAGGACTTTCTACAAGCAAATACCAAAACGTTCAAAATAATGATGACAATATCCATAGAACCTTGTACGTTTATGGTATAGAATCTTTTTACAGAAATATCTTTTTATTTTTTTATTTTAATTATGCCATCAATACACCACAACAGGTGATACCCCATACCACAATTTAACTTAAATTTGAGCAAGCTCGATCGAAAGGTACAGTAATAATGGTTGGAGTTAATAAAGTGATTCTTGTCGGTCATTTGGGGAAAGACCCAGAAGTCCGCACAAGTCAAAATGGTACAAAAATAGTATCCTTTTCGCTGGCAACAAGTGTATCGTGGTATGACCGCGCCACAGGTGAGCGACGCGACCGTACAGAATGGCACCGTATTGTTATCTTTAATGAACAGTCAGCCTCTGTGGCTGAACGTTTTTTACGAAAAGGGAGTAAGGCTTATTTAGAAGGCTCTCTCCAAACACGTAAATGGACAGGGCAAGATGGGCAAGAACACACAACCACCGAGATTATTGTTGACCAAGTTGTTCTCCTTGATAGTCGCACCCAATCTCCCGAACACTCTTCTTATGAAAACACCTCTCGAGGTGATTACAACACAACACCAGCGACATCTCACACCACCACACCGCCTGCCTTGCCACAACGTAGAAACAATATCCTTCCTTCTACTAGCTGGGATACTTCTCCCCCAAGCCACACCGATATCGATGACGAGATCCCTTTTTAAGACCGTCTTTTCAAAGACACGATGTTGTTAAGTAAAGAGGCATTCGTTTGTCATTCATTTTTGACTCTTTCCTTGCTTCATCTTCTCGGTTGGAAACACGCCTTACAAAATGTGCTCTTTTTTGCCTATTTCTTCTACCTTTCTGTCTTTTTTATAGTCGTGCTGGTGCCGATATTTTAGCCACTTCTATTGGGTTGCTTTTCTTGCTGTATAGTATTTGTACCCAACAGT
>JAZLEM010000160.1:0-12693 GCA_045615245.1 Acetobacter sp. | reverse complement strand
GATATGGCTCGCTCTTCTGTTTTGCGGTTTATGCCTTTTTTCTTCTCTTCTTTCCGGAATTCCTCGCTCTTGGTTTCAAGCCCTTTGTTTGCCGCGTCTTTTTTTGTTCATAGTCGCTTTACAATGTTGGCTACTTCCTTCCCCGCGTACAGCGTTATGGCTAGAACGGCTTTTTATACTCCTTGCCTGTTGGCTTATGAGCCAAGTATGGCTCCAATATTTTACAGGACATAATCTTATGGGCTATCACCGTTGGTCGGACGGTGCCCTGACAGGACCTTTTGAAAAACCGCGCGCATCGTTTTGTCTTATTATGCTCTTTTTCCCCGGTATTATGCCCAGTATTTTGCGAAGTTTCCGTTCTCAACATTGGGGCAACCGTCTTTTTAGCTTAATACTTCTCGCGCTTTGTGTTATCACCCTCATTCTCATCGGTCAGCGTATGTCTACGCTTCTTATGCTCGGTGGTTTAACATTAACCGCCTTTCTTGTGCGATCATTTCGTTTCCCTTTTTTGTTTATTATGGGAATCACAAGCGTTTTTATCGCTGCCCTACCTTATTTATCCCCCCCCACTTATGCTAAACTTGTGCTAAAATTTATCGACCAAATGCACCATTTTAACCATAGTGATTATGGCTTGCTCTTTCGTTCTGCAACAGTGATGACCCTTACCCATCCATGGTTTGGGCTTGGTATGGATGGGTTTCGTCTCTTCTGTCATGAAACGCTACACAGCCCGGCTTTTCCTTGGCTGGGCATTCCTGCTTTAGAAAGCGATAGCCACAGAGGCTGTAATATTCACCCCCATAATTATTACCTCCATGTCGCAACATCAGCAGGTTTACCTGGGCTACTTGTTTTTTGCTTACTCGTCATCAACTGGCTTTTAACAGGCTTCAGAGCGATCAATGTTACCCTTTATCCACGACAAGCTATGCTTTTTATTGTTTGTTGTCTAGCTTTTTTCCCGATTGCTTCGACAAGTGCGCTTTTTGCTTTTCCAACAATTGGTTGGCTTTGTCTCTCTGTCGGCTGGCTCCTTGCAAGTAGTCACGTAACAAAAAGCTTGCAAAATGATACAATTCACGTTATACCGGCAAAGCAAACGATCTATTAACTGTATGTAGATTTTTATTTTTCTTTTTTGTTTTTACTTTTCATTCTTCAGCACATGCCTTTAGTGCTAATTATAATAAACGAGACTTAAACCATGATTGTTTTACCGCCTGATTACCATCCCTCTGATGATGAAGAATTTATGAACCCTCTTCAAAAAGAATATTTTCGGCAAAAACTTCTTCGATGGAAAGCCGAACTTTTAAAGGAAGCGGATCATGTCATGACAAATCTTTCTCATAATAATACACCTGAATCCGATATTGCCGACCAAGCAAGTCTTGAAACAGACCTTGCTTTTGAACTCCGTACTCATGACCGGGCACAAAAACTTATCAGTAAAATTGACCGTGCTCTACAACGCATTGATAATGGAACTTATGGATATTGTGAAATAACTGGTGAACCGATTTCCCTCAAACGGTTAGAAGCACGACCGATTGCAACTTTATCTATTGAAGCACAGGAACAGCACGAGCGTATGGAAAAAGTTCTTTAAAATAATTCTTTTCGTACCATGAGAGACTTGATAGACTAACAATAACTGTTTCAAACTACTCGAAAACTTGTTTACGCTGCTGTAGCTCAGTGGTAGAGCACTCCCTTGGTAAGGGAGAGGTCGACAGTTCAATCCTGTCCAGCAGCACCATTAAAATAATTCCTTATCTTTGTTAATTATTGTTTAACCAACCTCATATGTGCGAACCTACCACGATGTCGCATATGGTTTTTACAAGGAAACTCTGTTACTCGGGTGTACTGTGTGAAATATGTTAATGACAAAATACGTCAAATTAAAATATGCGTAATAAAGTAGAATCTTATGCTACGTCTCAGGAACATTCTCCTCAAAATAGTTTTCTTGATGGACCTGATCTTGCACGAGGTATTACACGGTTTTGGCTTATCCGACACGCCCTAGTCGAAGAAAACGCCCGCCTGTGTCTCTACGGAAATATGGACGTTCCTCTTTGCCCTGATAGCCTTATAGCACAACGCCCTATGTACTCTGCCCTGGCTAAACGTTTACCACACCCCGCCCATTGGTTTGTCAGTCCACTTTCTCGTACACGGGAAACAGCACGTGCTATTATGGATTCTGGATATGGAGATACCCCGCTTATAGAAGAAACCAATTTTATTGAGCAAGACCTAGGATGTTGGCAAGGCATTCACTATACAAACTTACGCCCTCATCTGACACTTCCACCTCATCCCTTTTGGGCTGTTGATGAGACAGAATGCCCCCCCGACGGAGAAAGTATGATCCATGTTTGTGCGCGGGTAAGTCGTTTATTAAACAAACTCGCTCTAACCTATGAAGGGCAAGATATGGTGGCTATTACCCATGGCGGCGTTATTCGTGCGGCTTTAGCGCATGCGCTACATATTCATGTAGGAACAGCTTTGCGTTTTTCTGTACAAAATCTTTCCCTGACTATTCTTGAACATTTATCGGTCGGATGGCGGGTTGTTACCGTCAACGAACTACCTGGCGTATGAACTACATGGTGTATAAATAACCTTTACTTAATTTATTTTCGAAAGATTGCCTATGTCTACACCTTGCCCAGCCCTTAAAATAACTGACGCACTTTTTTTTAATAATCCCCACATAAACCTTCAACTTGATGAAGCGCTTGCATGCACAAAATCTGCCCTTCACGGTATGGACGATGGAGAACTTTTTTTAGAATATCGAGAAAACGAATCTCTTTCATTAGAAGATAGCCTTATTCGTACGGCTCATTTTAGTACTAGTACCGGCTTTGGTTTGCGTGCCGTATTAGGAGAGGAAGTTGGTTTTGCCCATTCAAATGACATGAGCCATCGTGCCCTTCTACGCGCGGCCGATACAGTAAAGAGTATCCGTTCGGGTCGATCAGGGGTTATGACAGCCTCACCACACACGACACACAAACGTCTCTACTCCGACGCCAACCCCTTAACGCAATGTCCTTTTACAGCCCGTACGGCTATTATGTCAGAAATCGATGCCTATGCCCGTAGTCGTGACTCTCGTGTTGTACAAGTTATGGCTTCGATCCTTGGAGAATGGCAGGCTATACAAATTATTCGTGCTGATGGCACACGTTTTGCCGATTTACGCCCGCTTATCCGCCTTAATGTTTCTGTCGTTGTGGAACATGAAGGACGACGTGAAAGCGGAAGCCATGGGTTAGGCGGGCGTTATGATATACACCGCTTATTAGCAACAGAATGCTGGCAAGGGGCTGTTGATGAAGCCCTCCGTCAGGCACTTGTTGCTGTCTCTGCCCAAGAAGCCCCTGCCGGAGAAATGGAGGTTGTTTTAGGACCAGGTTGGCCGGGTATTCTCCTCCACGAAGCCGTTGGGCATGGTCTTGAAGGCGACTTTAATAGAAAAGGCACCTCTGTTTTCACAGGACGTATTGGCACACAAGTCGCTGCCTCTGGCGTCACTGTTGTTGATGACGGGACACTTCCTGACCGACGCGGAAGCCTGACGATCGATGACGAAGGGACACCGACACAACGCACAGTATTGATCGAAGACGGTATTTTACAAGGTTATATGCAAGATAGACTCAATGCCCGCCTTATGGGCACCTCTCCTACAGGGAATGGTCGGCGACAATCTTACGCCCATGTACCGATCCCCCGTATGACAAATACTTTTATGCTTTCCGGCACGACATCCACAGAAGAAATGATTCATTCTGTAAAACGTGGCTTATACGCTGTTCATTTCGGAGGAGGACAAGTAGACATTACCTCAGGTCGTTTTGTATTTGCCGCATCAGAGGCTTATCTCATTGAAAATGGTCGTTTAACGACCCCTGTTAAAGGCGCAACACTTATTGGTAATGGTGCGCAAGCTTTACAATGTATTTCCATGATTGGGAAGACAATGCAGCTTGATCACGGTGTTGGCACCTGTGGCAAAGCAGGGCAAAATGTACCTGTTGGCGTTGGACAACCTCCTTTAAAAATGACAGGCTTAACCGTCGGCGGAACAACAGAGCATTAAGAGACGCCATACCATGACAAAAACTCTATTTCGTAGCCCTTTTATGCAAGAAGCCTCAGCGCGGGGATTTATTTATCAATGCACCCACGCTGAAGAGCTCGACGCCCTTATGTGTCAAGGACCGATAACTGCCTATATCGGTTTTGATCCCACCGCCGATTGTCTCCATGTGGGGAGCCTTATCCAAATTATGCTCTTACGCCTTCTCCAACGCCATGGACACAAAGTGATTGCCCTTATTGGTGGAGGCACGGCTAAAATTGGTGACCCTTCTTTTCGAGAAGAATCGCGCCAACTTATGACAAAAGAACGTATTCAGACCAATCAAACCGGGATCGAAGCCTGTCTACGTCAATTCTTATCTTTTAATAATCAGGACGTATGCCTTGTTAATAATGCCGATTGGCTTGATCGCTTAATGTATATTGATGTTTTGCGTGACGTAGGCGTACACTTCTCCGTTAACCGTATGCTCTCTTTTGATTCTGTCCGAAGTCGATTAGACAGAGAACAAGGCTTAACTTTTTTAGAGTTTAATTATTCTATTCTTCAAGCCTATGATTTTCGTGAATTAAGCCGTCGCTATGGGGTCTGTCTCCAACTCGGTGGATCCGACCAGTGGGGGAATATTGTTTCGGGTGTTGAACTCATCCGTCGTACCGATCAAACTGCCGTTATGGGGCTTACGACCCCTCTTCTCACGACAGCATCTGGAGAGAAAATGGGCAAAACAGCCAACGGGGCTGTATGGCTTTCTCCACACCGCATGAGTGCTTTTGACTATTGGCAATTTTGGCGCAACACAGCAGACGCCGATGTTTCTCGATTTTTGCGACTTTTTACAGAACTTCCCCTAGAAGAATGTGCCCAACTCGATACACTTCACGGCGAAGATATCAATCAGGCTAAAATTGTGCTCGCCACAGAGGCAACGGCTCTCTGTCACGGTCGTGGAGCTTCTGAACAAGCAGCCACTACCGCACGACAGACTTTTGCAGAAGGACAACTCCTCACAGAAGGTCTTCCAACGTATCCCCTTACAGACACTCGTCTTAAAGAGGGTGTCCTGCTTATAGATCTCCTCACAGAAACAGGATTAACAGCAAGCAAAAGCGAGGCACGTCGCCTTATTAGAAATGGAGGGGCTCGCCTCAACATGATTCCTGTGCAAGATGAAAATCAAATTCTTTCCCTGCAGGACATGCTTGGAGAAGATAAAAAAGCTATCCGACTCTCTTCTGGGCGTAAACGACATATTCTTATAAAAAGAGAACCCTAATCGCGTAAAATTATGGCGCTTGCATTTTACGCGGTTAAGACAGATTGGCTCTTCGTCTACCCAAACGCGTTGACCGACCGAGTCTTGTTTTTTCATTTTCAATACAATAAGTATGAATACTCTTAACCTTATCGCCATTTTGCTTCTTTTATGTACGGGATTTAGCGTAATCAATCACCATACCCTACGTCTTCCCGTAACAATTGGTGTACTGGTTTTTTCTTTTTTCACCTCTTTACTCATTATATGTTTAGACACGGTTTTTCCTGCCTATAACCTTCTTGCCTTGCCCCGTGTATTTCTCAACGCCGTAGATCTCCCGCAAGCTCTGCTCAATGGTGCCCTTTCTTTTTTGCTTTTTGCCGGCGCTATGCAGGTAGACCTTGGACATCTTAAAAAGAAACTCGTCTCTGTAACCGCTCTCGCTATTCTTGGCACATTCTTCTCTGTTATTCTTATGGCTATAGGGAGTTGGTATATTTTTTCCTTTATGAAGCACCCTATCCCTTTGAGTTGGTGTATTGTGCTCGGAGCTATTCTTGCTCCCACCGACCCTGTTTCAGTTGTCGGTATGCTGAAACGCTTGGGGCTTCCCGAACCCCTCCAAGCTGTTTTTGCCGGAGAGAGCCTCTTTAACGATGGTGTTGGCGTGGTCTTGTTCAGTGTCACCATTGGACTTGCCACAGACTCTAGCCAAAATGTAACGTTTCAAGAAGTTATTTCCGCCTTTTGTCGAGAAGCCATAGGGGGAGGATTACTAGGAGCTCTAACAGGATGGATAGCTCTGCAAGTAATGAAAGGGCAACGCGATACCCATATCGACCTCCTCACCTCTCTAACACTTGCGGCAGGCACATTCAGCCTCACGAACTGGCTTGGTATGTCTGGTGCTATTGCTGTTGTCGTTGCTGGCATGTGCTTTGGTACACACCGTCATTCAGCCGCTGTTGATACACATTCCCGTCAAACACTTGAAATAACATGGGAACTCATCGACGAAGTGCTTAATGTTTTTCTCTTTTTATTGATTGGTTTTGAAATTATCAATGTCCCTCTCTATTTGCCCCTTATCCTCATAACACTGTGTATTATTCCCCTTTCTATCGTTGTACGCGGAGCAAGTGTTTTTCTCTCAACTTTCCCGATTCACCTTCGTAAGTGGGATAAAGGGCGTGTACTGACTATTCTCACATGGGGAGGCTTACGCGGGGGTATTTCCGTTTCGCTTGCCCTTGGGCTTTCTAGTGCAAAACTCCACGATTTCCTGCTTCCCGTCTGTTATGGCGTCGTTGTTTTTACGATTATTGTTCAAGGGCTTACGATGGAACGCCTCGTGCGAAAACTTTATCCGTCAGCCCCGCACGATACCAATACAACCACATTTATCAATACTTAAATATTTTCTCAAAAAACAATAATTACTCTCTGTGCTTGTGCTTGCTACTTATTATTAAGAAACTTATTTACTCGTCTATTAGATGAGAGGTTTCAAAAAATAAAAAAGAGATATCTTTTCAATCCTCAACCTCTTATGGCTGGGGTGGGAGGATTCGAACCTCCGCATGGCGGAATCAAAATCCGCTGCCTTACCGCTTGGCTACACCCCAAAACTATATTGACGGGAATCACCTTATCCGAGGAAAACTCTTATGATGTTCTTTTTACGCTAAACACCCGCTTTTGTAAAGAGCTATTCGCAAAATCATGTCAAAAAAGCGTTTCAGAAACGACTTTCACTAATGTTTTTCCTCTATCTTACTTTAAGGCATTAAGACATAACTGCCCTCAACAAACCTCCTGAAGACAATAAGCCCCATTTGACTCCTTGATCCAAAGCCTGCTCTAATGCCGCCATGGTATTTCCCATGTCAACATTTTCGTCTTGTTCCCAAACACGGATAACATGTGTCCAAAGACCAACCAAAGCTCCAACCCGCGCCATACCAGCAACACCACTTGTATTAAGCCCTGCTGCCTCTGCGATCCAACGCATACTCTCGGCTGTGGCGTTGCCGACTTGCACCGCTTGCCATGGATTAAAAGGAAGGGATCGTAAAACAGATTTTACGCCTTTACGATATTGTTGAAAAACATCTAGCCGACACATTAACATATCGAATAAACGTTCGCGTCTGTCATCTCCCTCTGTTGGTGTGCTCTCTGTTGGGATATCATCATCAGACAACACCTGATGAGAAAAATCCTCACAAAGTGCGTTTTTATCAGCCAATCGCCCAAGACAAAGTAAAATAGAGGTTTGCGATGGAAAATATTGCCTAACGTCAATTAAAGATAAATTTGCCCGACGTGCCGACTCCACAACAGAAACAGAACCCCATCCCCGCTCTTCGGCAAGCGTCATCGCAGCAGCAACTAAAGCTTTCTCTAAAGTATCTCGTTCCATACCCCCAAAAACCTATTCTCTCAATAAATATATAACGCCCCTGATTAAACGTTAAAAGATCAAACGTTAAAAATCAGCATGCCAATTCCCCTGCCCGACGCACAGCCGCTGTAACAGCTTCAGGAATGATTTTGGGGAATGCGTCTTCTCGCATTAAAACCGATAAAGCGGCAGCTGTTGTTCCCCCCGGGCTTGTGACGTTTTGCCGTAACTCGGAGGCGTCTGTTGATTGTTCATGAAGCATTTTCCCCGCGCCATAAATCACTTCCCGCGCGAGAAGACGGGCTACTTTCTGTGGCAAACCTTGTTCAATACCAGCTTTTTCAAGCCATTCCGCCAATAGAAATACATAGGCGGGTCCACTCCCAGAAACACCCGTTACAACATCAATCAAACTTTCCTCATCAACCCAGACCACTTGACCAACAGCACGCATAAGCCTTTCGCATTGTTGTTTTTGTTTTACCCCTACTTGCCCTGAAGCATATAACCCACACACACCTGCCCCCACCACACTCGGCGTATTAGGCATAGCCCGAACCACAATAGGGCGAGAACAGCTATGAACACACCACATTTTTTCTAAATAAGCCACTGTACGCCCAGCCATCACTGATAAAAGCGTCAGTTTCTGTTCTGCATAGCGTACCCCTAACGCTATAAGCACTTCTTCTGCTTTTTGTGGCTTAATTGCTAAAATAATCACATCTGGGATAAAATTTTGAGGTATATCAGAAATCGAAGCCACACAACAACAGGAATCCGGCAGACTCGGCAGGTGACGGTCAACCACGACACAAGAAAAATGTTTTTCTTCCTCTCCCCCCCCCTGCACAAAACCATACACAAAACTATGCCTAAAACCATGCAGAAGAGCTGCCCCCATTTTGCCACACCCTACCAGCAAAATAGAGGGAAAAACTTCCCTCTCACTTGGGTTATACCTCTTACTTAGGTCAAAAATATCTTCAGTTTTTTCCATTTACGTATCAGAGGCTATTTAATTTAATGCGTTTTTTCCAGCGTTGCTAAACGTTGCTCTAACGCAGCGAGACGTTTTTCAGCCTCTTCCTGCCCTATGCGTGCCCGCGTTGCCAACTCACGCATGGCTTCAAATTCTTCCCGACGTACCACTTGCAAACGTGTAAGCACTTCATCGACTCGGCTCTGTACCAGCGCGTTAATTTCCTCACGCACGCCCACCGCCGCCGAAATAACACCGCCTGCGACGCCGGCAATATCATCAAAAAAACGAGATTTATTCACCATAATTCAACCTTTACTCCCTCTTGCAGTTTCATACCATAAACATAATATATAAAGAATATGCTATTTATAGAATATTCTCTTTTGAGACGCGACAATTGTTTAACACCTTAAACAGAAAGGTTATTCGCCCTCTCATCTCTATTTCTGACGTGCTAAAATGACGTACTAAAATAATGACCAAACTTAAATAATGGCAAAACAATTAAGGAGGAATCTATTTGAACGCTCAAAACCCCTATACCGTGCTTGGTGTGCCTAAAACTGCAAGCCAAGATGACATCCGCAAAGCCTATCGTAAACTTGCCAAAAAATACCACCCTGATCGTAACCCGGGCGATACCAAAGCAGAAGAAAACTTCAAAGCCGTTAATCAAGCCAACGATCTCCTTTCGGATCCAGAAAAGCGTGCTCGCTTTGACCGTGGTGAAATAGATGCCAACGGACAAGAATGTGTTTCGCCCGGTTTTAGTGGTTTCCACCCGGGGGCTGGAGGTATGGGAGAAAACCTTCGACCAGAAGATTTGGGAGATTTTTTTAGTAGCGTGTTTGGTGGCTTTGGTAACCACACGCGCCATAGAAGCCATCAAAAAGGAGAAGATTTTTCTACCACGCTTAATATTCGCTTTCGGGATGCTGTCAACGGTGTAACATCACGCGTGACTCTTCCTAACAATAACACGCTTGATGTGCGTATCCCTCCCGGCATCGAGAACGGACAAACGATCCGCCTGCGTGGAAAAGGGGCTACAAGCCTTCATAATGGTCATCCGGGCGATGCCCTTATCACGGTAACCATTATACCAGATCCAATATTTACGCGTGATGGTCGTGATATTCGCGAAACTTTGCCGATTGACTTAAAAACAGCTGTTTTAGGCGGTCCTATCATGGTGCCTACACCTTCTGGTACCGTACGCATGAATGTTCCAGCAGGATCAGACAGTGGTTCTGTGCTTCGCCTGCGTGGTAAAGGTGTACAAGCCCACGGTAGCCACCCAGCCGGCAATTTATACGTAACACTTCAAATTAAAATTGGTAAACCTGATGCCGCTCTTGAAGAATTTCTCAAGAGCTGGACGCCTCCACAAACCTAGCCTGTAACAACGCTTATCATTGCGTTAAAAGGAAAAAATGTTGCCAGATAAAAACAAAACACTCATTTCCTCGCCCACCAAAAAGGAAAAAGTGGCAGCTCCAGAAGATATCATCAAACTTGATACTCAAACAACAGCTGCCTCCCCTATAGAAATGATTTCGCTACGAGAAGGGTTACAAATGGTAGGGGCTTTGCTTTTTGTCTTAATCCTGCTTTTTCTTACACTCTATACAACAAAATATCTTGGTTATTTTTAAAAACGAAAACCACTCAATCGTCGTAAAACCAGAAAAAACAAGAACTCTAAAACGGTAATTAAAAAATACTCCACAAACCAATCCACTGATTCTGTGGATACTAAAAATAACTACAGAATTTCTGCCACTCTTCAACTATCGCATTCTTGGTAAGAGTTGATTTTTTATTTCATCGGATACCAAGCGTCAATATTCAGGAAAAAGGACGTAAACCTAAAAACGTGGCTAATCTTTCATCAACTATTGAAAGAATATCCTCCTCAAGATGTCCAAGATGACGTCCTATGCTATGACGTTTAACAGTTAATATTTTATCGACCATAACCTGTGAAAGTTTAGCCAATTTGTTTTGTCCACTTGGTGGAATATCCACACGGAAAGCTAGAGTAGTGTCTATATCACCTGTTAATGGAAGTAATGTAATACTTTCAAGTGTACTAAACTGTTCAGACTGAATAACAAGAGCAGGTCTTGGCTTGCTACTATAATGACCTTTTTCTGCCATTGTCACAATATCGCCACGCTTTAGCCTAAGCGTCATGCTGTCCATCCGTCGATGTTTTCCAAAGCGTCGTCCATGAGTTGTTGTAACTCAATGTCTTTTTTATCCATTTCGTTCGCAATCATGCACTGCCTATCGAGCTCTGCTTGGCTTATAGACTTCATAGGTGACACGTCATTGACTTGAAGGTTTTCTATATGTTGATAAAGAGGAATTGCCGTCATCATTAAGCTCCTTTTACATAAACATCTACACTTTGAGTGTAGCAGGCTTGGTTTAAGACAACAACGTCAATCCGCTGCCTGTATGGTTCTAGGCGTTGTGTGTGCCATGACATAGGCTTTGGTGTATCGGCGTGTTTGTGTCCGAACAACAGGCTGGCTTGTCTTTGCTGTGTCTTTGGGCTGGCTTTGCACTTCAACGGTGACAAATCTCTTTTGTAACCATTGCATCCAAAAGCCTGCTTTTCTTTCAATTTGAAGACGATATTCTAAATTAAATCTCGGCGTATACGAATGATAATTCGCCACTCTCTGCCAAAGACTGCCCGTATCATGCTTAATATGCTGGCGTATCCGCCACGCCGCCAAATCATACGCATAGCACCCAGCTTTGGTCACATCGCGTGCCGTAATACCGTATTTTCTTAAATCAGCAAGCCAAGCCGTGTTAATTTGCATGGCACCATAATCGACAGAGCCGTTTGTATTGACAACAGCCTGCCCAGCCTTGCCACCCTCTTGTTGCGCAACAGCAAGCATGATATTCGCAGGAATACCATACTTCACTGACGCAGCGATGGAACAAACAATACGCTCTGGAAAAACGCTATGAGGCATTAGAAGAGGCATGATTTCGTGTCGCATGAACACAAGTGTTACAGATCTACAGGTTTTAGCTGGGCTTAGGTCCCCCGACGTCGCTTCTATCGCCGATGTAGCCGGGCGGTGGGATGTAGATTTGTGAAGCTGGGATATGATACATAGCTTCTTTTTCTTTTTCGGACATATTCTCTACGATATAAGTGCGCGCACTTGAGGTTATAGGTGAATTGTTTGCGGTACTTCCTGCTTTTGGGTAAGCTACTTTAGCGGCTCTTGCTCTTTCTTCAGCTTTAGCCGTTTCACGCTGTGCCATGAGAGAGGCGGCGAGTTGTTGGGCATGTTGTTCTGCCTCTCGAATTTCTGCCGCTGATCTTGATGATCCGCCACCGCCTGTAGAACCGCCTGCGTAATGGCTGTTCATGAGGGCATTGGCGTAAGCATTCGCAGGGTTTGACTGATGTGTATTTGAGCCGAGAACACCTTTAGCTAAAGACGCCAAGAGTTCGGGTATGGTTTTTATGAGGAGATACATCATCAGGGCACTGATGATGAGTTCTGTCATCATCATAAAGTTATTAGAGCTATAGGCGATCCCCGCTTGCATTTTTTGTGCTATAGTTTCGATAACGTTTTGACAAACGCCGACGATGAGGATGATTGTAGCGAGACGTATGGAGGCGGCGAGAACGGTTCTGAAATAGTTGATTGCCATGTCGGACGTCCAAGAGGTCGATCCAAAACCGAGAATGAAGATACCGACATACATGAGGAACCAAACGGCAAGGACAGCGAGTAAAACATAGATTGCGATGACGGCACACAGACAGGCGAAGAATATACCGAGGGCGACGTCAAAAACAGCGCCAAAATCATGGCTGTCGTTAAGTGAAAAGATTTTATAATTATTATAGAGGATATCACCGAGAGTAGAGA
>JAZLEM010000159.1:0-13782 GCA_045615245.1 Acetobacter sp. | reverse complement strand
AATACGTAATTCGGCTGCTGCGCCGCGAGCTGTCATAACGGTTTTAATGATGTGACGGGGGGGGGGGCACGTAGCATAAACATGGTGTAAATCGGCAATCGCGTCATCAACACTCGGGTGTACGGTGACAGCTTCTAAAATACGATCAGCGCCAGAAGCCACACGCCACGCCCGGCTTTGGGGCCAGCCATCGCGCGGGTTTACAAGCCGTAAATGAAATAAGCCGCCATTCGCCATAGCGCGGGCTGTTGTACCAATATTTTCTGCCATTTGAGGGCGTACTAAAATAATAACGGGGGTGTTGCCCAAAGGTTCTAACGGTGCGCCAGTGTCTCGTTTCGTCATGCACGCCTCCACGTTGTACCTGCAGGGGTATC
This sequence comes from Acetobacter sp., assembly GCA_045615245.1. Taxonomy (GTDB): domain Bacteria; phylum Pseudomonadota; class Alphaproteobacteria; order Acetobacterales; family Acetobacteraceae; genus Acetobacter. The sequence continues at coordinate 13,405 of JAZLEM010000159.1, read as the reverse complement.
TTCTAAAAGAATACCCATAGTGTGGAGTTGATCACGTAAAGTGTCGGCACGGGCAAAGTCACGCTTTTTACGGGCTTCTAATCGTTCCGTAATAAGGGCGTTAATAATTTCGGTGTTTTCATGAGAAACCATACCGCAAAACCATTTCTGCGGGCTGGTTTGTAAAAGCCCCATAAGCCCTGCACCATAATGAAGGGCTAATCCAGCTTGGTGGTCTCCTTTAAGAGCTTGGTTTGCCAATTTATGAAGCTCTGCAATTGCTTCTGGTGTGTTAAGGTCATGACAAAGCGCGTTAAGAACGTTTAAGGGTATTTTTGCGGTTGTAAGAGATTTTTTTGTTTCTGTAGAGGAAGATGATATATGCGCTGCCTCTAGGGCGCGGTAAAATCGGTCTAAAGTGCGACGGGCTTCTTGCAAATGGTCGTGGGTGTAATTAAGAGTAGAACGGTAATGGGTGCTTAATAGCAACAATCGTAAAGCTTCTGGTGGGGCTTGAGTGAGGACATCACGAATCGTTAAAAAATTGCCTAAAGATTTAGACATTTTCTCCCCATTAACGAGAAGAAGGGCGTTGTGTATCCAAAAATTGGCAAAGTGGCTGCGGGGAAAGCAGCATAAACTTTGGGCACGTTCGTTTTCATGATGAGGAAACATGAGATCTGAACCGCCACCATGAATATCAAAATTTTCTCCTAAGTAACGATAAGACATAGCTGAGCATTCAATATGCCATCCTGGGCGACCTCTTCCCCAAGGGCTATCCCATCCTATTTGGTCTGGGGTGGAGGGTTTCCAAAGTACAAAATCTCCCGGGGATTTTTTGTAAGGGGCAATTTCGACACGTGCGCCAGCTTCAAGTTCCTCAGGGTTGCGCCCCGATAAAGCGCCATAAGAGGAAAATGAGTCAACAGAAAATAAAACATGCCCATCGGCAATATAGGCATGTCCGTTATCAAGTAACCGAATAATCATTGCCTGCATTTCTGCAATGTTATCGGTGGCGCGGGGTTCAATATCTGGGGGCAAAACGCCAACAGCGTCCAAATCAGCATGGAAATCAGCTGTTGTGCGACGTGTTAACGCGGAAATATCTTCTTTCTGTGCTTGGGCACGGGTAATAATTTTGTCATCAACATCGGTAATATTACGGACAAAAGTAACGCGTGGATATAAATGGCGTAAAAGGCGAACTAACACATCAGCCGTAATCATGGCACGCAAATTGCCAATATGGGCGAGATCATACACTGTTGGACCGCAGTAATAGACTTTAACATGTGTTGGATCAAGGGGCGTAAACGGTATTGTAGAACGGCGTTGGCTATCGTGGAGTAATAAAGAAGGAGTAGAGTAGTGCATAGGGTTAGAAGTGTTAAAAGTTGTTATTATAAAAGCTATATTCTACACTATTTTGTAGTATTTCTGTATTCCTAATAAAATATGATTTTTTGAAAACAGGGCTTAGGGTACCGTTATTTATTGCGTTTTATCGGGTAGAATCTTGTAGCCTCGTAAGTTTTCAGCCTTGAAATAGAATAAACTGTTCAAGAAAAGTCCTTTTAGGAGTTGTATTTTTTTTGTTTTTGTGCAAAAAGGGAATGATAGAACGCGTTGCGGGGAGAAAGTTTCTTTCTTGGAGAGCTTTCGGATTCCTTATGAGGAACGTGCTTAAGAGAATGCCCTTATAGCTCAGTGGTAGAGCAACCGCCTTGTAAGCGGTAGGTCGTGGGTTCAAATCCTACTGAGGGCACCATTTACTTTCTAAAATTTTTATTTTTTATTATGGAACGCTGTTAGACGCCTTGTATGCGTGTGATCGTGTGGTTATGGTGCGTCTTGTTTTAAGGCAATGCCTGCAAGGTAGAGACTCCCGCAAATTAACACGCGTGCCGGTGTATTGCCGTGGTGTTTTATTATTTTTTCTAATGCTTGTGTTAGGGTTGGTCCTATTTGGGCTTTGTCGTTACTTGCCTTTACAATTTCCTCAACAGGTAGAGCAAGGTATTGGTCGGGTTCACGAATCGCCCAAATACTTGTGGCGAAGGGTATGAGAGGCTCAAGGAATTTTGAAGCATTTTTGCTTTGCTTCATCCCAACGATAAGGTGAATTGGTCGATCAGCCCATAAAGTGAGGGCTTGTGCAAGCGCAACGCCTGCTCCCGGGTTATGTCCGCCATCGAGCCATAATTCCCATTGAGAAGGGAGCCTATGGGCAAGTGTTCCTGTAAGGCGTTGCATCCGGGCTGGCCATGAAACGTGACTTATGCCTTGCCATGCCGTTGTGGGAATTTGTAAGCCTGTGTGTAAAGCCATTTGGCGCATAGTGGCTACAGCTAAACCCGTATTATCGACTTGCCAAGGTCCTAAAAGGGCAGGAAAAGGAAGCGTTAATGTACCGATAGAATCAGTAAAAGCCATATCATTGTTTGATGAAGGGGTTAAAGTCCAATCACGTCCACGGCAAAAGAGAGGTGTTTTTGTTTTAAGGGCTATCTCTCGTAAAACTGCCATAACATTCTCTGATTGAAAACCTGTAACAGCAGGCGCATGAGGCTTAAAAATACCGGCTTTTTCTGTAGCAATCGCATCTAAAGTGTTGCCTAAAAAAGCCTCATGATCATGTGAAATAGGGGTAATAGCACAAGCGGCAGGGTGTTGAATAACATTAGTTGCGTCATAACGACCACCAAGCCCGACTTCAATAATAGCAAGGTCTGCGGGGGTATTGGCAAACAATAAAAAACCCGCTGCTGTTAACACTTCAAAAACTGTAATAGGCTTTCCACCATTGAGGTGTTCAATATCTTCTAAAACGGTAATAAGGTCTGTTTCACTAACAAGCTGTCCTGCAATGCGAAAGCGTTCTGTAACACTGATAAGATGAGGTGATGTCATAACATGAACGCGCCAGCCTGCGGCTTCACCAATAGCGCGAAGGGTGGCACAAGTGCTTCCTTTGCCGTTGGTTCCTGCAACGTGAATAACTGGAGGGAGTTTTTTTTCGGGGTGACCAAGGCGGGAGAGAAGAGCTTTAATCCGTCCTAATGAGAGATCGATAAGTTTCGGATAAAGAGCGTTAATGCGGTCAAGAATCTCTCCTGTTTTTCCTGTAAATTCTGATACAGGGTTAAAAGAGGGAGGAGCAGAAATACTTGGAAGGGGGTTCGTTGGGTAAGTACAGGTCGGTGGTGTCGGAAGAGACCGTGACATGTTAATCTCTGGAGAGAATCGGTTAGTGAGTGTCTTGTGTAGGTTGTTGTGCGATTTCTTGAGTTTCTTTTTCAGAATCGACTTGAACCTGTTGTAAAGGATCAACAGGTGTACGCATTAATAAGCTAATAATTTGTGCGAGTACTCGTGGTATGTCTTTACGGTGAACAACCATATCAAGCATGCCATGTTCCATAAGATATTCTGAACGTTGAAAGCCTTCTGGAAGCGTTTCGCGTACAGTATCTTGAATAACACGTGGACCCGCAAAACCAATAAGAGCATTAGGCTCACCAATTTGGATATCACCTAACATAGCAAAAGAGGCCGTAACCCCTCCCGTAGTAGGGTTCGTTAAAACAACAATATAAGGAAGATGGGCATCACGAAGCATTTGAACAGCGATCGTAGTACGCGGCATTTGCATGAGGCTAATGAGCCCCTCTTGCATACGGGCACCCCCTGAGGCGGTAAACATAATGAGGGGGCATTTTTTGGCAATGGCACATTCAACAGCTGTGATAAAAGCTTCACCAAAAGCGGCACCCATGGTACCAGCTAGAAATTCAAAAACCATAACACCAACAACAGCGGGGTTGTTGCCAATTGTGCCTTGCGCAACAAGGAGCGATTCTTCTGTCTGGCTTGTCTTATGGGCACTCTTAAGGCGTTCGGTATATTTTTTTTGATCACGAAAACCTAACGGATCAACCGGCGTGGTTGGGAGTTGAACGAGGGTGTATTCTCCATTGTCAAATGTCCATTTGAGGCGGTCATGTGCTAAAACGCGCATATGATGCCCACAATGGGGACAAACGTTGAATGTTTTAACCAATTTTTTGGTAAGGAGCATTTGATTACATGAATCGCATGTAACCCAAAGGTTATCAGGCACTTCACGTCGTAGTATGCTGCGGATTTTTGGGCGTACGTAATCTGTAATCCAGTTCATTTAAATTCCTTTTTGTCGTAGAGCAAAAAAGCTAAATTTAATAAGAGACTAAAGATGAGAGTCAATCCATGCTCGAAACTGGCTTTTGGGGAGAGCCCCTGCCTTTGTTTCGATTACTGTGCCATTTTTAACAAGCATTAAGGTTGGAATGCTTCGTACTCCATAACGGCTCGGTGTTAAAGGGTTTTCATCAATATTGATTTTTGCAACGATGAGACGACCTGCAAAATCTTGAGCGATTTCATCCAGAGCAGGGGCAATCATTCTGCAAGGACCGCACCATTCTGCCCAGAAATCAACAAGAACTAAACCAGAAGCATTGAGCACATCTTGGGTAAAACTCGCATCACTAACGGTTCGTGTATGGTGGTTCATGGGTAATTACCTTTTCTTATCTATTGTGTCGGTTGTTCTGTGGATCATTGAAGAAATATTTTAGAGATAATAAAGTCTATCTGTTTTTGACAAGTTTTGACAAGATCGAAAAAACTCTAAACCTTTTAAGAAGAAAGAAACGTCATTATTTATGGAGAATAAATATTTAACAGCGTTTCGGGTAATATATCGGCACGAGGTTCGTCAACCCACACTAAAACACAATCAATAGTTTTGTGGGGCCATAGTTGCTGTAAAAGAGTGCGATAAGCTGCCATCTGGCGTAAGTAATCAACAGGTGTTTTATGAACATCGCGCGGAATATGGCGCCCTGTTTTAAAATCACAAACAATGACGCGATCGGGTAAAATACATAATCTGTCCACTTGTCCGACAATAACTCGTCCGTTGACGATTCCTGCTAATGGCTGTTCTGCTTTACCTTTTTGTGTGAAGAGGGGCGCAAGCTCTGGCATACGTATTACTGAAATAAGATTTTTAGCCAGAGATCGAGCTGTATCACGTTCAAAACCATGAATAGGGCGCTCTAAGTATTGGCGTGCAACATTTTCTTGTTGGTCAATGGGAAGGTTGGGTAAAAATTGAAGTAATTCATGCACCAGAGTTCCACGTCGTAGGGCTGCAGCACGGGCACGGGCTGGCGTTATAGTCGCTATTTCAAGGGGTGAACGTGCATAAGCTGACGAAGCAGAAGAATCGCTTTCTGATCGTGATGGTGTGAGTGTATGTAGAGAATTTTCTTCTTGTTTCGGTGGTGTAGGTTTCCAATCTGGAGCGTATCCAATCCATGTAGGTAAAGGGGAGAAAGGTGTGGGGTCATGTTCTGGGTTATTTTTTTGAGGAATATTATTTTCTTCAAACACATCGATAGAGTTGAGCCAATCTGGTGCCCCATTAAACGCACTTCTTTTTTGGGTTTTCTTTTGGGTTTCGAGTTCTTGAAAAGCCCGTTGACAATGGTCATACCAAGATGGGTCTGTCTCTTTTGGCGTGCTTTTATTGAATCCACAAATAACTAGTCTATCACGGGCGCGTGTGAGAGCGACGTATAAGAGACGATTATATTCTTCTTGTTCTTTGATTTTTTTCGTCTCAATAACTTCTCGGATTTTATTGAGCGACTCTGCTTCATCTTCTGAAGCGTAGACAGGAATTTTTAGGTCATTTGTTTCTGATGAATGATTAGGGTATGAAATCCAACGAAGGGTGTCACGCTTATTGGAACTAGGTGTACTCATGGTATCAGGGAGAATAACCAAAGGTGCCTCAAGCCCTTTGGCACTATGGACGGTCATAATGCGTACACTCTGCCCCTCTGTACTGGCTTTATACTTAATTTCTTTTTGAGAGTTTTTAAGCCAATATATGAAACCCTGAAGTGAAGGGGGATTTTTGTCTTGGTATTGTAAGGCGGTTGTTAATAATTCATCGATGGGTTCTATCGCACTTTGTCCAAGGCGCGCTAATAATCGAGCTTGTCCACCGAGAAACCCTAATGCAAGAGATAACAATGCATGCGGGCTTAAATAATCGACTTTACTAAAAAGAGTGTCTAAAAAGTTCCATGCGCGTGTCCAATCTTCTTCTTGGCTATGTCGTTCTTTGAGAGTTGACCATAAATCCTGATTGTCGGGTCTATCGATGGCTAAGCGCATGAGGCTTTCATCTGATAATCCGCCTAAAGGAGAGGTTAAGACACAAGCTAGTGTGAGGTCATCTTGTGGGAGTAAAAGTGCTTCGCAGAGAGTCATGAGGTCTTGCAGTGCGATTTGGTCAATCAAACAAGCCCGGGTAAGATTGGTAACAGGTATGTTTTTTACTTTAAGGGCATAAGATAGATAGCTGACAAAAGAAGATCGTTTTCGTACCAATATGAGTATGTCTTGCGGTTTTAAGGAGTGAGGGTGACTTTGGGTAAGTTGTTGAATATAATCTGCCAAGGCATCTGCAAGCTTTTGCTCGGCATTTTTGCCAGGACGTCGGGACGAGGCACCTTTATCCAAATTCCAAGGGTCTATTTTTTTGTCTTCCGTGTTGTTGTCAGGAGAGACGAGTGGCCATAGCTCTATACGTGGTTCTATATGTTTTTGCTGATCCCAAATTGGGGAGGCTTGGTGGCGGATTTTTTCTTGATCCTCTCTAACACCTTGATATGCTTTTGAGAATGAGAATACAGTATCAATAAATTCAAGGATGATAGGTGTAGAACGGAAAGAAGTTTCTAGTTTGGGTGTATCCCATGAAAGTTGTGCATCTTTAACGCGTTGATGAAAATGATTTTTCCAATCCTTAAAAGCTTGAGGATCTGCGCCCTGAAAGCTATAAATGGATTGTTTGTAATCACCTACCGCAAAGATGGTACGGTGAGGTGTTTCTTCAGAGCGTGCGCCTTTTCCTGCAAAAAATTCATCTGTCAGGTGGTCGATAATTTTCCATTGTTCAGGGGAGGTATCTTGGGCTTCGTCTACAAGAATATGGTCAATTTTGCCATCTAGTTTGTATAAAACCCAACTTGTTCCTACGTGTTCGAGCAGATGGCGTGTATGACGAATTAAATCATCATATTCTAATTGACCTTGCGAGGCTTTTTGATTGTGATAGCGTTGCGCAATAGGGGCAATAGAGCGAATGAATGATTCTGAAAAGGTCAGTAAACGTCCAATACGGCGTTGTTCTTCTATGTCAGAAATGCGTTGAGCTTCTTTTTTGATGGTGTCTATAAGATCAGGACATTCTTTTTCTAGTTTTGTGGCAATTAAATTTGAGTGAAGAGTTCCTTTTTTGGTAAGGAGTTTTTTGCACCAAACATCCTCCCATTGGGCTTTACGTTCAGAAAGAGGGAGGTTGAGCCATTTGATTAAGCGTGGAACACGTTCTCTTGCTGTTGGTGTACCTTGTTGAATCTTCTCAAAGCTTTGACGTAAAGCCTCTTCTTGAACGGTGTGGCAAGCCTGTTCGAGTATGGCATCATCAGTTTGTGGGATCGAGATATTGAGAGCGTCGCAAAGAATATGCGTAATGTTGTTAGGGTGCGTGTTCGCTAGTTCTAAAATCGGTTGCGCTTTGATATCTCTGCATAGTGATAGTGCCTGCTTTGTAAAAGTTCCAAGAGTTTTATTGGTCAAAGGCTCTATGATATTTTTAGGGATCTGACCGAGGGTATCTTCAATACATTGTTGTAAAGCGAGTGTAATCTCTGCATCATTTTCGTCGAGAAGAGTAAAATAAGGGCTTAAATGCGCTTCTATCGGAAAACGTTTTAAAAGTGATTGGCAGAAAGCATGGATGGTGCCAATACGCATGCCACCAGGCAAATCTAACACTTCTGTAAACAGTGATCGTGCCTTATTTCGTGTTTCTGGTGAGAGAGGGATTTCTAATGCCTCTAGTCTTTTATTAAGCTCATCATCAGAGAATGTCGCCCATTGACCCAATTCTTTTTGCAGGCGGGTTGTCATTTCTGTGGCGGCAGCGTTGGTAAATGTAAGGCACAAAATACGATCTGGCGAACAGCCGGGATGAAAATATCCTTGTTTATCTTTATGAGGGAGCATAAGGCGCAAGAGGCGGTTAATGAGAACGCTTGTTTTACCGCTTCCGGCTGACGCGGATACAAAAACAGAGGTAGTAGGGTGGGAAGCGAGAGTTTGTTCAAGTGTCAGAGTTTGTTCAGGTGTCATTATTCTTCGTCCTCCGCGTTTTCTGTTGTAGGTACTTGCCACTCTGCAACGCGGGCAAGGCGTGCATATTGAGCAAAACGAGGTTCTTTCCCCGGGTAAGGGTGAGAGCAATAAGGGGTTTCAGGATTATCGTAATGACGAATAAAGGATAAGAATTTTTCCCATAAGTCATTAGTCTTTTCTGAAAGATCTAATTCTTCTTTTTTTCTTTTATCTAGTTTTTTAAGAGATTTTTCTTCTCCTGGTGGGCTTTTACCGGTAAGCTGCCAATAAACAAGATCAGTAATACAATGTTGTTCTGGTATGTCTCTAAAGGCACCTTTTTGTAGCATAGCGGCTTCTAAAAAGAGTTGTGGGGCCCAACCATTTTTTATGTCTTCTTTTGATGGTAAATTACCTGTCTTATAATCTAAGATTGTAAAGCCATTGTCGTTATATTCTATTCTGTCTGCACGTCCGATGAGTTTGAATGTACCCCCTGGTAAATCAGGGATCTCTATTTCTCCTTTAACTTCTGCGAAGAGTGAGTCTAAAGGTGGGTTTTGAGTTACTTGTTCAGCGATCCATTGCGCAATATGCTGAAAACGTGGCTTCCACCATATACGGCGTGATAAATGGATATGGGCGTATTTTTTATCTTCAAGAATTTCCTTAAAGAGTGTCTCTAGACAGGCACGGGTATCCTCGATGGACCAGCTTTCTTGTGCTTTGTCATAATCTTTGATCCATCGTTCTAACGCTTTGTGGATAATATTGCCAAAATCTTGTGAATCAGTTTCTTCTTGGAGGGCAGGTAAAGGTTTTAGTTTCAGAACATGACGTGCATAGATGGCGTAAGGATCACGTAGCCAAGTTTCTACTTCTGTAACGCTAATTTGACGCGGGCGTTGTTTGAGGGAGGGTTTGGGGCATGGTGCTTTAAGTTTAGGTTGTTGTGGTTCACACTGCTTTAAAGCAAGTTGTGTTACCCATTCTTGTGCCTTATGGTGAGGAATGGGTTTTTCGTTTTTAAGAAAAATTTCTGCACGCGTGAGCCATCGCGCCGGGATAATAGGTTGACCTTCCCTATAGTGAGAAGATGAAAGCACGACCTCTTTTGATGCACTGACAACCATACAAAAATCATGTGCTGCTTGTCCAATTTTTTGTTCAGGCGAGGGCAAGCCTATTTTTTCACGCATAGCGAGGTTTAACCATGGTCCGGAGTCTGTAGTAGGTGGCCATATGCCTTCTGAAAGACCAGCAAGGATAACAGTGTCGGCGGCTTGTAATCGTGCTTCTAATAACTCCCAAATAAATACCCGAGGATGTACGTCAGAAGGATCTCCTTTGTGAATGGGTGTTCTATCTTGGCGTAATACAGCGTTAAGTAGTCCGTTAAGAGCGGTGTAGGGCTGTGGTGGAAGAATAGCGGTGGCGGCAATAAGCTCAGAAAATAGGTCAGAGAGCCGATTGCCCTCTTCTCCTTGCCATAGACGGGAAACGGCTTTCTCTGCGTTCGTCTGTGCGAGATTTTCTGCAGTTTGAATAAGGTTTGTGAGGAGTTCTGGTACTGGTATTTTTACGGGATAAGTTGCACTATCTTGCCAATGGAATATGGGGGCAAAACATTTTTCTAGTTTGTCTATAAATTCTTCTAGAGAGGTTTTCTCACTTATGTTTCCTATTTTTATGCGGCGGACCTTGTCTCTTATGGATTGAAGGGCTTTCAAGGCACAGAGGTCGGCGGGAGGAGCTGCACCTCGTAAAGCAGAGCATTCTAATTGGCGGGCTAACTGGCGACAGTCTTTTGGATCTAACCCGCACGCAACGAGAGGGTGTTTAAGAAGTGCGAGCAAATCAACAGGGGCAAAATGATGGTCTATGGCTTGTATAATAAGGCGTAGAAGTACAGCAGTAGGTGTATCAGCAAGCAATATTCCGGCACTGTCATCAGCGCGTATCCCCCAACGCTCTAATTCTGACATGACACGTTGCGCAAGCTTGCGATCGGGTGTTATAAGGGCTATTTTTTGGTGCGGCATTTCTAATGCATCGCGGATAAGCATACCAATAGCCATAGCTTCTTCTTGATCGTTACGTACTTCAATACGTGAAACACCTGGGAGTTCGATTTTTCGTGTTCGAGGCGTTGATCTGTCCCAAAATTTGGAAGGAAGCATAATTTGTGAAAGAGTAGCCGTGCGTTCAGATATTTCCGTCGATGAACCCCATAGAGTGACATCTGATCTTTTTACGTTGAGTGCGTGTAAAAGGTTACGCATATTGGCTTGGGGATGGGTATCAGGTAATGCGTTAAAAATTTCGTCAGAGGTGGTTATATCAAGTCCGGGAAAAATAATGTGTCCTTGGGGGTGCGTTCGTATGGCAGAGAGGGTTTCAATCGTCGAGGAAAGGGTATTTGTAAATCCAGCTGCCCATATAGGGTGATTTGGCATTTGTAAGGCTTGTTGTTGCCAGAGGGCAACTTGCATGCGAAGAAGAGCAAGCTGCCGTGCAACAGGGTTCATAGCCCCTTGTTCACGGAGCCATTTGGGCCAATGTTGGGTGACAATTGAAAGAAAGCGAAGAGTATCTTTCCAATGTTCTGCTTCTGCATAGTCTTCTTGTACGGCGTGGGGGAGTTGTTCATGCAGATCAATACCCATCCGTTCGGCTTCATCCATGAGGTCAGCTAACGATTGTGCTAAAAACCAAGCCTGTTCTAATGTTTGGTTATGAAAAGCACTATCTGCGGCTAAAATCATATGTGTTAAGGTGGCGAGGCGTGAGATGCTCCCAATAGCAGGCGGTAAATCTATAACGTTTTGTGCTGTTGAAATTTGCGATAGGGTGATTTCTGTTTCACTATCACCGAGGGTTCCAATCGGTATAATTTTGGGTAGAAGAATAGTTTTGCCGTTTGTTTGACGTAAAAAAGCCTCTTTAAGAACACGCGCGGCACGACGACCGGGTAAAAGGATAGTGCCGTCTCCTGTGGCAAGTGTATCGTGGTTGAAGTGGGCAATCCATTGTTTTGCTAATATGTCTAAAAATGGTAAATGTGCTGGAATAGTGGCAAGTGTCATGATGAAAAAGATCCGATCATAGCATGAGATAATCTTTGCTCCCAACCTTGCAAATGCGCGACACGGTGCCCGTTTGCAAGAATAGAAAGTGTAATGTGTAAAGCATGCGGAAGAGAGAGGTTTTCTAACCGTTCGGGCCATTCTACGAGGATAAGTCCTTCTTGTGCCTCGTCCCAGCCCAACTCCTCTAAATCATTCGCACCATTAAGACGCCACAAATCAAAGTGGTATACGGTGCATTGTGGGCTTGGATAGGCTTGTACAAGTGTATATGTAGGGCTTGGTACTTCCATTGTTGGATTAGCACAAAAGCTACGTAAAAAAGCACGTGCGAATACGCTTTTTCCAGCCCCTAATGCACCAGAAAGCAAAAGGATATCGCCTCGTTGAGCGATTTTAGCGAGTTTATCTCCAAACAGAGTCATCTCATTTTCATTACGAAGTATAATCACAGCTTTATTATTCCCATTATTTCTTAATATGAGAAGTATATTATTAAATTTTACTTTGTTATACAAATATTTTTTATATATATATTTTTGCTGTAAACAAATATACATATAAACATATAAATATTCTAATAGGTATTTTTTTATATTCAATCAGAAATAATTGTATAATAATGCTTGAAAAATATCTTGTTATAAGTAAGAAACAAGCTTCTGTGTTACAAATAAACTTTGGTAAAAGTAAAATATACGTAATTAACCAGGAAAAAAGGCTTGGTACAAAAACAATAGTAATATTTTATGACAGATAAGTGATATACTCGCGTCATACGTCTATTAGGATTATTTAATGAAAAAATTTATAATAGCTTTAGGTGTTTGTCTCTCGCTATCCCTTGTTGGTTGTGGGGAAAAAAATACCAGAACCAAACAGAAAAACGTGTTCTTTCGATTATTTAGTACAGCATAAAAGTCTCTATGATATTGTTAGTCATGCAAGTGCTAAAGATTCTGTTATTGGTGCATTCTACTCGAATAGTGAATGCTTCATGCGAACAACATCGTGAAGAGTGTGATTTTTTTAATTATCTAGAAGGTTGTAATTACATCTTTTCGCATGTGATAAAGCAGCCCTATCCTTTACAGGCAATAGCAATTCCAAAACCTACACAAGAAACATGTTCGGTTGAATATATGAACAATCATCCCGGATTTTTAATATTCCTCGAATATGCTTTAGCGGAGGGTAAATACGGGAATTCTGAAGCGTTAGGTGTCTTTTCCACCTTTGTGAAAGGTTGTAAGAAATATATCTCACCTCCCAATGATGGGGAAGTAAAGACAAGGGCTCAAGCAGAAAAAGAACTTACTCAAAAAGTGAATGAGGTGATTAAGAGATATCCTCAATTTCATCTTACTCCACAAAAAGCGAGAGAGTGGATTCTTTATCACTATCCTGATTTGAATCCCGATAATTATCCTTCTGCAGAAAGAGCTCCTCCTATAGATGATCTTCAACAAGATGCCATTGATCCGACTAATCCTGTTGGTGACGTTACTCAAGATCCTACAGTCAAAGCTCTTAATAAAGGAAAGGCTATGGATGCCCATGTTCATCAAGGATAGAATTTTAAGATAGGAGTTATCTTCTTTTAACAAAAATATTTTTTCAGTTCTCTTTGTCTATAGCTGCGGTTTGGTGCTTTGAAAAATAGCGTTCAAAGGTGAAAGCTGAACCAAAGTTTTGGCAAAAGGTACTAACGTTTTTTGTGAGAGTTATTTATCTTAAAACGGTTTGGGGTAGGATACATTGTAAAATGTAAGAGATTTCTAATAGAGGATCTCACCTAACTCCCATTAAACCCTAAAAAGCCCTGTTCTGGTTGTGCTACACCGCCAGAAGTATCGTAATGCTGTGTGGGATGAGAAGGGGCAGCTGTTATTTTTTCTGCCAAGTCATCTACACTTTCAGGAGCATTTTTATTGAGGTTAGAAACATGTGTACTTACAGTATGTTGTGTGATTGTTTTGTTCTGTGCTGCTGGGCTATGGTTATGGGCAGTGTCCGAGTCGCGTAATGATAACAGTAAGAAAGTAATAGGGTTACGGTTGAGGTCAATAGACAAATCGAGCGGTGTTTGTCCTAAAATA
>JAZLEM010000158.1:0-15162 GCA_045615245.1 Acetobacter sp. | reverse complement strand
GCGGTAACAATCGCTATGGAGGCGGCAGAGGCACTAGAAAAAGAAGGTATTGAAGCTGAGGTTATCAATTTGCGTAGTTTACGTCCCCTTGATACGGCAACAATTATCCAAAGTGTTCGTAAAACAAACCGTGTTGTTTCTGTCGAAGAGGGGTGGCCTTTTGCGGGTATTGGTTCTGAAATTGCTGCACAGGTCATGGAGCAAGCCTTTGATTGGCTCGATGCCCCGCCAGCGCGCGTAACAGGGGCTGATGTGCCCATGCCTTATGCTGAGAATTTAGAGAAACTGGCTCTGCCCTGCTCTGCCCAGGTTGTTGAAGCCGTCAAACAAATGCTGTGAGGTCTGTATGGCTACTGAAGTTTTAATGCCTGCTTTGTCTCCAACGATGACAGAAGGGAAAATTGCGCGTTGGGTGAAAAAAGAGGGGGAAGATGTTGCAAGTGGTGATGTTTTAGCTGAAATTGAGACAGATAAAGCCACGATGGATTTTGAATCTACCGTGGACGGGGTTCTCGGGCGTATTTTGGTCCCGCAAGGTTCAGAAGGTGTACCGGTAGGATCGCCTATTGCCCTTATGGTGCAAAAGGGCGAAACTCTTCCTTCAATATCGTCTAAAGCAGAAACTACAAAACAAGCAACCGTTGAACTAGCTTCCCCTCACTCTTCACCAATTTCTCCAATGTTACCAACAGAGAAGAAGAGCTCTCCGTCCTCTATAGCTGTTTCTGTTCCCCCTGTTTCTACCTCTGTTTCTTCGTTAACCGCGGTGCAACAGAGTACAAACCGTGTTATCGCTTCGCCTTTAGCGCGGCGTCTGGCACAAGAAGAAGGAATCGATCTGACGATGTTAAAGGGGAGTGGTCCCCACGGGCGGATTATTCGGCGAGATATTGATGCCGCTAATGCTGCGAGTACTGTCCCTAATTTGCATAAGACGACGGCAGCACCTGTGAGTCAAGAGCCAGCAAAGCCCTTAACGCCTATTTCTCCTATGGCAGGTTTGGTTATAACGGGGGGTGAGCCTTATAAAGTGGTGCCCCATACAACCATGCGCAAAGTCATTGCTCGGCGCCTAACAGAGGCAAAAACCACGATTCCCCATTTTTATGTTTCTGTTGATGTGGAGTTAGATGCACTTTTAGCCCTGCGTAAGCAACTCAACGCGCTTTCCTCTGAGAAGGGAGAGGGGGCTTTTAAGCTGTCGGTTAATGATATGCTCATTAAAGCCTCGGCAGTGGCACTGAAAAAAGTGCCTGGTGTGAATGTCTCTTATACAGACGATGCCATGATTTGCTACGATCATGCAGATATTTCTGTTGCCGTTTCGCTCGATGATGGATTGATTACGCCGATTATTCGTCAAGCCGATCTTAAGAGCCTGAAAACGATTAGCCTTGAAGCAAAAGAGCTTATTGCGCGGGCGCGGGCTGGGAAGTTGAAACCTGAAGAGTTTCAAGGTGGTACTTTCTCAATTTCCAATATGGGTATGTATGGGGTAAAAAATTTCTCGGCTGTTATTAACCCACCACAATCTGCGATTCTTGCTGTTTCTGCGGCGCAACAACAGACAGTGGTTGTTCGTGGAGAGGTTAAAGTGGCGACAGTCATGGAAGTAACTCTTTCTGTTGATCATCGGGCTATTGATGGGGTTATGGCGGCGCAATGGCTTGCCGCATTTAAGGATGCGGTGCAATCTCCGATGACCCTTGTGTTATAATCGGGCAATGGTGATAAGGGGCAGTGAAATGACGCAAACAAACTTTGATATTCTTGTTCTAGGAGGGGGACCAGGAGGGTATGTTGCGGCTTTACGTGCAGCGCAATTAGGTTTTACTGTTGCCCTCGTTGAAGCAAAACATTTAGGTGGAATATGTCTAAATTGGGGCTGTATTCCAACAAAAGCCCTTCTTCGTGCAGCAGAAATCAATACCCTCTTTCATAACGCACAAGAATATGGTTTCGTTGTTGAGAACGTACGCCTTGATTTGCAAAAAATTGTTGCACGTTCTCGTGCTGTTTCTCATCAGCTTTCCACGGGTGTTTCTTATCTTCTGAAAAAGGCGGAAGTCTCTGTTTTTGAGGGGGTCGGCAAACTCAATGGTAGAGATAACAGTCGTCACTGGCAAGTAATAGTCTCTCACGAAGCAAAGGAGCCTCTTACCCTTACGGCACAGCATGTTATTTTGGCAACAGGAGCGCGGGCGCGTGACCTTCCTGGGTTAGAGCCCGACGGTGACCGTGTTTGGTCGTATAAAGAGGCACTAATTCCCAAATGCTTACCTCAGCGTCTCGTTATTGTCGGCAGTGGTGCTATAGGAACGGAATTCGCCTCTTTTTATCGGGCAATGGGGTCAGAAGTCACATTGCTGGAAGCAGCCTCCCGTATTCTCCCTACAGAAGATGAAGAAATAGGCGCGATTGCCCATAAAGAATTTGAAAAGCAGGGCATACGTATGCTCACAGGCGTGAAGTTAGGGGCTTTGAAAAAAGCGCCAGAGAGTGTGACTTTGCACGTAGAATACGCGGGACGTGCCGAAGAAATAACCGCCGATATTATCCTCTCGGCGGTGGGAATTGTCGGTAACGTTGAAAATATCGGGTTAGAGGGAACAAAAGTACGAGTTGATCGTACGCATGTGGTGATCGATTCTCTGTGTCGTACAGACGAGGTAGGTCTCTACGCGATTGGGGATTTAGCAGGTCCGCCATGGTTGGCGCATAAGGCAAGCCATGAGGGGGTGTTATGTGTAGAGGCAATCGCCGGCAGAAAAGTTGAACCGCTAGATGTGACAAAAATACCCGGCTGTATTTATTGTAAGCCACAAATTGCTTCGGTAGGATATACAGAAACGCGGGCAAAAGAGGCTGGTTATTCTATTCGGGTAGGCAAATTCCCCCTCATTGCCGATGGTAAAGCCGTTGCCATGGGAGAAACAGCCGGGATGGTTAAAGTTATTTTTGATCGCCAAACAGGAGAGCTTTTGGGTGCTCATATGATTGGTGCCGATGTCACAGAAATGATTCAAGGGTTTGTCATTGCGCGAACGGGTGAGCTGACAGAGGCAGAGCTTATTGAAACAATTTTCCCTCATCCCACCATTTCTGAGTCAATGCATGAGGCGGTGTTAGCCGCCTATGAGGGGGCATTAAACTTTTAGGGGTGAAGAGTTGACGGTGAGATTGAGAAGTAAAATTAAAAGGTTAAGAGGGATTACAGGGCGTAAATTGTGACAAAGTTATGTACAAAAAAACGTACTTCATAGAGAAAAATAGGGGCTGTCAAAAAATAAATTTTAGCCTCTGCTGTGTGAGAATATAAAGATTATGCGTGTTATTATTGATCATCGTCATGGAGAAAAGGCTCGGCTTCGTCATCCTGAAAAAAGGCATCGTCCCGATAATCCCATAGCTCGTAAGCCAGAATGGATTCGCGTGAAAGCTCCTGGACATCCCACATACCAAGAAACGCACACTCTTATGCGGCAGCATAAGCTTGTCACAGTTTGTGAAGAAGCCGCCTGCCCTAATATAGGGGAGTGTTGGTCACAAAAACATGCTACGATGATGATTATGGGGGAAATTTGCACGCGTGCCTGTGCGTTTTGTAATGTGAGTACTGGCATACCCCTTCCTTTAGATGCAGACGAGCCGTATCGCGTGGCAGAAGCCGTAGCAAAACTCGGCTTACGGCATGTAGTGATCACCTCGGTCGATAGAGATGATTTACCCGATGGGGGAGCACAGCATTTTGCCAAGGTGATTACCGCGATTCGTGCAGTTGCAGCACAAACAACCATTGAGGTTTTAACGCCAGATTTTTTACGTAAACCCCAAGCGCTTGAGGTGGTTGTGGCGGCGCGACCAGATGTGTTTAATCATAATTTAGAAACGGTACCCAGGCTCTATCCAACCATTCGTCCTGGAGCGCGGTATTATCACTCTTTAAGGTTGCTTGATCAGGTCAAACAGCATGATTCTTCTATTTTTACAAAATCTGGTCTGATGTTAGGGTTAGGAGAAGAAAAAACAGAAATCGCTCAAGTTATGGATGACTTACGGAGTGCGGGTGTCGACTTTATCACTATGGGACAATATCTTCAGCCAACGGTAAAACATGCTGCTGTTGTGCGTTTTGTAACCCCGGCTGAGTTTGAAGATTATGGGACAACGGCACGGGTTAAGGGTTTTCTACAAGTGAGCTCTAGCCCGTTGACGCGTTCTTCTTACCATGCTGACAGTGATTTTTCAGCATTGCGTGCGGCGCGCAATCAGCGTGGGGGAGAAGTGCACTAATGCCCAAATACACAGAACAGCGTATTTTACC
This sequence comes from Acetobacter sp., assembly GCA_045615245.1. Classification (GTDB taxonomy): domain Bacteria; phylum Pseudomonadota; class Alphaproteobacteria; order Acetobacterales; family Acetobacteraceae; genus Acetobacter. The sequence continues at coordinate 10,838 of JAZLEM010000158.1, read as the reverse complement.
CTATCAGCCCGAGCAAGTTTTTCAGGTCGTGGCAGACGTCTCTTCTTACCCTGATTTTTTACCATGGTGTGTGGGTGCACGAGTTCAGACACGTACAAAAACCGATTTAAGGGCAGAGTTAACCATCGGCTTTGGCATATTTCGCGAGAGTTTTACCTCATACGTAGCTTTAGAGGATCCTTCAACCATTACGGTGCGCTATGAGCACGGACCTTTTCGTTATTTGCATAATCAATGGGTGTTTTTGTCGCATGAACAGGGGTGCCATGTAAAGTTTTTCGTTGATTTTGAATTACGCTCTCTTTTGCTTCAAGCCGCTATCGGGGCAGTTTTTACAGAAGCCACGCGCAGAATGGTTTTTGCGTTTACAGAACGATTAAAAACGGTTTACGATTCTCCCTCCGCCTTTCCGCAGCGATGCCTTTCCTCTTCGCCCTTTCAAGGGGGAAAACGAGAGCAACGTTGTCATGATATCCTTTCCCAAAAAGCTGAAGGGTTATCGTGGAGTAGACCATGAGTCTAATGTCATACCCCACTCTATATAAAAAGGGTAAAACTTGCGGATGGGGGGGGGGGAGTGGCTGTAGTGTTCTTTTTTCAGCTAGCTTTTTACTAACATGAACTTTCGCCGTACTACTTTTATCCACGAAGTCTATGAGGTATGAACGGTGTGTGTGTAGGGGAGTTCAACATATCTTTATAAATGTGCGGCGATGAACTTTATCGCATAATACACGGCTTGGGTACGAATATCTGCCCGTTCTCCCTTAAAAATCTGGTACTCTGTTTGTGTTGGTCTATGGTGTGAAGGGCGTAGGGCGAGTCCAAACCAAACAAGCCCAACAGGCTTTTCAGGTGTGGCACCGTCTGGTCCTGCAATGCCAGAAATAGCTAGCGCAAGGCTTGCGCGTTCAGAAGCCTGTAAAGCTCCTTCCGCCATTTCTTGCACGGTTTGTGCACTGACAGCACCATAATGTTGTAACGTCGTGGTTTTTACGCCTAGGATTGCTTGCTTCATAGGGTTAGAATAGGTCACAAAGCCACCTTCTACAACATGAGAAGCCCCGGGGAAATCTGTCAAAAGTGTGACAAGCATGCCTCCCGTACAGCTTTCTGCAGTGATAACACGTGCACCTACGCGGTGCATAGTGTTAATAAGTTGCTGTGCTTCTTGGTGTATAACACCCCATTTTGACGACTGATCATGGGATATATGTCCTATATACCAATGGGCTTTTGAACTCATATTATTCTCATTTATTTTTTGTCTAAAACAGCATAAATGGTCATATTTTCCCATACACGTTGAACATAATTGCGTGTTTCTGCAAAAGGAATAGATTCAATCCAATCAATCATGTCATTATCAGAAGCGTTTTCTTGGGTTGAGGGGTTTCCTATGGTATTGAGCCATTGTTTAACACGTCCAGGACCTGCATTATAAGCAGCAGTAATATAGGGGATAACAGGACCAAAACTTTTACTAATATGAAGTAAATAGGCAGTGCCAAGTTGCATATTGTTTGTAGGGTTGCGTAAACCACGTGCCGTTGCAGAAGAAGCAGGTAACCCTGTAACACGTAACATATCTGCCGCTGTGGAGGGTTTGAGTTGCATCAGACCAACGGCATGTGAGCTACTCATAACAATAGGGTTAAAACTACTTTCTTGTCGTATTAACCCGAGCACAAATCCACGCGGTAGAGGGCTACGAGGAGGTTGGTATGGCATAGGCCAGCCTGTTCGTAAAAGAAGAACGCCGTTTTTTCGAGCAAAGCGCGCAGCAGAGATTGCAATATCTTGTAAACCTAATTTATCAGCAAGAGAGGAGAGAGCCGCGAGATTTGTTAGGTTATGATTTTGTTGCAGAAGAAAAGTTAAAAAAACACGTGCATGAGGAAGATCCCCCATTTCAACAAGGAGGATAGCGGCTTGTGCGATGTCATCATGATCAAGGACAGATGTGTTAGAAGTGAAGGGTTGTTTGGCAAGAGCTTGGTAAAGGCGTTGCGGTATGCTTGGACTTATATAGGGGTGAGTCAGTAAAACACGATGAGCTCCATCGAGGCAGGCTGCAGCCATTTGTCCATAGAATGTACTCGGGAAAGCGGCAGCATTTTGCCAAGCATTGTATGCTTCTTTGTTATGGCCTTGTTGAGAAAAAGCTCGTCCGAGCCAATAAAACCCCTGGCTTCGTGTTAAGAGTGCAGGAGATGATGTCAAACTTTGAAAAAATGCTTGTGCGGTGGACGGATCGTGGAGTTTACGTAAGGCGATCCACCCACTTAAAAATTGTGAGTCAAATCGATGGCGCCCTGTAACGGTTGTATCATGGGCAATCGTAAAAATATCGGCAGGGGCATAGGCGTTATATAAAAGTTTGTAAGCAAGGGCACTTCGTTCATGCCAAAAAGAATCGGCATAATTTTTGGCACGTTGTTCGGCTTGTATCCCTGTTGATTTCCATAAGGAAAGAGCCGCATCATATTGTTGTGTTTTGCGGAGCCATTGTGCTTCATTCAAAATGAGGATCGGGTTTTTACGTAAAGAAGCCGGTAATGCATCATTTAACCTCACGGCAGAAGAATCGCCTAAATGAAAAGCTAAAATAGTTTTAGCTAATGCTTGTCGATCTGTTGAGAGATAGGGAAGTGTGCGTTGTGCGGCTTCAAGTTTACCCGTACGTTCTTCACGCACAAAACGTTGCCATGAGGCAAGAGGGGTTATAACGGTGGGAAAGGTTTTAATTAAAGCGACAGCTGCCGCAGGTGTGTCATTGCTTGTGATCCAAGCCTGAGCCGCTTCGGACTGTAAACGCGTTGATATGGCGGTATCGAAAGCAAAAAAACGGAAACATTGGGCGAGAGCACGTGCGTTTGTGATGGTTTTATTACGGCACAACGTGTTGAGAATTGTTGGATTTGTTTCAGTTGCAAGGGCTTGCTCCATGCGCTGCACAAAAAAACGATGCCTTGGCCAGTGAGGGTTTTCATCCAAAAAATCGGCATATTCTTGTGCACGAACATATGGTGCGTTAACGAGCTTGAGCCATTCGGTTAATCGTTCTCGAAGAGGAAGATGTGTTTTTTGCGTAAGAATGCTTTGAGAAGAGATTGTCTGAGACGTCGTCGCCGAATGTTGTTGAGGCGTTGTATTGGTACAACCGTTTAAAGTAAGGAGAAAGGCAAGGGAAGATGCCGTTGTAAAACGTTGTCTGCATAATCTGCATAATGAGAAAAAAATACGCATGCTGACAACTCCGCCGCTTTGAACTTAAATGTTTGAACTTAAATGTTTTGAATGAAGGTGATAAAGACGCCGTAAAACTTGAAAAAGTATAACAGATTTTTTGTGGTCTAGCTAGTTTTTGCTTTCTATCTGCTCCTTGCTTCTTCAGCAAGTAAGCTAACAGCCTCTAAGCAGAGGATCGCTTCTCTCAAAGAACAAACTAAACAAACACCAAACAAAACAGCAAAACAAAGAAAACTTATCGAGTAAAGTTAGTCACGCAAGCAGCCAACCGCCACCGCTTTTGTCAGACATGATCAAAGATTTCGTGTGACTAGAAGAAGATGCCGTGCATTTGCCACTGTCTTTTGAATATCTACGTCTGGGTTGTCCTTAAAACGATAAACCAATTCCTCCCATTCAGCGCGTGCTTGTCCTATACGATGTAACTTGTAAAGATCACCCCCCTTGTTGAATAAAGCTTGTGCCACTGCTTCTTGTATTGTTGTGTCTTGTGAGTTACCGAAGCGTGTGATGAGGTCATTAACAGCGGCAACTGCTTCCTCATAGCGATGTAACTCGGCAAGAGCAACCCCCTTGTTGAATAAAGCCTCTGCCACTACTTCTTGTATTTTTGTATTTTGTGAGTTACCGAAGCGTTTGATGAGGTTATTATATGCAGCAAGTGCTTCTTCGTAGCGATGTAAAATGCCAAGAACAACCCCCTTGCTGTATAAAGCATTTGCCACTTCTTCTTGTATTATTTTGTCTTGTGAGTTACCGAAGCGTGCGATGAGGTCATTAAATGCAGCAAGGGCTTCCTCATAGCGATGTAAGTTGTCAAGAAAAATTCCCTTGTTGAATAAAGCTTTTGCCACGTCTTCTTGTATTTTTGTATTTTGTGAGTTACCGAAGCGTGCGATGAGGTCATTAAACGCGGCAAGGGCTTCCTCATAGCGATGTAACTTGCCAAGATTAATCCCCTTGTTGAGTAAAGTTCCTGCCACTTGTTCTTGTGCCACATTAGAAGCAGTCTCTGCTGCCATAACAGGGGAGGAAGAGAGTGCGAGAACGGCGGATAAACCCCACAGGCTTAACGCGACTGCACAGGCTTTTAATTTAAGAGGATTTTTCTTTTTCGCTTTTTTGTTCATCAGAGTGTCTTTTTCTATGGGGGTGGTATAAAATTATCGTATGGGATTATAATAAATTTTAGTATGTCTATCAATGTTTGGTTGCAATAGAACACTGGCTTGACTGTTCTATGTATTTGGCGAGAGCCTTGTCATATTTGGCTTTGTAGAAATTATCGTAATGTTTCGAGATATACCACCACCACGCGAAAGTAAATAACAGAAGAAAAGAAACACAAGCGCAAACCAGCGCTATAAGCCACCTAAAGAGTTATTTTCATGTTGAGGAACCTCGAATCCGTTAAAAGCTTTTTTCTCGCTATCAGGGCGCTTTTCAAGCATAGCCTGTAATTTTTAATGTGTCGTTTGTGTTGTTATGAAATTAAGCTATAAGCTATAAAATGTGATGTATAATTTCATGGCTGCCTTGTATAATCAATTTAACAGCAACACCAAAAATAATAAGAAGTCCAACCCAAGAAATCCATTTATAACGTTCTAATAGACCCGCAATAAGTGTTGCGGCTATGCTCATAAGGATAACGGATAAGGCAAGCCCCAAAACAAGGGTAACCGGTTGTTTATGGGCAGCGCCAGCAACCGCGAGAACATTGTCAAGACTCATAGAAATATCAGCAATGAGTATCCTTAAAATAGCTGTTTTTAAGTCTCCTTGTTGGGGATTGATGCTTTCTTCAGAAAAAGAGGTTTCGACCGTGTTATGCCGTATTTCTCTATACATACGCCAACAGATCCAGAGTAAGAGCAAGCCACCTGTAAGAGTAAGCCCGATAATCGTTAATAAACGTGTAGCAATAAGGGCTAAAATAATACGAATAATGGCGGCAAGGCTTACGCCAGCTACAATAGCTTTTTGTTTTTGCTGAGAAGAAAGATTTCTCACAGCAAGACCAATGACGACGGCATTATCTCCGGCAAGGGTTAAGTCGATAAAAACCACTTGTACAAATGCAGTTAAAGCGGAGAGTGTCTGTCCTTCGAAAAAATGTAACACGAGAGTCCCAGAATGTTAGAGGAAGTTATGCTGTTGGTACATGACAAAAAATTTGTGTCTTTTTCAAGTTTATCAAGTCTATTAAAAACAACTTTATGACATGTTTTTGTTTTTGATGGCATTTTGCTGTAACATTATATACTTGTGAAGTGTGTCGTAAAGGGTAAGTGACATAGGTCAATAATATTTGTGACATCTGTCATGATGTATAGAATTTAGAGAAAGTTTAGAAGAAAAGGATTTTTTTTATGGTGCCACGCTATACTCGCCCTGCTATGGCGGCGATATGGTCATTAGAAAACCGTTATCGTATTTGGTTTCATATTGAGGCTTTAGCGTGTGAAGGAATGGCAAAATATGGTCTCATCCCGGAAGATGCGGCACACGCTATACGCGAGAAGGGGGAGCGTGCCATGGATGCCTTTTCTGAGGCGGATATAAACCGTATTAACGATATTGAGGCAGAAACACGGCATGATGTGATTGCTTTTCTGACATGGTTAGCAGAAAAAATTGGTGCGGAAAGTCGTTTTGTACATTTAGGGATGACATCTTCCGATGTTTTGGATACGGGCTTATCGGTGCAGCTTGTGCAGGCAACGGATCTGCTCTTGCAGGATTTGGACGGCGTTCTTTCTGCCCTTAAAAAACGTGCTTTTGAACATAAAGAAACGCTTACTATTGGACGTAGCCATGGAATCCACGCCGAGCCCACCTCTTTTGGTCTGAAATTGGCAGGGCATTATGCCGAATTTGTCCGTAACCGTAAACGTCTTAAAATGGCGCGTGAGGAGATTGCAACCTGTGCTATTTCTGGGGCTGTGGGTACGTATGCCCATCTTGATCCGCGCGTCGAAGAATATGTTGCCGATCGTTTGGGCTTAAAACCCGAGACGGTTTCTACACAAGTGATTCCTCGGGATAGACATGCTGCTTTTTTCTGTACTTTAGCTGTTATTGCTAGCGGTATTGAGCGCTTAGCAACGGAGATACGCCATTTACAACGTTCTGAAGTACGCGAGGTGGAAGAATTTTTTCATCCCGGGCAAAAAGGTTCTTCTGCCATGCCCCATAAGCGTAATCCCGTATTGACAGAAAACTTAACAGGGTTGGCGCGTTTGGTGCGTGCGTGTGCTGTGCCAGCCCTTGAAAATGTGGCATTATGGCATGAGCGCGATATTAGTCATTCTTCGGTAGAACGGAATATTTGTCCCGATGCGACAATTGGTTTGGATTTTGCGTTGGTACGTTTGTCGGGGCTGATTGAGAAATTGGTAGTTTATCCGCAGCAAATGGCAGCAAATATTGAAAAACTTGGTGGTGTTGTCCATTCGGGAGAGGTACTTTTAACACTGGTTAAAGCGGGTTTTTCTCGGGAGGAGGCTTATCGTATTGTGCAGCGTCATGCCATGGAGACGTGGACAAAACTTGGAACAACACAGGGGCGTACCTTTCGTGAAAATCTTTTAGCTGACCCTGAAATTTCTGATCGTATTGCCTCTGAAGTATTAGATGCTGCGATGGATAGCCGTCAATATCTCAAAGCATTAGAGAGTCAATATGAAAGAATTTTCGGGCAAAGTGAATAAAGCCGATTTTTGTTCTTTTATTGAAATTTATTGAGTTGAGTAGATAGGGATTGCTATGGTGCGTCGTCGTCAGATTTACGAAGGTAAGGCTAAAATTCTTTTTGAAGGACCAGAACCGGGCACTCTTGTCCAATATTTTAAGGATGATGCTACGGCAGGGAATGGTGCAAAAAGTGATGTGATTGCTGGTAAGGGCATTTTGAATAACCGAATCAGCGAATATATTATGCTGTGCTTGCACGAAATTGGGATACCAACTCATTTTATTCGCCGGATCAATATGCGTGAACAGCTTGTGAAAGCAGTTGAGATTATCCCTTTGGAAGTGGTGATACGCAATCGGGTTGCGGGAAGTCTGGCAAAGCGTTTTGATCTTCCTGAAGGACAACGTTTACCAAGACCTGTTGTAGAATTCTACTATAAGAATGATACTTTGGGTGATCCTATCGTTTCGGAAGATCATGTTGTTGCGTTTGGCTGGGCTTGTCCGCAGGATATGGAAGATATTGTGACAATGTCTATGCGTATTAACGATTTTTTATGCGGTCTGTTTATGGGGATTGGTATTCAGCTCGTGGATTTTAAGCTAGAATTTGGGCGTCGGTGGGATGGGGATGAGATGCGTATTATTCTTGCTGATGAGATTTCCCCCGATAATTGTCGTTTGTGGGATAGGCAAACTCAAGAAAAACTCGACAAAGATCGTTTTCGTCGGGATATGGGGCATGTTAAGGAAGCCTATCAAGAAGTGGCACGTCGTTTAGGAATTTTGTCTGAAAATGTTCAAAATGGTTCTAACACGTCCTACAGTGCGGTAGGAGAGGCACAATCTTTAGAGACTGTTCAACAGTTATTTACGCATCATGATGGAGTTTCTCAGTGAAAATACGTGTTACTGTTATGCTAAAAGAAGGTGTTCTTGACCCTCAGGGTAAAGCAATAGGACATGCTTTGCAGAGTTTGGGGTTTGAAAAAGTGCACAATGTCCGTGTTGGGAAGGTCGTTGAGTTTGAGATGCCTCACGCCGAAGGAATGCAGAGGGAAAAAGCTATTCAACAGGCGGAGGCGATGACGCGGGAATTACTCGCAAATATGGTTATTGAAGATTTTTCTATAGAGGTGGTTTCATGAAACGTTTTGCTTTTGTATGTTTAGCGGTTGTGTTGTGTGTACCAGAATTTGCACATGCGCAACGGTTGTTTGCCATGAAAGCTGGGAAATTTGCACAGATTTGCTCGAGTCATTCAGGGCGCGGTGTTTGTGAGGCTTATTTAGATGGTATTGCTGACGGGGAGAGCCTTTCCTATCTGGCTGCCCATAATAATGGCGATAAAAGTGCTTTTGAAGGGTTTTGTATCCCTACAACAGAAAAAACAGCTCAAATGCGTGATAAAGTGCTTACGTGGCTTAATAACCATAAAGATTTTTTAGAAAAACCTGTTGGTGAAAGTGTTTTTACAGCCTTACATAATGCTTATCCTTGTGGTCAGGGTAAGTAGAAATGGCAATAAGTAGTATACGAAGTCGTATTTGGTAATGAGGGTTGCGCTTATTGTCTTTCCCGGAACCAATCGGGAACGTGACATGCTTATGGCGTTTCGGCGTGTTACATCAAAACCGCCGCGCGTCATTTGGCACCACGAAACAGAGTTAGGTAAGGTTGATCTTGTTGTTTTGCCCGGTGGCTTTAGCTATGGAGATTACCTGCGTTGTGGGGCAATGGCAGCCCATTCCCCCATTATGGGGGAGGTGCGCCGTTTTGCTGCTGCGGGCGGACATATCCTTGGCATATGTAACGGCTTTCAAATTCTGACAGAGAGTAGACTTTTGCCTGGTGCATTGTTGAAAAATGCTCGTTTGCGGTTTTTATCACAAGAGTGTCATTTGCGTGTTGAAACATCAGAAACACCTTTTACACGTCGTTGGAAAAGAGGAGATGTCTTTCGTGTGCCTTTGGCACATGGAGACGGGTATTATACGGCAGATGAGCAAACTTTAGAGTGTTTAGAGGCAGAGGGGCGCGTTGCCTTTCGTTATGCCGATGCAAAAGGGCGTGTTTGTGAGACCGATTTCTTGTGTAATCCTAACGGTAGCCTTCATAGTATTGCAGGCGTTTTAAGTGCGAATAGGCGTGTTTGTGGCATGATGCCTCACCCGGAAAACTTGATAGATCCGCTTATGGGGGGCGTTGATGGCTTACCTTTGTTCGAAGGGCTTGTGGAGGCACTTGTTCGGTGAAAAAATCTATTACGGTGACAGAAACGCTTGCGCGTGAGTTTGGGCTTACGTCCGAAGAATATGCGCGTGTAATTGCTATTATGGGGCGTACGCCTAGCCTTACGGAGCTGGGCATATTTGCCGCCATGTGGTCGGAGCATTGTTCCTATAAATCCTCTCGTCAATGGTTGCGGCAATTACCAACAAAAGCACCTTGGGTTGTACATGGTCCGGGTGAAAACGCAGGGGTTGTCGATATTGGGCAAGGTTATGTGGCTATTTTTAAGATAGAGAGCCATAACCATCCCTCTTTTATCGAACCCTATCAAGGCGCTGCGACTGGTGTTGGCGGTATTTTACGCGATATTTTTGCTATGGGTGCGCGTCCTATCGCTAATCTTAACGCTTTGCGGTTTGGCAATCCGGAAAACCCTGTTACGCGTCGCATTCTTGATGGCGTGGTACGTGGTATCGGGGGGTACGGGAATTGTGTTGGCGTGCCAACTGTCGGAGGAGAAATCAATTTTCACCCGGCTTATGACAGTAACCCTCTTGTTAATGCAATGACAGTAGGGCTTGCGAGAAAAGATAAAGTTTTTTTATCGGCAGCTGTTGGGGTTGGTAACCCTGTTGTCTATGTGGGGTCACGCACAGGGCGTGATGGAATCCACGGGGCAACAATGTCTTCTGCCGAATTCGATAAAGAAGCACTTTCTAAACGTCCGACTGTTCAGGTGGGTGATCCGTTTATTGAAAAACTTCTCATTGAAGCTTGTCTTGAGTTGATGGCGACCGATGCGATTTTATCGATTCAAGATATGGGAGCGGCGGGGTTAACCTCGTCTGCTGTAGAAATGGCGAGTAAGGGCGGGGTTGGTATTACCCTCAATTTGGATGCCGTACCTCAGCGTGAGAGGGAAATGACGGCTTACGAAATGATGCTTTCCGAAAGTCAGGAGCGTATGTTGATGGTGTTACGCCCTGATCGTACGGAAATGGCGCGTAAAATTTTTGAAAAATGGGAACTTGAATGCGCTGTTATCGGGCATCTTACGGAGACGGGGCGTCTTATTGTTCAGCATAAAGGCGTCGTCGAGGCAGATATTCCTTTAACGCCTTTAGTGACTCAAGCCCCTGTCTATGATCGCCCGTTTGAGCGGCAGCCCTCTATAGCACCGTTAGGCAAGGTCTATGCGCCTCTTTCACTCGATGATATGCTCATAAGGCTTTTAGCCTCGCCCGATTTATGTTCACGCGCATGGGTCTGGAACCAATATGATGGCACAGTTGGCGGGCAGACAGTTTTTCGTCCGGGTATGGCAGATTCTGCCGTTATAAGGGTTGAGGAGACTTCTTTGGGGCTTGCCTTAACAACCGATTGTACACCGCGCTATTGTCAGGCAAACGCCAAAGCGGGGGCAGCACAAGCGGTAGCGGAAGCGTGGCGCAATATAACGGCAACAGGTGCACGTCCTTTAGCGATCACTAATAACCTTAATTTTGCTAATCCTGAAAAGCCTGAAATTATGGGGCAAATCGTCGGGGCGATTGAAGGAATGGCAGAAGCCTGTCAGGCGCTTGATTTCCCTGTGGTGAGTGGTAATGTTTCTCTCTATAACGAAACGCGTCACCCCGATGGTTCTACAAGGGCTATTT
>JAZLEM010000157.1:0-8085 GCA_045615245.1 Acetobacter sp. | reverse complement strand
ATAGCTCAGCGGTAGAGCACTACCTTGACATGGTAGGGGTCACAGGTTCGATCCCTGTTGCGCCCACCATTTCTGTATGGTTATTACGCTGTTACACCTCGCTTGCTACACAAACACACTATTACAAGCACCCCTTTTCTGCGTTATTTACATTCTTCAGCTTTCTATGGTTTATCATACTTTATGAACTGAGCAATGGCGGTGCTGTGCTCTTTTTCCCCGTTAATACCTTAATTGTTTGCTTTACAAGCCAATAATTGGCAAGTCTCTTATACACCCTTCTTAAGATCAAAAACCGTTTTATTGTTGAGAGTTCTTCGCTTTATAATAGGTTTTGTTATATAAAAAATAGTAACTTATCCCTTAAAATAATTGCATTAAAGCTGATCATTATTTCCAATCATAATTTAAGGTATATTAAGACGCCATAATGGCTTTGGTTACGTAATCTTTTACAACCATTGTGATTTTATCAATATGTCCTAAAAAAATGTGATTAGCTTCATTCAAAACATAATAATCCACAGCAATATTTTCTTGTACATTGAGTTTGTTAACCAGTTTACGAATGGCTGTTGCCGGTGCCATTTTATCCATACCGCCTGCAATAATTAAACCATTACAAGGGCATGGTGCGAGAAAGCTAAAATCGTAACGGGTTACAAGCGGTGCCACACTCACCCAGCCTGTAATTTCTGGTCGGCGCATGAGCAACTGCATCCCAACAAACGCCCCAAAAGAATAGCCAACGATCCATATGTCGTTTGCATAAGGGTGCGTCGTTTGTAACCAATCTAAAGCCGCTGCAGCCGCAGAAACTTCACCGTCGTCATCAAACTTCCCTTGTGAACGACCAACACCGGGTGAATTATAACGTATGACAGAAAAACCCATTTCGCCAAACGCACGATAGAGTTCGTACGTAACACGATTGTTCATCGTGCCCCCATGCAAAGGATGCGGGTGTAAAATAAGGGCAATTGGTGCATTTAACACTTGCGAGCGATAATAACGCCCTTCTAAACTCCCATGAGGAGTGGTCAACATAATTTCAAGCATAGAAGACCTATCAGACACCTATTCGTCAATACGATACGACATAAAGCGCTCTCTGCTGAAAACCCTCATAAATCTTATGAATTTTATAAACGCGTGATAAAGCGTAAGGCTGATTTTATTTTCTTACTTTTTTAGCATAATTCTTCGTGTTTAGCTACTGTGTTATGTTTGTTGGAGTTATAGGGTGTTTCTCTGTAAAATTTCAAGGAAATTATATTAGTTAGAGTAAGTAGCTTAACCCTTACAAAGTAAATCACGACACTCATTAACATATTTTTGCAATGTAGAGTCTCCTTCAAAGGTACTAATAAAGAGATTACAAATATCAGTATTAGAATATTCTTTTATATTCAATCTCTTAATCATGCTTTTACGAAAGTCAGAATCTTCTATTTCCCCAAGTATACAAACACAATCAGACACATAACTTTTGAAACTTTTACATGTTATATAGTTAATCTATTGTTTCTGTTTCAACAATCTTTTTTTTAATTTCATCATTTATTTCATTCAAATTTCGTCTGCATTTCGACAACCTACGACTAAAATCATCTGCCTTATCGACCCGTTCTTTATCATCAGTAGGAAAAGAACGTAATAGGAACAATGCTTTTTCAACCTCTTCATAAAGACCTGGATTATACAAAAAGCGTTTTATCACTTGTTCATATCCTAAATACCCCCTTACATCAACAGCCCCTAGTGAACGTTCAGCAAAAGACTTTTTATCCTCTTCACATGTCTTCATTATCTCTTGAGCAATTTTTTTACGCTTTTGAACCAATTTTTCCCTAATTACTTGATTATTCTCTTCATCCTTACAGAGTAAATGGATTATGTTATTCTCCTGTTCTGCCCAAAGAGAAAAAGGGGCTACAGACAACTTTTCACATTGCTTATAAACCTTACATGCCTCGTCCCAACGATTGATTTGGCTATAAGCATTACCTTGATAATATAAAGCCTCAGCAACAGCAGCAATCCCATCACTCGAAAACTTTTTAATAATATCTTCATACGCTTTAATTGCTTTTTCCCAATCACCAGATTCACTAAAATGATTTCCTTTCTTTAACAAGGCATCAGCAACACCACTATGAATAACGTCTAAAAATAAAAACCTATCGCAGGGTTTTTCTGTATAAGTTTTAACAGCTTCATCAAACCGATTAAGCCTTTTAAGTACCTCTCCTTTATTACATAATGCTCTAGCAACTATTTCTGATTCATAAGAAACAGCTTCTCCACGCCAATTACAAAGATTATTTATATCGAAACGCGTTAAGAATTCTTTCGTTTTTTCAAATCTACGAATAAGATCATCACTCTCTTTTATTACATTTTCATACTCACTCTCTTGTTCATTCTTAAGAATCAATAAATGCTTATTACAAACCGCCATAGCAGATAATACTGATAACTTCTTACTTATTCTTCTCCATAAGATCCTTTTTAAACATGTAAAAGAATTTTCTTTTTCAATTACTTTATCATAGTCGTTATCATAGTCGTTACATAATCCTCTGTTTAGGTACGCCCTTGTAACCCATAGAATAATTAATGGATTTTTATCTTCCATAAACTCCTTGATTATATCATTATAATGAATTATATCACGGTAATACTGTGAGTCTTGTTTTATTCCCATATATACATAAGCTTCTGCAACATATACCCGAAGGATCTCGCTACCTGATTTTGCGAAAGAAGAGATAACCTTTCCAAACGCGTTCAAACTACGAGAATTTTCATAAAAGAGCTTTCCTTGCTCTATTAACGCTTGAGCAAAATATTCATCTAAGTCTGTTAAATCTATTAACTTCGTTTTTACCTTACATTCTTCAATAAGCTTTAAAATGTCTTCGTAGATATCTATAGCTTTTTCTTTATTACCTCTTCTAAGTTTACGTGCTTTTTTCAAAAGATTTTTCACTTTCTTTTTTACTTCTCGTTTTTTCTTTTCTTCTGTATTTCCTTTCATTAGATTTATTACATTCCACACAACTCCTCCACCACCAAAGAGAACAGAAGAAATATATAGTAAAAGATCTTTGTGATTTGTAAGCCAATCCAACATAACACCCCCATCAACACCTTAAAATATCCTATTAAACCAAACGCTTATAATACATGTATAATACCCTCATGACCACACCACACCCTCAACGACCAATGACTTACCTTGATGCCAATGCCACCGAACCCCTTCGCCCTTGTGCCGCTGACGCAATGCTGGAAGCTGCTCGTTTTGCTGGTAATCCTTCCTCTATTCATACAGCGGGACGAGCAGCGCGGGCTTTATTAGAAAATGCCCGCAACACCATAGCCCGCACCCTTGGCGCAGACCCTCTAAACTGTATTTTTACCTCAGGGGGCACAGAAGCGAATGCTCTCGCTCTACATGGTCTGAGCGCAGGGCGGCGGTTTCTGGTTGGGCGTACTGAACACGAGGCGATACGGCAAAGTGTGCCCGATCACGCGCCTGTCGAATGGTTAGAGGTTGATAGCAACGGACAAGTGCGCCTTGATCTCTTAGAGCAAAGCCTTGCCAAAGCCGATACTTTACCCGCTTTTGTATGTTTAATGTTTGCCAATAATGAGACAGGTGTTTTACACCCTATGGCTGAGATTGTACGCCTCTGTCGCCACTACGGTGCCCATCTGCATGTTGACGCTGTACAAGCTGTAGGGCGTGTAGCCCTTTCTCTCTCCGATCAATTATTTGATAGTTTAGCCTGTTCAGGGCATAAAGTTGGCGGACCGAAAGGCGCTGGGGCTCTTCTTATACGAAACCCACAACAATCTCCCTTTACGCCCCTTTTTCTTGGAGGTGGGCAAGAACAAGGACGGCGTGGGGGAACGCCGGCTCTACCAGCTATTGCCGGATTTGCCGCTGCCCTGACAGAAGCCTTACAACACCCAACCCCTTATAGCCCCTTGCGCGATACCATCGAGCACGCTGCCCGCGCGCTGGGTGCCATCGTGTGCGGAGAACACGCCCCACGCTTAACCAACACCAGTTGTTTAGCATTACCGGGGAAAAAAGCCCAAGCCCAACTTATGCGGTTAGACTTAGAGGGTCTTTGTGTTTCTGCGGGTTCTGCCTGTTCTTCCGGTAAAGTAACCTCCTCGCATGTTTTGGAGGCTATGGGGTTAGGAGCTTTAGCGGAGCAAGCCATCCGCGTTTCTTTACCTTGGAATGTGACCCAAGCTGATATTCACCATTTCATACAGGCATATACACGGCTTATTAAAAATACCACTATGCCAAAAGTTAGTCACCAATAAAGAGCAAAGCGAATGAACACACTTTATTTTGACCACGCTGCCACCACCCCGTGTGATCCGCGTGTGCGTGATACGCTTATGAACGCCTTAACTCACACAAACGCTAACCCCCATAGCACAACCTATAAAGCCGGGCATGCGGCGGCAAAAATGGTTGAACAAGCACGCACTGATGTAGCAGCCCTTATTAGCGCCGACCCACGCGAAATTATTTTTACCTCTGGAGCGACTGAATCAAATAATTTAGCGATTAAAGGTGCCGTTCGCCATTTAGTACATATGGGATCAACCCGACGTCGGGTTATCACAATTACAACAGAGCATAAATGCGTCCTCCAAAGCGTTCTTGATCTCAAAGCAGAGGGGTTTGAGCCTGTTATTCTCCCCGTAGAGCCCGATGGTCGGCTTTCGCCAGAAACACTTACCCACGCCCTAAAAACTCCAACGGCTCTCGTTTCTATAGCCGCCGCTAATCATGAAACAGGGGTTTTACAAGATTTGAATCTTTTAGGCACCCTTATAAAGGAATCTGGGGCTTTATTTCACTCCGATTTAGCACAAGCTGCTGGAAAAATACCCATCAATGCCCATGGCTTGAAATTATCACTTGCCTCTCTCTCAAGCCATAAACTATACGGACCAAAAGGCGTAGGGGCTTTGTTTATACGCCGCACCCCCCGCGTACGAATACAGCCTCTCTTTTCTGGTGGCGGACAAGAGCGCGGTTTACGCTCTGGCACATTGCCCGGTTTTTTACTCGCTGGCTTTGGTCAAGCCTGTCATATCGCCCAACAGGAACATCAGCGTGATTTTCAGCATCTCACACAATTACAGTCTATTTTTCTTCACACGTTAGACTCAAAACTGCCCGGCTGCAGTGTTAATGCAGCATCCACGCCACGCCTCCCCGGCATTATAAGTTTACGCCTCCCAGAAGGTATAAAAGCTCTCGATGTGATTGCTCTTCTCCCTACTCTTGAAATATCGTTAGGATCTGCTTGTTCCTCTGCCTTACTAGAACCTTCTTATGTACTCCGCGCTATAGGATTAAGTATTTCAGAAGCAGAAAGAAGTTTACGCCTTTCCCCCGGGCGGTTTACCACAAAAACGGAAGCAGAAAACGCCGCCGATGAACTCGCCCACGCCGCTTTACAGGCACGCATTATCAATAAAGGATAAATTCAGTTGCGTCTCAATAGAGCATCGCATAAATAAATATATCTTTAAGGTATGACTTAAGGTAATAAACTATCATTAAAGTAACTTTTGTTTGAATAGGAAAAAACTTATGCCAAAAATGACATTTATCGGACAAGACGGCACAGCCCATACAGTTAATGCCCCGCTTGGTCTTTCTGTACTGGAAATTGCCCACAAACATGATATTGATATTGAAGGAGCTTGCGAAGGTTCTTTAGCCTGTGCCACATGCCATGTCATCGTTGACCCTGAATGGTATGATCGCCTCAACGCCCCTAATGAAGACGAAGAAAATATGCTCGATCTTGCTTTTGGCGTAGAAAAAACATCACGCCTAGGATGTCAAATTATCATGACAGAAGCACTTGATGGTTTAGTTGTACGACTCCCTCGTAAAGCTTAATACACTGTAGAAGTCAAACATAAAGGAGCGTCTATGCGTATTCTTGTCGCCATGTCAGGCGGTGTTGATAGCTCTGTTGTCGCAGCACGCCTCATGGAAGAAGGGCACGAAGTCATAGGCGCTACCTTGCACCTTTATACCGCGCCACAACAAACACAAAAAGGCACTTGCTGTGCGGGGCAAGATATTCGTGATGCACGCAGCGTTGCGGATAAGTTGGGTTTTCCTCATTATGTTATTGATGCCGAACAACGCTTTCAAGAAAGTGTGATTACCCCCTTCATTGATTCTTATGCTGCCGGGGAAACACCTGTTCCCTGCGTTGCTTGTAATAAAGGTGTAAAATTTACAGACCTTTTGGATCTTGCGCGCGAAATCGGGGCGGAGGCTATGGCAACTGGTCATTATGTGAGACGTATTGAACGCCCGGAAGGTGTTGAATTACACCGCCCGCGTGACCTTACCCGCGATCAAAGTTGGTTTTTATTTGCGACCACGCGCGCGCAACTTAATTTTTTACGTTTTCCGTTAGGTGATATGCCCGATAAACAAAGTGTTCGCCAAGAAGCAGAACGTTTTGGACTAACAATTGCCAATAAACCTGATAGTCAGGATCTTTGTTTTGTGCATAACGGCTCTTATAGTCAACTCGTTGAACGCAAATATCCAGAAATGGTAGGTTCTGGTGATATTGTCGATCAGGAAGGGCACGTTGTCGGACAACATGAAGGTGTTTTGCGGTTTACCGTTGGACAAAGCAAACGCTTAGGTAACGCGGCTTCTCTCAAAGGAGAACGCCAAATGGTTGTAGGGATCAACCCTCAATTACGCAAAATTACGATAGCGCCACGAGCACAAACTTCTATGAACACGTTGACTTTGCGTGAAGTTAATTGGCTCATCGACACCCCTGATCAAGAAGTAGAGTGTTGGGTGCAAATGCGTGCGCGTGAAACCCCTAGACGTGCGCGCGTTATTCCTACTTCTCAAGAAACTGCTATTGTCTCTCTCGCAGACCCTGCGATGCCTGCCCCAGGTCAAGCTTGTGTTTTTTATCAGGATAGTCGTATTTTAGGTGGTGGCTTTATATG
Source organism: Acetobacter sp. (assembly GCA_045615245.1). Classification (GTDB taxonomy): domain Bacteria; phylum Pseudomonadota; class Alphaproteobacteria; order Acetobacterales; family Acetobacteraceae; genus Acetobacter. Next base: position 1,044 of record JAZLEM010000157.1, on the reverse strand, counting down.
CCGCCCTCATACAGAAAAACCTATAAAAGAAAAATAAAACCTTACACGTGCATGGCAACACGGTGCCAATAAAGAACAAAAAATGACATTTATTACGGTATGAAAGCATGTCGGACTAATGTTTTCGTATAATAAACAACAAAAAGAATTTAACAGTTTTTTCCCAAAAGAAGACTCCCTTAAAGAACACGATACGAAAAAACACAATACGGCATTTTCAGCCCCACGCGTTTTAACTATCTTACCGCATAAAGAACGCTTTTCCCCGCAAGAAGCAGGGGCTATTTCTTTGTTAGTACGCCGTATGATATTGCCCGGAGAATACGTTGTCGGACACAAGCCAACTTACCCTGTCTTTAGGCATATACCCTTTATTCCAATTATTCCAACGCCGAAAACGTTTTCATTTTTTGGAGAACGTGCTCGATATATCCGTGCTGTACGCCGTGTTGTTCAACAACACAAGCCACATCTTGTCGAAGTCCATAATCTACCTGACATGGCACTCGATCTGTGTCGCACTTTTCCCTATCTGCCTGTTGTCCTTGTCCTCCACAACGATCCTTGTACAATGCGATCTCTCAGAAACCCGACTCAACGAGAAAAATTAGCCAAAAAAATAACAGTTATTGCCGTTTCCGACTGGATACGCGATCGTTTTTTAGATCAAAACACACATGCTTTGGTGACTGTATTACCCAATAGTTTAGATTTTTCAGAAATACCCCCTCTTGCCCAAGTACGCGCACCTGTTTTACTTTATGTTGGGCGTGTTGTTTTCGATAAAGGTGTCGACTCTTACGTTACGGCTTGTAGCATGCTTCTTCCGCGTTATCCACACTGGCGCGGCGTCATCATCGGTGCCAATGGCTTTGGCACGCATCTCCAAACATCAACACCTTTCCTACAAAACTTACTCCCAAAAGCACAAGCCGCAGGGATCCAAATACGCGGTTTTCAACCTCACGCCAGCGTTCTTCGAAGCATGAGTAAAGCGGCTATTGTCGTTGTGCCAAGCCGTTGGGAAGAACCTTTTGGTATGGT
>JAZLEM010000156.1:0-1353 GCA_045615245.1 Acetobacter sp. | reverse complement strand
ATCTGGGCAATTTGAGTTTTTAGAACGCCCAACAGTGGTTGATCTGGTTCGTAATTTAGCGGGAGGGATTGGTCGCTTTAGTATTGGTGGCTTGCATTACGAAAAAAATTGGTTGGTTGGCGCTTATCTCACAGGCAAACGATTTGGACAAGGAGAAACAGTAAGTGACACTACGGCTGTAAATAGCCAAACAGGCGCTGTTTTCCGTGTTGCTGGTCGGCCTTATTCGAATAAAGATATGGATGTTTTTTTAGGCGCAGGAGGAACAACAGCGTTTAAAGTGGATGAAAACAATAAAGATAGGAAGATTGCGCTTATGGGGGATATGGAATTGCCCCTTGGCGAGACAAATCTTCTCACATCAGGGGAATTGACAAATGTTTCACAAATTTGGGCTGTAGGACCACAAGCGGCATTGCGTTGGAAAAAATTTCTTCTCAAAGGAGAATATTATCGTATCGGTGTCCAACGTAAAAATGGGACAGGTATCGTTTCATTACCTTCTTTAGGGTTTAATGGGTGGTATATTGCGGCGAACTATACTTTATTGGGATATGGTCGTGCTTATAACCCCCAACGGGGTGCCTTTACAACCCCCGGCGTTGAGTATGATTTTGATCCGCGTTTGCATCATTGGGGGGCTCTCGAAGTCAGTGCACGATGGAGTGTTCTTGATCTTAATGATGTGGTTAATCAAGGAGGAGAAGGGGTTAATGGTAACAAGCAAACGGTTTGGATGGCTGGCCTTAATTGGTACCCCACGCGACATGTAAAAATCATGCTCGATTATGCACATTTCTTTGTAACGCCCTCTAAAGGCATTGGGGGAGATGTCGATTTATACGGACGAAGCGGTAATGCTATTGCATCTCGGTTTCAAGTATCTTTTTAAGGTTTAGGTATCAAAGGAGAAAAACATGATAAGGAGAGTCACGGTACACTCTTTTTTGAAGAGTGCTCTTTTAGTAGGGGCTATATTTTTTGGCTATGGGGGGGCAAGCCAAGCTTATGCGAAAAAACAAACATTATTAAATGTTTCTTATGATCCTACGCGTGAATTATATCAGGAAATTGATAAAGTTTTTACCCAAAAATGGGATACAGCACACCCTAATGATCCTGTGCTTGTGCATACCTCGCACGGCGGCTCTGCCGTACAAGCACGCGCCGTAATTGATGGCGTGCCAGCCGATGTGGTAACACTCTGCGTGTCTTATGATATTGATGTTTTAGCAAGACAAGGGTTTTTACCTCTCGATTGGCAGCGGGATTACCCACATGATTCAACACCCTATAAAAGCGTTATTGTTTTTCTTGTGCGAAAGGGAAATCCAAAGAATATACATAACTGGC
>JAZLEM010000155.1:0-7060 GCA_045615245.1 Acetobacter sp. | reverse complement strand
TGGCCTCCGACTTGTTGCCTTCTGCGGCTGATTCTTCGTCTACGTTGCATACATATAAAACAGGCTTACTCGTTAATAATTGCAACTTACGAACAACCTCCTCCTGCCCTTTTGGTGTGGCTTTACGCACAGGTTTCCCCTCTTTTAAGGCGGTGATTAAAGGCTCTATAACCGCGATTTGTGTGAGGGCTTCGGAATCGCGGTTTTTTGCTCGTTTTTGAATATTGGGCAAACGCTTCTCTAAAGATTCAAGATCAGCGAGCATGAGCTCAGTTTCAATGATTTCGGCATCACGCACGGGGTCAACCGCCCCTTAAACATGGGTAATGTCGTCGTCTTCAAAACAGCGTAAGACGTGGATAATGGCATCAACTTCACGGATATTGGCTAAAAATTGGTTCCCCAACCCCTCACCTTTAGAAGCCCCACGCACCAGCCCGGCAATATCGACAAATTCTAAACTTGTTGGCACTTTACGTTGCGATTTTCCTATGGCAACAAGAGCGTCTAAACGTTTATCGGGTACAGCAACACGCCCTATATTCGGTTCAATAGTGCAAAAGGGATAATTGGCTGCCTGTGCACTCGCTGTTGCTGTCAACGCATTAAAAAGCGTTGATTTTCCCACATTGGGCAAGCCCACAATACCACAATTAAATCCCATTTTTCTTCTCCACTAATGCTACTCGTGTCATAAATCGATCGCTTTGCCCCTCGGCTAAAAGAGGCGCTGCCTCAACAAGACGTTCTAAAAGAGGGGTAAGCTGTTCTTCACATTCTGTTTTTGTAAAATTTCCTAAAACCCAACCACAAACGCGCTCTTTTTGCCCGGGGTGCCCTATGCCAAGACGTACCCTTTGATAGGCAGATGTTCCCAAACAGTGATCTAAAGAGCGTAATCCATTATGCCCTGCGGCACCACCCCCGTGTTTAACACGCAAACGCCCGGGCAAAAGATCTAAATCATCATGAAATACTGTAATGTTCTGCAGCGGAATTTTGTAAAAAGCTATCGCCTCTTGCACCGATTCGCCTGAACGATTCATATAGGTTTGAGGGAGTAACGCTAGAATTTTTTGGTTGCCGATACGCCCTTCGGCTACTTTTCCCCGAAAACGACAGCGCCATGATGAAAAACCATAGTGTAAAACCAGCGTCTCTAGCACCATAAAGCCAATATTATGCCTATTGCGCTGCATGGAAGGTTCAGGATTTCCAAGCCCAACCCAAAGCAACATAACGCTGTTTTACTCCATTTTTCATCGTTTTTCTTTACGTCAAAGAAAAGGTCAACTTTAAGCTAAACGCTCTCTTATTTTAAGCCCCTTAACTTTAAGAAAGAATTTTTAGATGCGAAGACAAAATAAAGCGGGGGCAGTCTTCTCACCCCCACTTTGGCACAAAACAAAAGACGATAAACAGACCCCAAAAGACCAAAACAAAACTAGGCTTCTGTTGTTTCTGCTGGTTCTTCTGCCTCTACTGTAGGCGGTGCGATGCTTGCCACAACAAAATTTTCCTCATGACTAAGAGGTGTTGCCCCTTCTGTGCCACGCACATCTTCCCACCGCACGTTATCGTGAATATCTAAAGTGCTGAGATCCACCGTAAAAAATTCCGGAATTTGATCGGCAGAAACTTCCACATCAATGGTATGGCGCACAATATTCAAAACACCGCCACGTTTAATGCCGGGGGCTTTATCTTCCCCTGTAAAATGCACTGACACTTCAACGTGAACGCGCGATCCGGCTGCAAGGCGCATAAAATCAACATGAAGCGGTGTATCTTTCACAGGATGTAGTTGCACATCGCGAATAAGCGCACGCTCCACTTTCCCCTCAACATCAATTTCATAAACATGGGAACGCCAACCAGATGTCTGCAACCCTTTAACAATAATACGCGGATCAACTGCAATGAGCGTGGGCTCTTGCTTACCGCCGTAAACAACACCCGGAACTAAACCCGCGCGCCTCGTCGCACGCGCTGCCCCCTTACCAGCCTTCGCCCGCGCCGATGCCTTAATAGATGTATTCTTTGACACAACAAATCTCCAAAAAAAAATAATGAACAATCGCCAAATCAATTAACTACAGGTAAGACCTCCAGGGGTGTCTTACACTATGAAACTATACCATGCTATAAAAAACAAATCACGACAAGAATATTCTTAAAAATATTCTCAACAAGGGTTTGACAAAGATTTATAAATAACTTGTAAATAACTTTAATAGATTTATTGGAGTGATTCATTAAATTGGTTCATCGTCATAGCTCCTTTATAATTTTTAAGCCTTTTTTTAAGCTTTTGGTATTATTTTACTAGTTTTATATCGTTGTCTTCATCTCTCATACTGTTCGATGATGTTCATTTTTTAATTTTTTCGTTTTAATTTTGTAGGATTTGTTATGCACCCTTATCGTACTCACAGTTGTTCGGATTTGCGCGCAAGCGATGCTGGTATAACAGCCCGCCTTTCTGGCTGGATTCACAGTAAAAGAGACCATGGTGGCGTCTTATTTATTGATCTGCGCGATGAAACCGGCATGACACAAGTGGTTATTCCCGCGAGTTCACCCCTTATGAGCAAGGCTGCCTCGGTTCGCGTTGAAAGCGTCATTACCGTTACGGGTGATGTTGTTCTCCGCGAAGAAAGCACACGTAACCCTGAACTTCCAACAGGGTCTATCGAGCTTTTAGCACAAAGTTTTGACATACAATCAACCGCCGATGTGCTCCCCCTCCAAATTGCAGGACAAGAACATTATTCTGACGAACTCCGTTTACGTTACCGCTATATTGACCTGCGCCGTGAAAAAGTGCACCGTAACATTCTCCTCCGCTCTGCCGTTATTACCAGCCTCCGTCGCCGTATGACAGATTTAGGCTTTGTCGAACTGCAAACGCCTATTCTGACAGCTTCCTCACCAGAAGGAGCGCGTGATTTTCTTGTCCCCTCGCGCCTACATCATGGCAAGTTCTATGCTTTGCCCCAAGCACCCCAACAGTTCAAACAACTTGCTATGGTGGCAGGTTTTGATCGGTATTTTCAAATTGCCCCCTGTTTTCGTGATGAAGCCTCACGCGCTGATCGTTCGCCGGGAGAGTTTTACCAACTTGATTTTGAAATGGCTTTTGCCACACAAGATGAAATTTTTACCGTTATGGAGAATGTTTTGTCGGGGGTCTTTACAGAATTTGGAAACGGATACGCTGTCAGTACAGCACCTTTTGAACGCATTCCTTACGCGCGCGCACTCAAAGAATATGGCTCCGATAAACCTGATCTACGCAACCCGCTTCGCCTAACAGATGTTACCGATATTTTTGCAGGCTCTAGCTTTGGATTATTTGCCCGTATTGCCGCCAACGGTGGTGAAATTCGTGCCATTCCAGCCCCGGGTGCCGGACATCGCCCGCGCTCGTTTTTTGATAAACTCAATGCTTGGGCACGCGAAAACGGGGCAAGTGGTCTCGGCTATATCACTTTTACAGAAGCTGGTGGGCAAGGTCCGATTGCAAAAAACCTCGAACCCGATAAAACGGAAACGCTTCGCCTGCGTATGAAGCTTCAAGAAGGTGATGCCGTTTTCTTTACAGCGGGTAAAGAAGAAGAGGCTGTTAGATTTTCTGGTATAGCCCTTACTCATATTGCCCAAGAATTAGATCTAATAGAGAAAAACGCTTTTCGATTCTGTTGGATTACAGATTTTCCCATGTATGAACGCAATGAAGAAACAGGGCTTATTGATTTTTCACACAATCCTTTTTCCATGCCACAAGGCGGGTTAGAAGCCCTTGAAAGCAAAAACCCTCTTGATATTCTCGCCTATCAATATGACCTTGTTTGCAATGGTGTTGAACTTTCCTCTGGTGCTATCCGTAACCATTTACCCGAGGTTATGATTCGCGCTTTCGAAATTGCTGGTTATCCAGAGAGTGAAGTCCACGCTCGTTTTGGCGGTATGCTTAACGCTTTCCGCTATGGTGCTCCACCGCATGGTGGCTCTGCTCCAGGGATTGACCGTATTGTTATGCTGCTTGCTCACGAACCCAATATTCGAGAAGTGATCCTCTTCCCCCTTAACCAACAAGGGGAAGACCTGATGATGGGTGCCCCTGCCCCTGTCGAGCCAGAACGGCTAAAGGAACTGTCGCTCACAATCACGGCCAAACCAGCACCGAAACACAAAACAGACGACACCTAAAGCTTAAGGTGCATAAAAACAATAAAGCCTGTTTTTTTGAAAAACAGGCTTTATGTTTTATCCTCCAAAGACCTTATGAAAGACATTATTATTTCATTGTCTTTTCTGCACGAACAACTTGATCAAGATCGTGCAATGCTTGCGGATTATTCCGTAAAATAGCAACATTTTCCGGGTCTGGCTTCATAGAATCATCTTTTTGATCTGCGAGTGTATTCATCATACTCCCTGTCATCCCAACACATGTAAGACTCGTCACAAAATCCTTTGCTGTAAATCCATGAGCACGTAAAATACGATCTAACCCTTTTACCTGCTCAACAAGATGAATTTGTTCATCCAGTGACATACCATGATGATCAGGTGGACGAATACCTGCCTTTTGAATCGCCTGTAATGTTGCTGTTAACCTTGTGATGACATCTGGAGCTAATTTATAATGTAAAATATTCTCTGTATCTTGACGCATAATCATTACTTGCTCATGAGACGGTGCAGATATATTGCTCTCCTGCATCGTCTCTGCATGCACTTGTGCCATGCCCACAACCCACAGCGAAATACTCCCAACTAAAGCTAAAATGTTTTTAGAAAAAAAAGCCATTATACCAACCTCACACATGCAAAACTCTCTATTTTAAACCGCTTATTTATACTATCGCATTTTGCCTCATAAAAAAACTCATCAAGAAGCCCCCCTTTTGTAAGCCACCTTTTTTATAATTTTTTGTTAAAGAAAAATATACCTACCCCTTAGTTTCTTTCCCATAGTTTTTACGCGAAAGTACCTACTATTAAGCTCATGTTTGTACCTTAACCCTATATCTCTAACCCTATATCTCTCACGGTTGTGCTTCTCATTGCTTTTCCTTGAGAAACACAACAATAACTTAACACTCTATATTAACGGAAATGGTAACAACGTTGATGATAAATACAGCGGATGACAAGGGCGCGAAGCACTACTCAATTTCAAGGCATGCACTGCAAAGCCGTGGCTTCTTAACAAATACAGCACCTCCGTTCCCCGTGCCCATAATGTTTTAGAATGGGGTGATCCGTACGCCGCTATAATCAACTGTGCCTGTTTTGCCATCTCCAACAAAGCTGTATTATTTTCTGGACCAACAGGGTCTTTCACTTCTAATAAACGTTTTTGATCCGTACACCGATAGGCAAATGTATTGCCTACAAGTAAACCACCATATCCCCATTCCCGCGCATAACGCTGGCACTTGGCGACAGTACGATCATCCCATTCTTCTGTTGCCACAGAAGGATTCATGAGCACCCACATTACCATAGGAAGAGCAGAATCCCAAACGCGTTTAAGCGTATAACGATAACACCGATGATGCCCGCCATAAGTAGCAAAACTCACAACATCTTGAGGCAACTTCAAGCGACATAAGCTACCAACATGATGTTCTTTCACATTATCGACGGTATCATTCTCAGCCATGTCTTTCTCATAAACAAAAGGCCGGAGCTACACACTCAGGCCTTTTGCTTTCGTCAGCAAATACGTTTTTCTCGTAGTATTAACACTCTTGTATAAGCCAATGCCATGCAAAAATGCTGTTATTATAACGCCCTATAGAGATAGCTTTTTACTTTTTAACTCTTTCACACAACATCCCGACAACAGACATATCATTCAGAGAAGAAAGATCGCCAAGATTTTCGGTATGCCCTTCTGCAATTTTACGTAATAAACGACGGACAATTTTGCCTGATCGTGTACGCGGAAGATCGGGAACAAGATAAACAGACTCAGGAAGGGCATACCGTCCAATTTTAGAAACGATAAGCTCTGAAACGGTTTTTTCTGTCACTTCTCCAACTGCTTCTTTACGAACAATCACAAAGACAACAAGACCTTGCCCTTTAAGACCATGTGACACACCCACAGCAGCCGATTCTACAATTCGATGATCTTCAGCAAGAGCGTCTTCAACTTCTGCTGTTCCTAAACGATGACCCGCTATATTAATAACATCGTCCATTCTTCCCATGAGCCAGTAATACCCATCATCATCACGCTGTGCGGCATCACCCGAGAAATACTTCCCCGGAACCATAGTAAAATAGGTTTGGCGGAAACGGTCATGATCGCCCCAAATTGTGCGTGCCTGCCCGGGCCAAGATTTGTTAATAAACAACCCTCCCTCACCAGAGCCTTCAACAACAGATCCATTTTGATCCACTAGGGAGATACTAATACCCGGCAGAGGTGTTGTGGCAGAACCTGGTTTAAGAGATTGCACCCCCGGTATAGCGCCAAGAATAGGTCCAGCCGTTTCTGTTTGCCACCATGTATCAATCACGGGGCAGCGCCCTTGCCCAACAACATCATGATACCACGCCCAACCATCTGGGCTTGTCGGTTCGCCTGCGACCCCCAAGAGTTTAAGAGAATTTAGATCTCTGCTTTTAACAACATCATCACCTTCCGACATTAACGCCCGTACAGCGGTAGGAGCTGTAAAGAACATCGTTACCTTACACTGCTCTACTAAATCCCACCAACGACCTGGCACGGGATAGTTTGGCAAACTATCAGAAATCATGGTTGTTCCACCGTTACAAAGAGGACCATAAAGCACAGAAGTATGCCCCGTAATCCATGCTAAATCGGCTGTACACCATAAGACATCACCAGGACGATGAGTATATATCAACCCCATCGTATAAGAAGCCCAAACAAGATACCCGCCACAAGTGTGAACGATCGCTTTAGGTTTCCCTGTACTGCCAGAAGTATAGAGCATGAAGAAAGGATCTTCTGCATTCATAATCACAGGCGTAAACTCGGAAGCAAAGCCTTTTATATACTCATGGAAATCAT
>JAZLEM010000154.1:0-3016 GCA_045615245.1 Acetobacter sp. | reverse complement strand
ATTGGCGTATAGAGGTTTTTGAGCGACTCAATAGTGTCGCTGAAGAAAGCTCTAATGCTTGGAATAATGCAGGAACAGGACATTCTGCACTGTGTGAAATGAATTACACGCCAGAAATGCCTAACGGAGAAATAGATATTTCTAAAGCTGTTGCTGTTAATGAACAGTTCCAGGTATCACGACAGTTTTGGTCATATTTGGTCGAACAAGATATTTTGCCATCGGCAAAAGATTTTTTAACACCTGTCCCGCATATGAGCTTTGTGGAAGGCGACTCTGATGTGTCCTTTTTGCGCAAACGGTATGAGATGTTATCTCATCATCCGCTTTTTGCAGGCATGGAATATTCAGAAGATTATGGGAAAATTGCACAATGGGCACCTCTTATTATGCAAGAACGCCCAAAAGGGCAAAAGATCGCTGTCACGCATAGTATAAGTGGAACAGACGTTAATTTTGGTATTTTGACACGTTTGCTCTTTACGTATCTTGCCCGTAGATCTTCTTGCAGATTACATACTCAGCATGAAGTTACTCATCTTAAGAGAAGAGACAAGGGGTGGCAAATTACGGTTAAAAATACACGAACAGGTCAGAAACGTGTTGTTAATACCCGTTTTGTATTTATTGGTGGTGGCGGAGCTGCTTTACTTCTTTTGCAAAAAACAGGAATTCCAGAAGTAAAAGGAATTGGAGGTTTTCCCGTAAGTGGTCAATTTTTACGGTGTACTAATCAAGCAATTATCGATCAGCATCATGCAAAAGTTTATGGCAAAGCTTCAGTTGGAGCACCGCCAATGTCAGTGCCTCATCTTGATACACGGGTTATTGATGGAAAACATGCTTTGTTGTTTGGTCCTTATGCTGGTTTTTCAACACGTTTCCTTAAACATGGGTCATTAACAGATTTATTGCGTTCAATCGATAAAGATAATATTCCATCTATGATGGCTGTTGCCCGTGATAATTGGTCTCTTACGAAATACTTAATTCAGCAAGTACTTCAATCTCACAAAGATAGAATTAACGCGTTACGGAATTTTATTCCGAATGTTGATGCCAAAGATTGGGAGTTAGTGGTTGCTGGTCAACGTGTCCAGGTTATTAAATCTGATCCTCGAAAAGGAGGTATCCTTCAATTCGGTACGGAGGTTGTTAATAGTTCTGATGGAACCGTAGCCGCGTTACTAGGGGCATCCCCCGGTGCTTCCACGGCTGCCTCTATTATGCTCACTGTTTTAGAAAAATGTTTTACTCATAAGATTCCTGAATTGGAAGATAAATTGCGTAAGATCATACCTTCTTATAAACAAGCCCTTTCTTCTGACGCAGAATTGTGTAAACAAGTCTGTGAAAGAACAGCAGGGATTTTAAATCTTCCTGCTTAAAAATATTCTTGTCAGGTTTTATGAAAATTCTGGAAGATCGGATATACTCATATCCGGTCTATTCCACCAAGGTGTTCCTTTATTGATATCCTGTTGCGGTAGAATATCAGAAGGATTTCCTTGAAAAGACACCATATTTGTAGAAGTTTCTCGAATACTTAATTCAGAACAATAGAGAATACTATTTTCGGCTTTAAGAAAAGCCGTTAATTTAGCTTTTAGTAAACAAGCCATAAGCTCTGTTGTAGGGTCACCTGGTGTTACGATAATTCTAGATGCACGAGTAGGTTCGTTTACTCTAAACCATTGTAAGAGTGGATCATCATGAGCGAGCTGTAAAGCATGGTCTAATCGTTCGTCAACAAAACGATGCCATGTATTTTTGGCGTTCTCAAAAGAGATCGGCATATTACTGATACCATCAAGAGGGACTGTCTGATTTTGCTTTAGTGTAACTGTTACATATTCATTATGTCCATGAGGAAGACTACAACTCTCATTCGCACTATGGATAAGCCTATGCCCCATGGAAAAACGTCGTGTAAAAATAAGATTAGGCATGGATAGATTTTTTCATCTGATAGGCTTCCCAGCCTGTTTTACGTAAATGACAAGCAGGGCAGGTATCACATCCATATCCCCAATCATGCCATGTGGAATGATCGCCTAAATAGCAAGTGTGACTTTCACGCTTAATTAACGTGACCATAGCTTGCCCTCCAAGTTGCTCTGCAAGGCACCATGTTTCAGCTTTATTTAGCCACATTAATGGCGTATGTAAAACATAATGGCTATTCATACCTAAATTAAGAGTAACTTGTAACGCCTTAATAGTATCATCTCGACAATCAGGATAACCAGAAAAATCTGTTTCACAAACACCGGAAACAATATGGCGAATACCCCGTCGCGCGGCTAAAGCAGCAGCAAGCGTAAGAAAAAGAAGGTTACGACCAGGAACAAACGTGTTAGGTAAACCATTTTGAGTGATAACTATTTCAGCCTCACGTGTTAATGCTGTGTCAGCGATTGTGTGTAAAACCTGTAAAGGAAGCAGGTGGTCTAACCCAAGGCGTGAAGCCCAAATGACGTTCAGTTGAGAAAGCTCTTCACGCAATATGGCACGACAATTTAGCTCAACGCGATGACGCTGTCCATAATCAAAACCCAATGTTTCTACACAAGCAAAACGTTCCAATGCCCAAGCGAGACATGTTGTAGAATCTTGCCCACCAGAGAAGAGGACGAGAGCGGATTCATGGCATAGACGGCTTGAAGAAATAGGCATTGTTAAGGAATACCTATAAGCTTATGCGTCTGCAAAGATAAACGCCATTGGGGGTGAGATAGACAATAGCGAATAGCGGCTTGTACATTCAGGTGTTGATTGGGTCCATCCATAGGCTGTAACCAGAAATAGCGAAAATCAAAATTGACAAAATAGCAAGGATCTAATTGATCTTGTGGAAAAACAAGTTTAAGCTCCGTACCTTGTTTTTGACGTAATGGAACATTGGCTTTTGGACTTATACATAACCAATCAATCCCATCTGGCGCAGCAAGTGTTCCGTTACTTTCTACGGCAATAGAAAAACTTTGTTGATGCATAGCATCAATTAAAGGGCAAT
>JAZLEM010000153.1:0-1566 GCA_045615245.1 Acetobacter sp. | reverse complement strand
GGCCACTTGGCTTATGGCAGTTGCGCTTTTTGTGTTGTGTGGGGTTTCGTGGTTTGATGACCTTTATCAATACTCTCCCATTGTTAAATTTTTGGCGCAATGTTGCGCCGCTGTTTTAGCGGTAATGGCGGGGCAAGCGCTCGGTCAATTTTTTTCCCCTCTGTCTTTTGCTTCTTGCTCTGCCATGTTTGGTGCTGGTCTATGGCTTGTTTTTTGTATGAATGCTGTGAATTTTATGGATGGCTTAAACGGGCTTATTACGGTTTGCCTTTGCGGGGGGGCAGTTTTTCTGGCTTTTTGTGCCCCTTTTCTTGGTCTTGCTGAAATACGCAAGCCCGCCTTACTGTTTACAGCTGTGTTAGCTGGTTTTTTGCCGTTTAACTTCCCCAAAGCATGCATTTTTATGGGCGATGTCGGCAGCCAAGGCTGTGGCTTATTAGCGGGGGTAGCGGCTTTATACATTGCCCGTTATGCCACGCCCCCTTCAGGCTGTTTGTGGGGTTTTGCTGTGCTTTTTCCGTTGCTTTTTGATGTGTGTCTTACACTTCTATGCCGTGCTTGGCAGAGAAAACGCCTTACCCAAGCCCATCGGGAACATTGTTATCAAAGGCTTTACCAAAACGGCGTGCCAGCCCCGCTTATTACAATAGGTGAAGGGCTTTTAACCCTCTGGAGTGGCGGGGTAGCTTTAGCCATCGCCCATCTTCCTTTACCAAGAGGTGTGCCGTTGTTGGTTACGTTGCTCCTTATCCCCCAAAGTCTATGGAGCCTGTGGGCTTTTTTTCCTACAGGTATTGACAAAAATAACCAATAAAAAAGCAAAACTTCAAGGCTGAGCGTGATAAAATAACATAAGGCGCGAGAGACCGCGCCTTGTGTTGTTTTATAATCTTTCCTTACTCTATCCTTATTTGAAATCGTGGAGGAAAGTGTCCTTTTCTGAGGGGAGGAGGGCGTAATGGGGTGGGGGATAAGGATACGTTTAAGAAGTATTTGAGAAGGTCATCGCAAGCCCTTCCCTAATGCCGAGAGGAAAAACGCCTAAATATTTTTGCATGTCTGTGATATCAAAGGCTTTGTCTTCTGTGAGTCGGCGAAGTTCTGCCGGGCTAACGGAGGGGATTTGAGGAAATATTTTTGAAATAAAAGCCATGAGCCGTGCCGTACTTTGTAAAACAGAAAGGGGCAGTGTTATGACAGGTTTGGAGGTAAGCCCCGTTGCGCGCGTAATTTCTTTGATAAAAAGCCAATAAGGCACGGCTTGCGCCCCCGCAATGACGATGGCACAGGGGCGTTGGGGCAGAGTTTTACATTCTAACGCGGCGAGAATACAAGCAGTAACATCGTCTTGATAAATCGGTTGTACGAGAGATTTTCCGCCATTGGGTAACGGGATAACCGGAAGATAGCGCAATAAAGTGGCGAGTCTTTGCACGTTATTTTCCCCTGCGGCACCATAAATCATGCTTGGGTGTAATATGACTCCCGATCTTCCCGATTCTAAAAAAGCGCGTTCGCCTTCTCGTACACCACGGGCGTGGTCATCGGGCCAGTGTGTGAATTTAC
>JAZLEM010000152.1:0-4880 GCA_045615245.1 Acetobacter sp. | reverse complement strand
AAATCCGCACGCAATAGCCGAGAAAATAAAAGAAAGCACCACGGCAGGTCCGGCATTTTGTGCTGCGGCGATACCGGTCAGTGAAAACAAACCCGCACCTATCGTATTGCCGACACAAAACGCGATAAGCCCGTAAGGACCTAACACCCGTTTTAAGGAGGAGGTTTCGTTATTGAGATCGCTAAGAGAAAGGCGACGTGTGAGTTTGGGAAGAAGTTTATTGTTTTTCATAATGTTTTTGGGCGGTAAGCTATGGGCATTGTGTAAAAAAAGCGAGAGACACAACAGAGTCAAGCAAAGCGGAAAAAGCAGTCAACATTTGTTAATTCAACAGTCAAAATAGCGCACTATATGGTGCCGTAAGCCAGAAGGCGTTTTGTGAGCTGATAAGAAACTCTTTATTATATCATGATTAGGAGGATCATAAAATATTTTGCTAGCGAGAGTTTGGAAAAGATCGTTACAGATGACGAGGTTTTGTTGTAAGGGTTTTTGTTGATCTTATCGTTATTGTCGTTGTCTTTAAGAAGGGTTTTGTTTTATGATAAAACCTATCAGCAAATTGTTTTATAGGGTGATTTTACATGGGGGTGATGGTTAGGGCAGGGTGTAAAGTTTATCGTAGAACAAATTGTAGAGCGTATAGCAAAGAACAGGTTTGAAATTAAATATATAATAGGCAGGCAAAATGAATCGTTTTTTTTGTGCACCACTCTCTGAACAAGACCCTGATGTTTTCTCAATGATAGAGGGCGAGCTTAAACGTCAGCAAGAGGGGATAGAGCTTATTGCGAGTGAGAATATTGTTTCTACGGCGGTGTTAGCCGCGCAGGGAAGTGTTCTGACCAATAAATATGCAGAAGGCTACTCCGGCCGTCGTTATTATGGTGGCTGTGTTGAGGTGGATAAAGTCGAAACGCTGGCAATTGAACGTGTGAAGCGGTTATTTGGGGCGGCTTATGCCAATGTGCAGCCACATTCTGGCGCTAACGCGAACCAAGCCGCTTTTATGGCACTAGGAACACCCGGGGATTGTGTGTTAGGGATGAGTTTAGCCGCTGGAGGGCATTTAACCCACGGAGCAGCCCCTAATTATTCCGGAAAATGGTTTAAGGCGGTACAATATGGCGTGCGTCGTCAAGATGGTTTTTTAGATTATGAGGAAGTCGAGCATCTTGCGCGTGAGCATCGCCCAAGGATTATTATCGCCGGTGGTTCAGCTTACCCGCGTGAGATTGATTTTGCGCGTTTTCGGCGGATTGCTGATGAAGTCGGTGCCTATCTCATGGTGGATATGGCGCATTTTGCCGGGCTTGTCGCGGCAGGGCTTTACCCAAACCCTATAGAACACGCGCATATTGTCACCTCTACCACGCATAAAACATTACGTGGACCACGTGGCGGGTTAATTCTCACCAACGATGCCGATCTGGCGAAAAAAATCAATTCTGCGGTGTTCCCGGGCTTGCAGGGCGGGCCGCTTATGCATGTGATCGCGGCGAAAGCGGTGGCGTTTGGAGAGGCACTACAGCCTGAATTTTATACTTATCAGGCAGCGGTGAAGAAAAACGCGCATGTTTTGGCAGAAGTTTTAATCGAACGCGGTTTTGATATTGTCACAGGGGGTACAGATTCACACCTTCTTTTGGTGGATTTACGCCCGAAAAAAGTTACGGGGAAAGCTGCCGAAGCCGCGTTGGAAAGGGCAGGTATAACCGCTAATAAAAACGCTATTCCCTTTGATCCAGAAAAACCGACGATCACATCTGGGGTCCGTTTAGGGAGCCCGGCGGCAACAACGCGCGGTTTTCGTGAAGAGGAGTTCCGTCAAATTGGCGTCATGATTGATGAAGTTCTCACAGCATTAGCTCATTCAGGGAATGAAGGAGATGCAGCAGTAGAACGCTCGGTTCATGCCCGCGTGCGTGATCTTTGCGCCCGCTTTCCAATTTATTCTTACGCGGCGCGTTCATAAAGTCCATAAAAAAGGGAGCATACTCCGACATGTTTTTGTCCTACCTCAAACAGAAAGGTGAGAAAGAAGTTACGTCTTAAGTAAAAGTAAGTGAGGGGGAGAAAAAAGAGGATGTGTGCGTGGAAATATTGTTGAAAAAATATTTTTAGAGGGTAGAACTTAATTTCCCTTTATAGATGTGATGGTTTATGTGGTGAAGAGAAGAGTTTGAAAGTGAGGCGAAAACATGCTGAAAATGGATATCGTGTCCTTTAGCATTGCGTGTATCTTTTGCATAGATCTTTGGATTTTTTTAGGGTAGGTACTTATAAAGTAAAATACTCCGTAAAAATAGACGTATCATTTGAAATTTGGTGCTTATAGCTGTGAAGGATAAGGTCTTTTTAAAGGAGTTTTAAGGTGTTTTTCTGTGGCCGATAGGGAGAATAGCCTCGTTAAATTATTGAGAGGCATGGGGCTATACGTATCGAACAAGGCAGAATTTGATTTTTTGTGGACAGTGATTAGAGAAAAAACTTTTTTGAGGAGAACAAGCCGTAAGAGCGGCTATCTTTTGGGATGCATACATACATTCTGAACAACATTGTACACGGTAAAACCAATACGGTAGAGGTAGATGTTGATTTATTTATTATATTGTTTTTTATAATAATAAAAGAAATAAAACATGTTTGATATATAGAGTAAAATAATAAGATATAAGAAAGTTATTATATTTTTTATAATCTTATAAATTGTCAGCCTCCAAAATAAAGTGTAATATAAAACAGATAAGACTCAAAAAACACAAGAAAAAATTGCGTCGTGTCGTGGAGATACGGGAGAAAGGAGGGCATATGACAAAAACACAGCTTTTAATTGCCGGTCGGTGGTGCGATGCGCATGAGGGGCGCACGTTAGATGTGTTAGATCCGACAACTGGGGAACGTATAGGTTGTGTCGCTCATGCAGCGAAATGTGATATGCAAGCAGCAGTTGAAGGGGCGGCTATTGGTTTTGAAGCATGGCGTCAACTGACCGCATGGGATCGTTACCATATTATGCGCCGTGCTGCAGCTCTCTTACGTGAAAGAGAGAGCCAAATTGCCAGAATTATGACAGCTGAAGAAGGAAAGCCCCTGGCGCAGGCTGTGGCTGAAATTGATACCGCTGCAGAGACAATCGAATATTTTGCTGAGCAAGGTCGTTGTTTGAATGGTGAGCTTGTTCCGTCACGTTTTCCCTATGTTGAGCAACGGGTTATACACCAGCCTGTGGGGGTTGTTGCCGCTTTTACACCGTGGAATTTTCCAATTAACCAAATCGCACGTAAACTTGGCGCTGCACTAGGGGCGGGGTGTGCTGTTATTGTTAAGGCGCCAGAAGACACCCCCGCTTCTCCTGCCGAGTTTATACGGTGTTTTTGCGATGCTGGCGTACCTGCGGGTGCAATATCGCTTCTTTACGGTGATCCAGCAGAAATTTCGGAATATCTTATTCCGCATCCAGTTGTGCGGAAGATATCTTTTACTGGTTCTACTGTGGTCGGCAAACACCTTGCTGCTCTTGCCGGCGCACAAATGAAATCTGTCATCATGGAGTTAGGCGGGCATGCACCTGTGATTATTTGCCATGATGCCGATTTAGATATGGCGGCAGAGCGTTTGTGCGCGTCTAAATTTCGTAATGCTGGGCAAGCCTGCACGTCGCCCACACGGTTTTTACTCCATACAGACATTGCTGATTCCTTTATAGAAAAATTTAAGAAACAAGTAAGTGCTCTTAAAATCGGGAATGGTTTAGATGAAGGGGTCACAATGGGTCCTTTAGTCAGTGAGCGTCGCCTTAAAGCCTTGACCGAACTTATAGAGGATGCACAGAAAAAAGGTGCCGAGTTGTGGCGTCCTAAAATACCAATGCCTTCAAAAGGGTTTTTCTTTCAACCGACTTTGATGTTTAGACCAAGCCTAGATATGCGTTTAATGCAAGAAGAGCCTTTTGGTCCGATAGCAGTTATTGATAAATTTACCGATTTAGATCTTGCTGTAAAAGAAGCTAATCGTTTGCCATATGCTCTTGCGGCGTATGTTTATACGCGTTCTGAACGAACAGGTCGGCTCTTGGGCGAGAAAATAGAGGCGGGGATGGTGGCAGTGAATCACTCTGGTATTGGTTTGCCTGAAATACCCTTTGGGGGTATGAAAGACTCGGGCTATGGCACAGAGGGAGGACCCGAAGCTTTGCGTGAACATACTATAACGCGCTTGGTGAGTAGCCAACACGAAAGATCGTAAAAACCTTCTCTTAAATTTTACTCTTTTATGACAATACAAAAAGGGGAATCGTTAGCGGGGAGGGCTATCTAAAACCTAGAACGGTTTTTCGTTCTAGGTTTTATGGTATTCGGTTGTAGAGTTTTTTTATTTTTGCTTGTCTGATACAGAAAGTGGTTTTCTGTTGTGGCGAGGTTTTGAGTAAGGAGAGTTGTGGGCTTTTTCTCTATTATTGAGTAGAAGTAAAAAAGCGTATCATCAAACGGAAAATTAGGTCCAATCAAAATAAGTTAATAAATAGACTTGTTTTAGAACAATATTTCGTTTATTAAAAATAAACGCTGTTTTTGTCCCGTTCGTCTAGAGGCCTAGGACACCGCCCTCTCACGGCGGCAACACGGGTTCGAATCCCGTACGGGACGCCAATTTGAATAATAAGGTTTCGTTATTTCTGTTTATCCAGTTGGGAATTTTTATGATCGCTTTGTTGGGAACACGCCTGATGAAGTGATTCAACATGTTTTTGGATTGCAGGCTTTTTACCCTCTGCAAGCAAGAGTTGTTGAATCGAGTATGGCGGGGCAAGATCTTCTTGTTTTAATGCCAACAGGCGGTGGTAAAAGCCTGTGTTATCAAATACCTGCTTTATGTCG
>JAZLEM010000151.1:0-2202 GCA_045615245.1 Acetobacter sp. | reverse complement strand
CATGTAAAATGGGGTTTTACCCCATTTTCTTTTATTATTTTTATGTTAATTAGACTATACGTATGGTCTAATATACCAAAATTTTACATTCAAACATATTGACAAATTGACCCCACAGGTATATAATATAGGTACAAACTTTAAAGGAGGACAATACGATGAGGAACACGATCGCATGGGAACACGCCAACTATGAGGACAGAATGGAGGTTTATCAGAATTACCTCCGTGACTTTGAGAAAAACCATGATTTCGGTTTTTCCGACGAACCTTCCTCGTTTGAGGATTTCGACGCGGCTTGCCGCTTCAGCACTTTCCAGCACATTCGCCGCCTCTATGAGAACGCATAGCGTTCTCTTTTTTATGGGAATGTTAATTAGATTCAACGTAGAATCTAATATACTTAATCTTAACAGAAAAAATGTTGATTCTTAACTCGTCAACGTGGTATAATAAGACATAAATTAAGAGGAGGTAGACACTATCATGAACCGTATTTATATCATTAGAGAAGGCCGCGAGGTAATCTGTGCTTATGATACCATGGGACAAGGTGTAACAGCCGCCATTAACCGTCTCGTGATCTGCGGTTATCTTTGTGAAAAAATCAGGTATGGCGAACATCATACAGAAATCGCATATCGCATCGAACCCGCTGATAACGTGATTCATGTGATGCACATTGAAGAAATTGTGCATCACAAAGAAGAGGTTTAACCTCTTCTTTTTTTATGTTAATAATGTTAATTAGATTCAACGTCAACTCTAATATACACAAATTTAATATAAAAAACTACTTGACAAATCAAAAAGATATGGTATAATAAAATAAAAAACGACTTAATTTGAAGGAGGAGTAACCATGAAAAACGTCACTATTTCCGATCTACGCGCCGCCATTGACACCTTTGAGCATTTTTTCGATGAAGAGCTGAGCGTCCCTGCTATTGGAAAAATTGAAGTAGATAACTATTTTCGCGTGAACATTCACGCGGATAATGGGAAATGGTACAAGTACGATCCGCTTTACAAAACCATAACCGAACACTCAAACGACTGGCGGCATTAAGCCGCCTTCTTTTTTATGATAATGTTAATTAGAATCTACGTACCATCTAATATACACAATCTTAACATGGCGTTCGACAATGGACGTGTTAAGTTTTTGTTAATTAAAATGTATTTTTAATTAACCTAAATTTAACATAGCAGGCCGAAACTTTTAATTAACACAAACTTAACTTGACAAGCTGGATTATATGGTGTATAATGGTTACAGAAACAAACGAGGGGAGCTGCTAAAATGATCAACATTCGTAGTATTCGCAAGCTGGGCAACAACGACGGTTTGACCCTCAAAAGAGGTAAAATCATCACTTACAAATCTGGTTGGCAGGTTGCCACCGAGGGAATCGAAACCCGCGATCCGCGGGAAGCAATCAACGCGGTCAAAGCCTATGGCGGAAACTGTGGTGTCTGGTACAGTGAAGGAATTTACTATATCGACAAATCCAAGCGCGTTTCTACAAAGCGTGAAGCAATGGAAATTGGGCGCGCTTGCAACCAAATTTCTATCCTGTGCTGGCGCACGATGGGGTTAGCATATTGCTAACCCCAATCTATTTTAAATAAATGTAAATTAGATTCAACGTTTAATCTAATTTACTAACAATTAACTTGACTTTTCTCACCATATCGTTTATAATATATACAGAAACAAACGAGAGGAGCAAATACAATGTACACCAACATCATTCGTTATCAGGATTCCATCATCTTCACCTTTGACGGCAGCTTTGAGGATTGTATAGCACAGCTTGAAAAGCACTTTGGCAAGTGCCACGGATGGAACATTGCCAGCGGTCACGGCACTTTGTGGTTCCCGAACGGGCGCAATTTTACGTGGGATTCTATGGAGAAGAACGTTCTCTTGTGGGACGTTCTGAAGTGGGGCAGGACGCACTAAGCGTCCTTTTAATTTTATGTAAATTACATCTCACGTATAACCTAATATACAAAATCTTAACTTGACATATTCATTGTAATGATGTATAATAAATACATCAAATGAAGGAGGAATCGCAAATGTATTTACCTCTCTATGCTATCTTCTACATTATCAATAATGAACTTGAAGAAAAGTATTTCTACACAACAAAAGCCGCGCGGGACTTTTTGTGGAATAACCGCAACAAAATTCAC
>JAZLEM010000150.1:0-13982 GCA_045615245.1 Acetobacter sp. | reverse complement strand
GGCTTTTTAGGTTTTTTGTCTTAAGGAATTTTGTCATGGGGATTTGTGGTTAAGGGTATGCCTTCGTTTTCTGTGGCAGCCACGCGTCGGCGTCAGCGAGGCTCTTTACGTGAAAGAACGGCTTGTCTGCCAGCGGTAACTTTTATCCCCGAACGGCAGCCCCCTTTGCCACGTTTACGGCGTATGGAGGTTGTTTCAGAATATGAACCTTCTGGTGACCAACCTCAAGCAATTGCCGAATTGGTGCGAGGCGTTCATGCAGGGCTGCGTGATCAAGTTCTTTTAGGTGTAACGGGTTCAGGCAAAACCTTTACGATGGCTAAAGTCATCGAGGCAACGCAAAAACCAACTCTTATTTTAGCGCCCAACAAAACACTCGCTGCCCAGCTTTATGCTGAAATGAAACAATTTTTCCCGCACAATGCGGTGGAATATTTTGTGAGTTATTATGATTATTATCAGCCCGAAGCCTATGTGCCGAGGTCGGATACCTATATTGAAAAAGATAGTCAAATTAACGAACAAATAGACCGCATGCGTCATGCGGCAACACAAGCTCTTCTCGAACGAAACGATGTTATTATCGTGGCGTCAGTTTCATGTATTTATGGAATTGGTTCGGTAGAAACCTATTCTCGTATGGTGCTTAAATTAGCGGTAAGAGAAGAAATAGACCGTGACAAATTGATGAAAAATTTGGTTGAACTACAATACCGTAGAAATGATACCGATTTAACGCGGGGCAGTTTTCGTGTTCGGGGGGATAATATCGATATTTTTCCTATTCAAAGTGAAGAACGTGCGTGGCGTATTTCTCTTTTTGGAGATGAAATTGAAAAGATTACGGAGTTTGATCCACTGACCGGTGAGACAGCGAGCTCACTTCAAGAAGTAACACTTTATGCGAGTAGCCATTATGTGACGCCGCGCCCAACCCTCAAACAAGCGATGATCGGTATTCGGCAAGAATTAGGGGAACGTTTTGCCTATTTTACTCAAGAAAACAGATTATTAGAAGCCGAGCGTCTTGAACAACGAACAGCGTTTGATCTTGAAATGCTTGAAACAACAGGGGTTTGTAAAGGAATAGAAAATTATTCTCGCTATTTATCGGGGCGTAATTCTGGTGACCCGCCACCGACATTGTTTGAATATCTGCCAGAGGATGCGTTGCTTATTGTTGATGAAAGTCATGTGACGGTACCGCAAATTGCGGGTATGGAACGCGGTGATCACGCCCGTAAAACCACATTAGCCGAATTCGGATTTCGTTTACCCTCGTGTCTCGATAATAGACCGCTGAACTTTGCAGAATGGGATGCTTTTCGTCCACAAACGATTTTTGTTAGTGCTACGCCCGGTCCATGGGAAATGGAGCAAACAGAGGGTGTTTTTGTTGAGCAAGTCATTCGCCCTACAGGTTTGACAGATCCTATTACCATTGTTCGCCCTGTGGAACAGCAAGTTGATGATCTTCTTGCCGAGTGTCGGGAAGCGATAGCCCAGGGTGGACGCGTATTGGTAACGACGCTGACCAAACGCATGGCTGAGAACCTAACAGATTATATGAATGAATCGGGGATTCGCGTGCGTTATCTTCACTCGGATATCGATACATTAGAACGAATTGATATTATTCGTGATTTACGTTTAGGGACGTTTGACGTTTTGGTAGGAATTAACTTATTGCGTGAGGGGTTGGATATTCCTGAATGCTCTCTGGTTGCGATTTTAGATGCCGATAAAGAGGGGTTTTTGCGTTCACGTACATCGCTGATTCAAACAATAGGTCGAGCCGCGCGTCATCTTAACGGGCGTGTAATACTCTATGCTGATACAATGACCGACTCTTTAGCTTTTGCTATTGAGGAAACAGCTCGTCGGCGTAAAAAACAAACAACATGGAATAAACAACACGGTATTACGCCGCGGAGTGTGCAAAAACAAATTAGTGAACGGGTTATACCTGTAACAGAATCGGAAAATGCACCACGACGACACGCCAAACAGCGTTTTGAAGACAATTCGGAAGAATGTTTTGAAGGAGAGCGCATCGAAATAACGATTGCAAAATTAAAAAAACATATGCATGAAGCGGCGGCTGTGCTTGAGTTTGAAAAGGCAGCGCGTTTGCGTGATGAAATCAGACACCTTGAGGCGCTCCAATTAGGGCTTGAAAAATAATCCTTCTCTTCTAACAGAGAGGTAAAGAGTAAATGTGTTAAAATATGGATGCACAAGAGAGGGGGTGGGAGAGCGATGTTGGAATCTACTATTTTACCTAATTATGCGGCTTTAGAATCTGCGACGGTAGCGGTAGATCCTTTTGTACATATGGTTGTACCGCATTTTATACCGGAAGAAGCACAACAGCGTTTGTTCGCCAATTTGCCTGATATGCCGGCAGGGGGATCATTTCCTCCAAGTGCTTTAAAAATATCGCCATTATTGGCGCAGTTATTAAAAGAGATGGAAGGGACAACATTACGTGATATCATTGCGCGTAAATTGAATATGGATTTATCTGCTGCGCCTACAATGTTAACAATACGGGGAAAAACGCGTGAGAAAGACGGACGTATTCACACAGATTCCGTGGCAAAACGTGTAACAGTGCTTTTATATCTCAACCCTTCTGGCGAAGAATGGCACCACCATAAAGGTTGTTTACGTTTGTTACGTAACGCCTATGATATCGAAAATTATGTGCGTGAAGT
The DNA here is from genome assembly GCA_045615245.1 of Acetobacter sp. Classification (GTDB taxonomy): domain Bacteria; phylum Pseudomonadota; class Alphaproteobacteria; order Acetobacterales; family Acetobacteraceae; genus Acetobacter. The sequence continues at coordinate 11,265 of JAZLEM010000150.1, read as the reverse complement.
TCAGCCTGTTGATGGGACATTATTGGTTTTTAAGAATGGACCCACAGCATGGCATGGACATAAACGTTTTGTCGGTCAGCGCTATACCATTCAGTTAAATTATATGACACAAGATTACATTGCAAAAATAGAGTTGCTCCGCCATCGTTTGTCAGCGACCAGTAAAAAAGTCATGCTGTCTTACGGGCTTGGTTTGTCATAATGGTTTTGATGTAATATTTGATAGAACAGAAAAAGGAAGTGGTTGTGAAAAACGTTATTATTTCTAAATTTCGTCAGAAAGTGCTTTGCTCAGCAGTAACAATTTTGTTAGGGATAACGGCTTTTTCGCCTTTTTGCGTAAAAGCACAGGCGGAAGGCTTGTTACAAAAAACACATGGGATCAAAACACATGGGATCAAAACACAGGGACCCACAACACAGGGGACACCGACAAAATTATCGACGGCATCAGCTTCAACCCTGTTAAATTCTGCCACTCATATTGGATTGGGTGAGCCACACGTAACACGGGCAGAGCTAGCCAATGGTTTACAGGTCGTTATTGTTCCCGATCGATTAGCCCCTGTTGTGACAACCGAAATAAATTATCTTGTTGGATCTGCTGAAACTCCTAAAGGTTTTCCTGGTACAGCCCATGCTTTAGAACATATGATGTTTCGTGGCAGTAAAGGACTTAATAAAGATCAGCTCGCTGTGATTGGTTCACGTTTAGGAGGGAATTATAACGCCGATACAACAGAAGATGTTACACAATATTTTTACACAGCACAGGCCAAAGACCTGCCTATTTTGTTAAAAATTGAAGCTCTTAGGATGAACGGTTTGACGCTTTCGGAAGCCGAGTGGAAAAAAGAGCGAGGGGCAATAGAGCAAGAAGTTTCGCGTGATATGTCAAGCCCAGCATATCGCTATTTAACGCAGTTACAAGCGATTTTATTTGCCGGAACACCCTACGCCCATGATCCATTGGGAACAAGGGCTTCTTTTGATAAAACAACCGCGGCAGAATTACGTAAATTTTATGAAAAGTGGTACGCGCCTAACAATGCTATTCTAGTTATTGCAGGGGATGTTGACCCTGCAAAAGCACTGCACCTTGTGCAAAAAACATTTGGCGGGATCGCTGCGCGTTCTTTGCCTGCACGCCAACCTATTACCCCGTCGTTACCACCAGCAAAAACCCTTAAACTGACGACGGATTATCCTGTTGGTTTTGTGACGGTAGCCTTTCCTATGCCCGGGTATTCGGCTAAAAATTTTGCCGTGGCTGATATTTTATCAGATGTTCTCTCAAGCCAGCGTGGGGCATTGTATGATCTTGTGCCACAAGGGAAAGCCCTTTCAACAGAGTTTGACTATGCGCCTAAAAAAGAGGCAGGTTTTGGTGTGGTATTAGCCGCTTTTCCTAAAGGGGGTAATGCTGCGCTGATGTTGAAAGAAGTGCGGCATGTTCTTGAAACATTACGAAAGGGTGTGCCTGCTGATTTAGTTGAGGCAGCGAAAAGGCGTGAAATAGCTCAGTTGCAATTTGCTGCGAATTCTGTGAGTGGTCTTGCGTCTTTATGGTCAGAAGCTTTAGCTTTTCAAAGTCTAAAATCTCCTAATGATATGATTGCTGCTTATCAAGCTGTAACACCAGAAGAGGTCAATCGTCTTGCCTATAAAATATTAGACCCTGTACACGCTGTTTCAGCTATTCTGACGCCTGAAACATCCGGAAAACCTATTACGGGTAAAGGGTTTGGTGGAGCTGAAAGCTTTGCTGCAGTACCTGAAACAGCGGTTGTTTTACCAGATTGGGCGAATAAAGCCTTAACACAACTTGCAGAACCAAAGCCCACCCCTGCGCCTATAACGAGTAAACTTGCCAATGGTATCACGCTGATTGTGTGGCCATCTCATGTAAGCCATACGATTCAAATGACGGGGCAGGTAAGGCAAACGCCTTCTCTTCAAGAGCCAAAGGGACAAGAGGGGGTGAGTGATATCACCGAGGCATTATTTTCTTACGGGACAACAACACACAATAGGCTTGCTTTCCAAAAAGCCCTCGATGATATTCCCGCATGGGAAGAGGCTGGGAGCAGTTTTTCACTTCGTGTTCTCACACCTGATTTTGAAAAAGGTGTGGCCCTTTTAGCAGAAAATGAGCTTCATCCGGCCTTTCCTAAAAAGGATTTCTTAATTGTGCGTCAGCAATGTGCTCAGACACAAGCTGGTGTACTTCTCTCGCCCGGCTATTTATTTGGACGTGCTGTTAAAAAGGCGATCTTGCCCGCAAAAGACCCTCTTCTTCGTGAGGCAACGCCGCAAACAATGATGGGCGTTTCTTATCAGGATGTTTGGAAATATTATCAACAAGCCTGGCGCCCTGATTTAACAACAATTGTAGTTACGGGAGATATAACGCCACAAAAAGCAAAATCCGTGATTGAAAAAGCATTTGGGGGGTGGAAAGCCAAAGGAGCAACGCCCGATATTACTTTGCCGGCTGTGCCATTAAGTAAGGCTTCGCGTTCTGTTGTACCTGATAAAGGGCGTACACAAGACGCTGTCATGATGGCGGAAACATTAGGGTTAACACCAAAACAGCCTGATCATTTTATGCTGCAATTAGGAAATGAGATTCTCGGTGGTGGGTTGTTTTCTTCTCGTTTATATCGAGATCTTCGTGTTAAGACAGGGTATGTCTATACGGTGGGCAGCGGGTTTGAGTGGGGGCGTACACGGGGGACATATACCGTCAATTTTGGCGCCGATCCGAAAATGGTGGGTAAAGCTTGTGCTGTTATTATTCGTGATATAAAGGCGATGCGCATTTCTCCCCCAACAGCTGATGAATTGGCTTTAGCAAAAGCCACACTTTTGCGTGGGATTTCTTTGCAGCGGGCAAGTTTGGAGAGCATCGCAGATCAATATCTTTTCCTAACTATGCTCGGCTTGCCTCTGGATAATGCCGATCGTGCTGCCCAAGCTTATTACCATGCCACAAGTGATAACGTGCAACAAGCTTTTAAGAAGTGGATACGTCCTTATGACCTTGCGAGTGTTGTCAGAGGACCAACGCCTACGTGGTAATTTTTTTAAAGTTAGGCATGCTTTAGGAACGGTGTCGTAAATTTTGGCTTGAATTAATCAATGTCAGCGTATTTAAAAAAACGACACGTAGTCTTTGCAGGTTTATGGTGTTGTAGATGATAGGGTGGTTTTCAGGCATAACGGCATGGTTTTTGAGCAAAAAAGTACTCAAATGGATGCTTGTATGGTTTATGTTCGACGGTGTTATTCCTTCTCTCGTCGCATGGTGGGTGAGTGTCATGATTCTAAAAATACCCACTTTGCGGAAAAAACATCAGCTTAAAAATCTTCTCCTCAAGGAAAGCTTTTTATGTAGAAAAGGTAATTGGGAAAAAGCACTAGAAATTTGTGATGCTGTGGTTTGCAAATTAAAAGAAGAAAAAGGACTTCTTTCAGCAGAAAATATTGCAAAAGTTTTTATTGCTAAAGGGAACTGTCTTCGTAACCTAGATCGTTTAGAAGAGGCGATTGTTGCTTACGATCAAGTTATTCGTGAATTTTGGAAAGTCGAGAAATTATCCCTCAAGGAAGGCGTTATGAAGGCTCTTGTTGGTAAAGGAGATTGTCTTGTCAAACTTGTGAATAGAGAAGGGAGTCTGAGAACGCTTAATTATAGGGAAAAGGCGATTGCTATTTACGATGAGGTTATTCATCGGTATGGGGAATCAAAATCTCTTGCTTTACGTGAACAAGTCGCAAAAGCCTTTATGGGTAAGGGAAGTGTTCTCCTTGATAAGAAAGAAGCATTAGAGGCGTATGACGAGGTTATTCATCGGTATGGGGAATCAAAATCTCTTGCTTTACGTGAACAAGTCGCAAAGGCTCTTCTGAGTAAAGGGAATTTACTTGCTAAATTAGGACGTTGGGGAGAAGCCTGTACAGTCTACGATGAAGTGGTTATTTGGGTTGGTCATGAGACAGAATACCAATTTCGTGAAAGCGTTATAAAAGCACTTTTTAATAAAGCAGCTTCTCTGAGTAAACTAGGGCGTTGGGAAGAGGCGCTTATAGCCTATGATAGTATCATCCATCGTTTTGAAAAAGCGCAAGAACCCCTTATTCATGAATATGTGATTAGGGCGCGTAAAGCACTCATTGTTATGCTATCTGATAAGGGAACAACTTTTGGAGGAGAAGAGCGTTGGGAGGAAGCTTTAGCCGTTTATAATGAGATTATTCGCCGCTGTGAGGAGGCTGAAGAGATATCGCTCCGTAAACGGGTGGCAAAAGCGCACTTTAATAAAGCAGTTTCTTTAAGCAAATTAGGGCGTTGGGAGGAGGCATTGGAAGTTTATAGTGATATTATTCGCAAATTTGGAGGGATAAAGGAATCTTCTCTTTTTCAAAGTGAGTCCTTGTTTTTTCAAATTGTTGTTAGATCTTTTATTAACAAGGGTGTTCTTCTTCAAAAGCATGATCCTTCTAAAAATGACATTTATGAAAATGTTCTTTTATGGTTGGCTGTATGGTTACATAAAAACTTTCCATTACATGAAGACAATACTCTCGGTAGCCCGGAAGGAAAATCTTATGAGGAGGTTTCTTTATGGTTGAAGAAAAGATTTCCACGGAGCTTGCCGGAAAATGGTCATAAACTCGATTATTTAGAACAAGTTATTTTAGTATATAACTGGATATTTTTTATTTTTAACTTTAAAGCCTCTTCTTCGCTACGCGACTATGTTCATTCACTGTCAAAAACGCAAGGTTTTTTGCTATAGGAGATAAAATTTGACTCTCTTTTTCTGGGTAAGCTACAAAAATAGAAATGCTTTTTTATTTTCTCGTTGTTACAGGGGTAAGGAGAATTAAGCGTGATAACCCCTAAAGAGGTTGCGCAAGAAAACAATCTTGGTACAGGCACATTTCTTTTTCTGAATTTTATAACGTTAGGGCTATATGGTCTATTACGGGTTATAAAGATGACAGACGTTATAGAATCTTTTGCTGAACAGCAAATTTGTTCAAAAAATTTTGTATTTTTTTTATCTGTTGCTTATGGTTTATCGTTTTTGGGATTGGAAATAGTTTATATAGCAGTGCTTGTTTATTGGTCATTCTTAGCAAAAAGAGAGTTAGAGTATTATGCCTCTTACCAAATGCATGTTAAGTATGAAATAAGCCCATTCTATACAGTTATTTTCAATATATACTATATCAATTATTGTTTAAATGATCTGAAAAATATCTCAGAAATGTGTGTAGAACCATATAATGGAATAGAGAAATAAAGCATCATAAAAATATAAAATATTATCTTGTGTTGATACGATCTACTGTATAAGGGATTACGGCATACGATAGAGGGTTGTAAAGTTGTCATGACAAAGTCCGATATTTGGGTGTATAGGTATTGTAGCGTTCAGAGTGACAAATTCGAGCCAGCATAAGGGTAGTGATATTGGAAAAATAGGGGCAGGAAGATCTGAAAGCGTTTCTAGCACATGAGCAAGTGTGTGTTTTTGCCAGTAATTTCCAAGAGTTATATGAAGAATGTAAGGTGTGTAGGGAGTTTCTCCTTGCGTTGTCGCTAGTATAGAACGTAATTTCGTTGCAACTTCGTTGGCATCTGTTATCGAGCAGAAGATATTGTAAGCATTGGCAGTAACCCCTGTTATCAGAAATCGTGGCTCAGGAAGGGAGCAACTTTGAAGAGCGTTGATTTGACGCCGGATTACGGAAAAACAGACATCATCGTCATAACGTTTTGATAGCGAAAGAAATCCGCTCGCGAAGAGTGTGATATGAAAATTGTGAATAGGGAACGTTGTCAGAGCCGTACGAATAGAGACGGTTAATTGGGAAAGCAGGCGTATAACATTTGAATCGTCAAATCGATACATCCAAACGCCGTAGCGCTTTCTTCCTTTGTGCCAGTTTTCAAATGTCGTTATATCAGCAATATGAGTATACACTTCGTCGGAACGAGACATGTACAACCTCTAAACTCTAAAGATTTTCAACCACAACATACAGAGTAATAAATGTTATTTGGTGAGTTTTGAGAAAATCTATTTAGGGCGATCGTGGGACCCCATCGCCTGTTGAGGGTTGAAGGTGAGGAAGCCCTGCACCATAGGGATCGTTAATATAAGCGTTATTAACATTGTCAGGTGAGTATTGGCGACCATATTGTTGATAGGGGTTTTGGGTGGCATTTGGTGGAGAGGTAAGACGGTTCTGATAATTCGCATTGGGGCTTTGGGCACCATCTGTCATGGTTGCCGTATAAGCATAACCAGGGCCTGACGGACGAGCACTAGCCCCGGGTGGCATGGTCATGTCTGAAGGTGGTGGTGGCGCAAGGTTGCGTGGGGTGTTCATGTTATAGGGATTTCTTCTGTGAAATGGGCGATCAACGCCTTGCATGCTATGAGTATAGTTCTGCTGAGCTGGAACATTGAAACAGCTAAATGACGGACCGTGTAAAGGATCTGGTCCACACTGAGGAAGCCCTGGGAACGGAATCTGCGCTTTTGCCGTCGTTGTAAAAGCACTCAGCAATAACAAAGTTGCTAACGTTTTTTTTGCTGTTTTTTTCATTATCTTCTCCTCTCGTAGCGTTTTAATATAATCCGTTTTACTTGTGGGTGTCGAGTTTAATTATTTAATTATGAATTTGGTGTTTATTTGGTGTTTATATGTCATTTTTCTAAAAGTCTTATAAAGAAACATTGTAGTTTACTTTTGTTGTCATTTGATGTAACAATAGGTAACTTTTTTCTAAAGATTAGGGGCATAGCTATGAAAGAGCATCATCTTCGAGTCCATCCTGAAAAAGATCGTTTGCCACGGTCAGAACAATTAGCCTGGAAAATCGCTCAGGTTGCCGTCGATCCCGTTGAGGTCGAGGCTGATGTGGAAGACATGATCGTGAATCGTGTCATTGATAATGCGTCGGTGGCAGTTGCTTCGGTGAACCGGCATCCTGTTATGAGTGCACGTGCCGAAGCTTTGGCTCATAGGCGTGAAGGTGGTGCCACACTTTTTGGTATGGGTCCGGATGTGCGTGTGCATGCTGAATGGGCAGCATGGGCGAACGGCACAGCGGTGCGTGAACTCGATTATCATGATACGTTTCTCGCTGCAGAATATTCACATCCAGGGGATAATATTCCAGGTATTTTAGCTGTTGCACAACAATGCCATCGGAGTGGTGCAGATCTCGTCCGCGGTATTGCAACAGGCTACGAAATCCAGATTGATTTGGTGCGGGCTATTTGCTTACATAAACACAAAATTGACCACGTAGCTCATCTTGGTCCGTCGGTGGCGGCAGGTATTGGAACTTTGCTCGGCCTTTCTCCAGAAGTGATTTATCAAGCGATAGGTCAGGCTTTACATGTGACGACGGCAACTCGTCAGAGCCGTAAAGGCGAAATTTCTTCTTGGAAGGCTTACGCACCAGCTCATGCAGGTAAAATGGCTGTAGAATCTGTTGATCGTGCCATGATGGGTGAAACTTCTCCAACACCAATTTACGAAGGAGAAGATGGTGTTGTGGCTTGGATGCTTGATGGCAAAGATGCCCATTATAAAGTGCCACTTCCTGAACTCGGCGAGCCGAAGCGTGCTATTTTATCGTCTTATACAAAGGAACATTCTGCAGAGTATCAGAGTCAGGCGTTAATCGATCTTGCTTTCCGTATGGGGAAAAAGATCGCCGATTGGGATAAAGTTAAAGATATTCTCATTGAGACAAGCCATCATACACACTACGTTATTGGTACGGGCTCTAATGACCCACAAAAATTTGATCCAAAAGCCTCGCGTGAGACATTAGATCACTCGATTATGTATATTGTGGCTGTGGCTCTTCAAGATGGGTGCTGGCATCAGGTGCATTCTTATGCGCCAGAGCGTGCGAATCGTCCCGATACGGTACGTTTGTGGCAGAAGATCCGTACGATTGAAAAGCCAGAATGGACAGAGCGCTATCACGAAACAAATCCTGATAAAAAAGCTTTCGGTGGTCGTATTATTATCACCATGGAAGATGGGACTGTTTTTGAGGATGAGTTGGCTGTCGCTAATGCCCATACTCTCGGTGCAACGCCGTGGGTAAGACCCGATTACATCCGTAAATTCAAGATGTTGGCAGAAGGTGTTGTGCCTGAGCACGAAATTAAACGTTTCCTTGAAATCGTGCAAGAATTGCCAAAATTAAAAGCGGGGGATTTGCATAAATTGGAAATTCATATTCCAGAGCGCGATCTTCGCCAAAATACGGCAAAGGGAATTTTTAACTTTTAGTAGAAGTAGGGACGGCGGGGGTATCTCTCCCCGCTTTCGCTTTGGCGGTGTTTATTCATATTGAATATGGAGCAAACTGATGACGACACAATCACATAAAAAACCTAAAAAATCTGTTGCTCTCTCGGGAACAGTTGCGGGCAATACGGCTCTGAGTAGCGTTGGGCATAGTGGTAATGATTTGCATTATCGGGGCTATGATATCCGCGACTTGGCGCAGTCGTGCACTTTTGAAGAAGTGGCACATCTCCTGATTCATGGGCATCTTCCTACAACGGCGGAGCTGGCGGGCTATCGTCGTCGTTTGGAAAGTTTGCGCGGTATTCCTGAAAGTGTGCGTGGTGCTTTGGAACGTTTGCCTGCCGCAGCGCATCCTATGGACGTTATGCGTACAGCGGTATCGTTTTTAGGTTGTACTTTACCAGAACGGGGCGATTGTTCTTTGGCTGGGGCACGGGATATTGCCGATAGGTTGGTGGCGTCGTTAGGGTCTATGCTTCTGTATTGGTACCATTACTCTCATAACGGACGCAGAATTGAAGTCCAGACAGATGATAACAGCACAGGCGGTCATTTTCTCCATCTTCTGCATGGCAAGAAACCATCAGATGAGTGGGTAAAAGCTATGCATATCTCTCTGATTTTGTATGCTGAGCATGAATTTAATGCGTCAACCTTTACATCTCGTGTTGTGGCTGGTACAGGGTCGGATATGTATTCTGCTATTACGGCGGCAATTGGCGCGTTGCGTGGACATAAACATGGTGGTGCTAATGAGGTGGCTCTCGATATTCAGCAGCGCTATCATACAGCAGACGAGGCAGAAGCTGATATCTTGCGGAGGTTAGCAGAAAAAGAAGTTATTATTGGGTTTGGACATCCTGTTTATACAATTGCGGATCCGCGAAGTGATATTATTAAAGAAGTTGCTTACAACCTCTCTTTACAGAATGGAGATAGCCGTCTCTATAAAGTGGCAGAGCGGATTGAGCGGATTATGGCAGAGCATAAGAAAATGTTCCCCAACCTTGATTGGTTTAGTGCGGCTTCTTACAATGCTATGGGTATTCCTACAGCAATGTTTACACCAATATTTGTTATTGCCCGTGTGACAGGGTGGTGTGCGCATGTGATAGAACAGCGGCAAGATGGAAAAATTATTCGCCCGTCGGCTAATTACACGGGTCCAGAGCCAAGGCCTTTTGTGACTTTGTCTGAACGTGATAGAGTGGAGAAAAGTGCATGACGTACCTAGTAGGAAAAGATTTGCCGGAAAAACCTGCCGGGCAGCGTTTTAGAGAATTATTGGCGCGTAAAGGTATTCTCAAATTACCGGGGGCGCATAATGGTCAGGCTGCATTGCAGGCAAAAGATACAGGCTTTGAGGCGTTGTATTTGTCAGGAGCTGCTATGACAGCCAGCATGGGTTTGCCAGATCTGGGTATTATCACGGTCGATGAGGTTTGTTTCTTTATTCGTCAAATTGTAAGGTCGGCAGGTCTTCCTTTGTTGGTGGATGGGGACACGGGCTATGGTGAAACCCTTAATGTTATGAATATGGTGCGTGCGTTTGAAGAGGCGGGAGCTGCAGCTGTTCATATTGAGGATCAGGTTTTGCCAAAAAAATGTGGACACCTCAACGATAAAAAGTTGGCCTCTCCTCAGGAAATGGCACAGAAAGTTGCTGCTGCCGTGCGGGCACGTCGTGACATGGTGGTTATCGCGCGCACAGATGCCGCAGGTTCTGAAGGTATGGAAGGGGCTGTTGCACGGGCACGTCTCTATCATCAGGCAGGGGCTGACGCCATTTTTCCTGAAGCTTTGACATCTGAAGAAATGTTTAAGGAGTTTGCGTCTCGTTTGCCGGATGTGCCGTTGTTGGCAAATATGACAGAATTTGGGCGTACACCGTACTTTACGGCCGATCAATTTGAGCAGATGGGCTATAAAATGGTTATTTGGCCAGTCAGTTCTCTACGAGCTGCTAATAAGGCACAAGAGAATTTGTATAAAACAATAGCGCGTACTGGTGGCACGTATGAAATGCTTGATCAAATGCAAACGCGAGGAGAGCTTTATAAAACTTTACGCTATCATGACTACGAGGCTCTAGACTCAAGTATCGTGGCAACGGTTTTGCCGCATATTGGTAAGTCGGATCATTGAGTGCAAATGTAATCATCTAAATGATTTTCTCTGGTAATATTTAAAATAACAAGACGGTGGAGATCAAAGCTATGTATCATAGTAATAAAGTTGTCCCGGTCAATACTTATGCGGAATATCCAACAATTATGACGCCACAGGCGCTTGAGGAAATGCGGGAATATGCCCAGCGTGATCCTCATGCTTTCTGGTTGAAACAAGCGGAACGTATTCATTGGTATCGTAAGCCAACCCAGACGTTTTCTGGTAGTTTTGAAGGCGATGTTTCCATTCGTTGGTATGAAGATGGTCAGCTTAATGCGTCTGTTTCTTGCTTAGATCGTCATTTAGCCGAACATGCTGAACAAGTGGCTTTGATTAGCCAACGTGAAGGATGTCAGGATATTGAGAAAATCACATATGCTGAGCTTCTTGCACGGGTTTGTCGTGTGGCCCATGCGTTAAAAAGTTTAGGTGTAGAAAAAGGACAGCGTGTTGCTATCTGTTTACCTATGGTTCCTGAAGCTGTGGTTACTATGTTGGCATGTGCGCGTATCGGGGCGGTACATGTCGTTTTGTTTGGTGGCTTTTCTGCCGAAGGTATTGCTGAACGTTTAGTAGATAGCGGTGCGGTCGTCGTTGTCACAGCCAATGCAGCGTATCGAGGACCTAAATTGATTCCGCTTAAGGAAACAATGGACGAAGCTTTACAAAAGTCGGAAGGGGCACATAAAGTTCGTTCTATGTTGGTCGTTCGTGCAACGAATGAAAGTGTTTCGATGCAAC
>JAZLEM010000149.1:0-3026 GCA_045615245.1 Acetobacter sp. | reverse complement strand
AAGGTTCGGCACAATGATGCCCTACGCGCACAGCAATTCCATTTTTATCAAGCAATGTTGCAATATCATGGGCATGAATATCTTTCATAATAAAAGAGACAAGCCCGCTTCTCTGCGCTGGTGCGCCAATAATGGTAAGTTCTGGTATATTTTGCAAGCATGTGAGCGCATGGTTTAGTAAAGCCTGTTCATGACAAACCATTGCATCAAAATCAATTGCCTGAAACCAGTCTAGTGCCAACCCCAACCCTATGGCTTCGATAATAGGGGGTGTTCCTGCCTCAAATTTATGGGGAATCTCTGCCCATGTGGAGCGCTCAAATGCCACCGTAGAAATCATATCCCCTCCCCCTAAAAAAGGCGGCATAGATTCTAACAACGCTGCCCGCGCCCATAAGACCCCGATCCCTGTTGGTCCGTATAATTTATGCCCTGTAAAGACATAAAAATCAGCCCCTAAAGCTTGTACATCAACGCGATGGTGTACAATAGCCTGACTTCCATCAAATAACACCAAAGCCCCTGCCGCATGGGCTGCCGCTACAATCTGCCTTGCGGGGACAACGCTCCCCAAAACATTTGACATATGCGTTATCGCAACCAGTGCTACCTTCCCATCCGATAAAAGACGTTCAAAAGCTTCTTTCTCTAAATCCCCCGCATCGGTAATGGGGGCTATGCGTAATTCAATACCTAAACGATCACGCAACATTTGCCACGGCACTAAATTTGCATGATGTTCCATTTCCGAAATAATGACCGCTTGACCTTTTTTGAGCAAAGAACCAAACGAATAGGCAACAAGATTGATAGCCTCTGTACTATTACGCGTAAAAATAACTTCTTCACGCTGGTAAGCATTGAGAAAACGTGCAACTTTCGTGCGTGCTTCTTCATAGGCTTCGGTTGTACGATCACTCATCCAATATATGCCGCGATGAATATTCGCATATTGGGTACGCAAAGCCTGCGCCATCCCCTCAATCACCACCTCAGGTTTTTGTGCCGAAGCCGCACTATCTAAAAAGACAAAAGGACGACCATAAACGCTTTGGCTCAAAATAGGAAATTGTGCCCGAATAGCCTGTACATCCAACATTTTTACATCCAACGCTTTCCCCTGTACAGATGTTTGTTGTGATGTTGACTCACAAGAGTGTTCACGTTTGAGATGGGCTTTTTTTTCTTCCATTTTTTCCTGTGCCTGTGTCATGAACCTGCTCCTTTTTGAGAATGAAAAGAGCGAACAAGCCCAGCATGACAAAAACGGCGGAGAAGGTCATCTTCAAGAAGTGAGAGAGAATCTTTCAAAAAGGCATCAATCAATAGGGCTTGCGCTTCGTCTTCAGGTATACCACGGCTACGCAAATAAAAAAGCTGATCCTCATCAAGCGCACCTACTGTTGCCCCATGACTACAACGTACATTATCGGCATAAATTTCTAATTCAGGCTTAACATTCACTTCAGCATGATCGGATAAAAGCAATGCCTGACTCATTTGGTAGCCATCTGCTTTTTGCGCCCCAGGTCTGACAATCACTTTTCCCTGAAATACACCCCGCGCTTGTTCTGACAACACTGTGCGCACAGTTTGACGCGATGCACACTCTGACGCTTCGTAAACCATGACGCTCGTTATATCCCCTATCTGTTCAGAAGAAAGACACTGTACCCCGTTGACATTCGCTATAGCCCCTGTTTCTGCCAAAAGAACATAAACCTCATGACGGGTCAAACGCCCGCCTAATGTGAGGGCAAAACTATCATAGACGCCGTGCTCCGCAACATGGGCACAAACCGTTTCTAAAACACAGCCCTGATCTCCCTCTTGAAAAAGCGTAAGATGTTTCAGCTTAGCGTTATGATCAACCTTAATATTTAAAACAGGGTTATGACAATATCGCCCTTCCCCAGTGTTGACACTCACCAATGATAAACGCGCCCCTTGGCTAATGTGGAGTGTATAACGTGGATGAAACGAAACAGGCGCCTCATCCCCTAACGCAAGCGATACCATTAAAATCTGCCCAGCCTCTACACCTTCTTGAACATGCAATAATATCTCTTCATCAGCGAGGGCTGTATTAAGGGCGACAAAAGGCTGATGCCCTATGTGTAAAGTATCCTTAAAAAAACCGTTATACTCCCCCCCGTCAAAACGTTGTGATGTTAACGTTAGTGTAGGAGGTACTTGGCTCAAAACAGGGGAAAAATATCCATTAACAAAGACGATTCGCGGCAAAAACGCTAAAACATCATGCCATTCTGGCAAAGCGTGTAATAATTTTTCAGCACAAACGTGGTTATTATCCCGTACAGCTGCTTGATAGGGAACATTGCCCAAGACACGTAGATCTGTATATTGCCATTGTTCAACACGTTTATTAGGTAGCCCCTTATGCATTAACAAAGTAGCTGCCTCTGCACGCCACTTTTGAGAAGAGTTTTCACATAAACGATGCGCAAACAGTGATAATACGTTAGAGTGAGAAGAATAAAGCGCGTTTACTTTAGGCACGTTGATGCCCTTTCCATAAAGTGAACGTATCCCTCTTGATCAATCTGACGGGACAGTTCTGCCCCACCCGAGCAAATAATTTGTCCTTTAAGCATAACGTGAACGCGATCAGGGACAAGGTACTCCAATAGTTTTTGGTGGTGTGTAATCACCAGTGCTGAAAATTCCGCAGAACGAAGACGATTAACGCCTTCCGCCACAACACGCAAAGCATCAACATCTAACCCGCTATCTGTTTCGTCTAAAATAGCAAAACAAGGTTCAAGAAGTGTCATTTGTAGCACTTCATTACGTTTTTTTTCTCCGCCAGAAAACCCTACATTTACCGCCCGTTTTAGCATATCTGGCGCCATCGAGAGTGCTTCTATCACCTTACGCGCCTGTTTCAAAAAAGCCACAGCGTCTAACTCTTCCTGCCCCCGTTGGCGACGTACGGCATTAACCGCCATTCGTAAAAAATGCGCATTATTTACCCCGGGTAATTCAACAGGAAGTCGGATCGTAGC
>JAZLEM010000148.1:0-7887 GCA_045615245.1 Acetobacter sp. | reverse complement strand
GAGGTGTTATATTATCCATTAGTTATAGGCAATAAGCTCCTCTACGAAGAATATAAAACTTACAAAAAATCATTCCAAAACTATAAACCACCTAGCGAGACAACACATCTTGTACACACCTCTAGTGTTCCATTTTTAATGCGGCCAAAAATGCACTCTGTGGAATTTCTACTTTACCAAACTGGCGCATACGTTTTTTACCCTCTTTCTGTTTTTCTAGAAGTTTACGTTTTCGTGAAACATCACCACCATAACATTTAGCTGTTACGTCTTTTGACAAAGCCCCTATTGTTTCACGCGCAATAACTCGACCACCAATAGCTGCCTGGATAGCAATTTTAAACAATTGCCGTGGGATCAGGTCCTTAAGACGGGAACAAATCGCACGCCCTCGACTCTCTGCTGCTGAACGATGTACAACAAATGAGAGTGCATCAACAGGTTCATGATTAACCAGAATTGAGACGAGAACAAGATCACTCGGCTGGTATTCATCCATGTGATAATCAAAACTTGCATAACCACGAGTCAGCGATTTGAGTCTATCATAAAAATCAAATACAACTTCATTTAATGGTAAACGATAAACGACCATAACCCGATTACCTGCAACGTATGTTAAGTCAAGTTGAATACCACGGCGTTCCGTACACAAAGCCAATACAGCGCCTACATACTCATCCGGAACCATAATCGTTGCCTGAATCCACGGCTCCTCAATTTTCTCAATCAAAGATAAATCCGGCATATCTACTGGATTATGCAGCTCTCTCATCTCACCATTCGTTAATGTCAGTTTGTAAATCACAGAAGGAGCCGTAGCGATGAGATCAAGATCAAACTCACGCGAGAGACGCTCCTGAACAATCTCAAGATGCAAAACCCCTAAAAATCCGCAACGAAAACCGAACCCCAAAGCAGCCGATGTTTCTGCCTCATAATGAAACGAAGCATCATTCAAGTGTAATTTTGCCAAACCATCACGAAGTTTTTCAAAATCATCCGCAACAACAGGAAACAAACCACACCACACCACAGGAATAGACGGCTTAAACCCATCTAGAGGTATCTGTGCTGGACGACGATCGTCCGTTATCGTATCCCCAACGCTACAATCTGCCACAGTCTTAATAGCTGCCGTTATATAACCAATTTCACCAGGTCCAAGGCTATCTACTGGTGTCATATGCGGTGTAAACACCCCTACCTGTTCTACTTGATACACCGCCCCTGACGACATCATACGAATTTTGATACCTTTTTTGAGAGATCCCTCTTTAATACGCACCAAAACAACCACACCCAAATAGGCATTGTACCAACTATCCACCAACATGGCGCGCAACGGTTTTTCTATATCGCCCTGTGGAGGCGGTAAATAAGTCACAATTGCCTCAAGAACTGAATCAATATTCAAGCCAGTTTTTGCAGAAATCTCAACAGCGTTATGAGCAGGAATGCCGATTACTTCTTCTATTTGTTCTTTAACGCGTTTAGGATCCGCGGCAGGCAAATCAACTTTGTTCAGAACAACAACAATCTCATGATCAGCGTCAATCGCTTGATATACATTCGCCAAAGTCTGTGCCTCTACCCCTTGTGAAGCGTCTACGACTAATAAAGACCCTTCACAAGCAGCCAAAGAGCGACTCACCTCGTACGCAAAATCAACATGCCCCGGCGTATCCATAAGATTCAAAATATAAGTATTTCCATCTTGCGCAAGATAACGAAGACGAACTGTCTGCGCTTTAATAGTAATTCCTCGCTCACGCTCCAAATCCATATTATCCAAAACCTGATTCGTCATCTCACGCGTTGTTAAAGCACCACAAGTTTGAATCAGTCTATCTGCAAGGGTAGATTTGCCGTGATCTATATGCGCAATAATAGAAAAATTACGAATACGCGAAAGCGGAACACTCGTCATACGACACCCTTCTTACAAAAATGGATAAAGCATACAAATAAAACAGAAGTAAAACGCAAAAGAAAACTCACCAGCGCAGAGGAAAAATCACTTTCGAAAACATTTCTTTTCGTTTATCTAGAGATTTTTTACATATACATATCAGAGTAAATCCACATAGATACCGATAACACATCGTAAGTGGAATACTTACAGAATTTTTCTTCCCTTCCCGCCTCTAACACTAAATCATCATCATCAGAAAAGACAGATATTCACCACCTTAAATCTCTCAAAATAAAAGCGAAATAAAAACCCTTGTGCCGAAATATATAAACCAGCACAAGGGAATTTTACTTTCACACCTTAACGCTTTCCAGCTTTAAAAAGCCTTAAACAGAGTAATACATTTCAAACTCAACAGGATGTGGAGTATGTTCAAAACGATACACATCGTTCCATTTCAACGCAAGGTAACTGTCGATTTGATCTTTCGTAAAGACATTCCCTGCCAACAAAAATTCATGATCTGCAGCTAAGGCTTCCAAAGCCTCACGCAAAGAGCCTGCTACTGTTGGAATTTGTTTCAACTCCTGAGGTGGCAAATCATATAAATCTTTATCCATTGGATCGCCTGGATGAATTTTATGCTTAATCCCATCCAGACCCGCCATTAACATGGCAGCAAAAGCAAGATATGGGTTAGCGGTCGGATCTGGAAAACGCACCTCAACACGCTTAGCTTTAGGAGATGTCGCGTATGGAATACGACACGATGCAGAACGATTCCTTGCTGAATACGCCAAAAGCACAGGTGCTTCAAAGCCAGGAATCAACCTCTTATAAGAATTTGTTGACGGATTCGTAAAAGCATTCAATGCTTTAGCATGTCGGATAATACCACCAATATAGTATAAAGCTATATCAGAAAGATCTGCGTATCTATCCCCTGCGAAAACAGACTGCCCCCCTTTCCAAATAGACTGATGGACATGCATACCAGAACCGTTATCCCCATAAATCGGTTTAGGCATAAAAGTTGCTGTCTTTCCGTAAGAATGAGCCACGTTATGCACACAATATTTATATATTTGCATGAAATCTGCAGCACGAACAAGAGTTTCAAAACGTGTACCCAATTCATGTTGAGATTGCGCCACCTCATGATGATGCTTCTCAATAGGTAACCCCATTTCTCCCATAACAGAAAGCATTTCTGCACGCATATCGCTTTCACTATCTACAGGTGGAACAGGAAAATATCCTCCCTTAACGACAGGACGATGCCCCATATTACCTTCCGGGTAATCTCTCATCGAAGCACCAGGACCCTCAACACTATCTAATTGATATTTACCGTAGTTTGGACCCGTCCCAAATTGCACATTATCAAAAATAAAAAATTCAGCTTCAGGTCCAAAATACGCGACATCTCCTAGACCAGAAGACTTCAAATAATGTTCCGCCAACTTTGCTGTAGAACGCGGATCACGCGCATAAGGTTGCCCCGTTGAAGGTTCGATAATATCACAGAACAAAATGAGTTGTGGACGCGCAGAAAACGGATCTAACACCACAGACGATGCATCGGGTAACAAAATCATGTCACTTTCGTTGATCGATTTCCACCCTGCAATCGACGATCCATCAAACATAAACCCGTCAATAAAGCTATCTTCGTCAATCGTATTAACATGCTGGCACGTATGATGCCATTTTCCTTTTGGATCTGTAAAACGCAAGTCAACAAACTCAATAGAGTGCTCACGTATAAGTTCAAAAACCTTTTCAACTTGTTTTGTCGAAGCTGCCTCGCTCATTTCTTATTACCTCCAGTATACATACAAAAAATAACAACCATACAACACCAAAAACATTACGAATAAATCGTAACAAGACTCACCATTAAATAGCGGATTCCCCTCGCTCCCCTGTACGGATTCTTACAACATCATCTACGGGAACAACAAAAATCTTCCCATCACCAATACGCCCTGTACGCGCCGCATTCGAAATAGCTTCAACTGCACGTTCAACAAGAGAGGCCGGACAAACAATTTCCACCTTTATTTTAGGCAGAAAATCAATAATATACTCCGCACCACGATATAACTCTGTATGTCCCTTTTGCCGACCAAAACCTTTTGCTTCAACAACAGTAACTCCCTGAATCCCAATCTCATGCAGAGCTTCTTTGACTTCATCAAGCTTAAACGGCTTAATAATGGCTTCTATTTTTTTCATCCCTATAGCCTATCAATAACGTAAACCTATAATAACCATCATTTAATAACTATCATCGTAAAATAACTAAAAAATCAAAATAACTAAAATAATTAAAATAATAGATCTTATCCCACAAAACCAATATGCTACGTTACTTCTCTATTAAATCATTTAATCTACTATAATGAGTTCATCTTAAATCAATTCATCTTAACTAACATTAAATGTCATTAAACCTTTCAGTTATACTTACACATTTTTATGCCTTTAACAAGGATAAACTCTCTGTTTTCTCCTATCATCTTAAAATCATCTTTAAAAAGCAGTTCATTACGAAAGTTTGTTCACGCTGCCCAGATCATGTTCGTTGTTTGTTATTGCCTTGATAAATATGGTCCATAAATATAGTCCGTAAGTATAGCCCGTTACAAACATTCTCTTGACGAATCATTTTCATCATTGTAGAAATTTGTTTACTCTATGTTCTGTTCTTTCTCCTATTACGGCGGACGTAGCTCAGTTGGTAGAGCGCTGGTTTGTGGTACCAGTGGCCGCGGGT
The DNA here is from genome assembly GCA_045615245.1 of Acetobacter sp. Classification (GTDB taxonomy): domain Bacteria; phylum Pseudomonadota; class Alphaproteobacteria; order Acetobacterales; family Acetobacteraceae; genus Acetobacter. The sequence goes on along the minus strand of JAZLEM010000148.1, from coordinate 3,193 downwards.
TCGAATCCCGTCGTTCGCCCCAGCTTATGAGTTTTAAAAGCTAGCAAGCTAAAACTTGGCTATAGACTAGAGTTACCTAATATTTGAATGGTTGTTTTGAATAGTTGTAATGTACGTTTCTTTTAAAAGTTTTTACATCTGAAAATCATACATTATTAACTCTCAACACTTCTTTATTTTCTATTTTTCCAATAGTTATTTCTTAAGGTGTTAGATTTATCTGATAGACTAAGGACAACATTTTATGAAACAATTATTTGTTTATATCATTATCAACACACTCACAGGTGCTCCCTTAGATTCTTCAGGACAACAAATTTTATATCATAGCCTGGGCACTTGTAATGTTGCAGCCTCGAACCTTACGTGGGCATTACAAAACCACACAGCTGGTGCTTTCAAATGCGTTCAAATTCCGGATCCTCAAGGAGAGTTGTATACGCACAAAAGGCATTTTCATACAGAAGATGATGAAATTGAGGTCAACAGCTCTTCACACCGCAATGGTGCCAAACGTGGATATTATTAATCTGGTAGTTTTCTAAAAGCACTCTGTATCTCTAATTATACGTTGATGTCTGTCGTACTTTTGCTCGCAGAATCAGTGCTGGCAGAATCAGCAAGCAAACGTGATTTTCTTGATTATCTTTTACCAATCGTGTAAAATTTTTTCTTGTAATCATTAGTGCCGTAATAATTTTAGTTGTATATACCCGCTTCGAGCGGTTCTATATCGTTCTTATCTCTTAAATTGTCTACGGTGTAACTCTCAACACTCACATCATGGATAACGATCATGACCAAAATAAAAGTTAAAAACCCGATTGTCGAAATGGACGGCGATGAAATGACCCGTATTATCTGGCATTTTATCCGCGAGCGTCTTATTTTGCCGTATCTTGATATTGACCTCAAATATTATGATCTTGGAATCGAACATCGCGATGCGACCGACGATCAAGTCACCATTGACGCAGCTGAAGCCACGAAAAAATACGGCGTTGCTGTTAAATGCGCCACAATTACCCCAGATGAAGCACGTGTTAAAGAGTTTAATCTTAAAAAAATGTGGCGTTCGCCCAATGGCACCATTCGGAATATTCTTGATGGGACTATTTTTCGTGAACCTATTGTTTGCTCTAACGTACCCCGTCTTGTTCCCCATTGGACAAAACCTATTGTTATTGGTCGGCATGCTTATGGTGATATTTACCGCGCTACTGAAACAAAAATTCCCGGACCAGGTAAGGTAACACTCAATTATATTCCTTCCGATGGAGGTGAGGTTGTTACTTTAGACGTACATGATTTCAAAGGACCCGGCGTTGCGTTAGGTATGCACAATACGCGTGCTTCTATCGAAGGCTTTGCGCGGGCTTCGCTCTCGTATGGGCGTGATCGGCAGCTGCCTGTTTATCTCTCAACAAAAAACACTATTTTGAAAGCCTATGACGGCATGTTCAAAGATGTGTTTCAGGAAATCTATGAAAAAGAGTTCAAAGCCGATTTTGAAAAGCTCGGGATCACTTACGAACACCGCCTTATTGATGATATGGTTGCCTGTGCTCTCAAATGGTCGGGTGGCTATGTATGGGCGTGTAAAAATTATGATGGTGACGTTGAAAGTGATATTGTTGCCCAAGGGTTTGGTAGTCTAGGGCTGATGACTTCTGTTCTCCTCAACCCCACAGGAGATGTTGTTGAAGCAGAAGCCGCTCACGGAACCGTAACACGCCATTATCGTGAACATCAAAAAGGTAAACCCACAAGCACAAACCCCATTGCCTCTATTTTTGCTTGGACGCGCGGGCTTGCGTATCGTGGCAAGTTTGATCATACGCCTGATGTTGTTGCGTTTGCTCATACATTAGAACAGGTTTGCATTGACGCGGTTCAAGACGGACAAATGACAAAAGACCTTGCCCTTCTTGTTGGCAATAACACGCCGTGGCTCAATACGCAAGATTTCCTTGACGTCTTAGATAAACGCCTTAAAACAGCTTTATCCAAAGCTTAACCTTTTCCTCCCTCCCTCGGCTTTTAGTTGAGGGGGGGGGGTATTTTTGTTTATTTTTATTTTAGGCACCGTCTTTTTTAATTATTTTTTGACGATCATTAACGATAATTCATGACAAAAAAATTATTTTGTCAGGTATCATTTTCTCCCAAATATATTTAACCTTCTATAAAACACAGAGTTTATTATTATGACCGACTCCCTCACTGAAACAGATGTTGCCATTATTGGCGCTGGTCCTGTTGGGTTATTTGCGGCGTTTCAGTGTTCTATGTTACGTTTACGTTGTGTTCTGATTGATGTTCTTCCTCAAATAGGTGGGCAATGTACAACGCTTTACCCTGAAAAACCCATTTACGATATTCCGGCTCATCCTGCCATTGAAGGGGCACAACTGATTGCAAACCTTGAACGCCAAATTGAGCCTTTTACGATTCCCCGTTTATTAGAGCATAAAGTTGAACAACTTTCTGGGAGGCGTGGTGATTTTCTTCTTGTCACGCATAAACAAGCCCATATTCATGCGAAAGCTGTTATTATTGCCGCAGGGGCTGGGGCTTTTTGCCACAACCGCCCCCCGCTTGAAGGCTTAAAAGATTTTGAAGAGCGTGGTGCTGTGCAGTATTGTGTGCAGAATAAAGCCGAGTTTCAAGGAAAATCGATTGTGATTGCCGGCGGAGGCGATTCCGCGCTTGATTGGGCACTCACGTTAGCAGATTATGCCGATAAAATTTACCTTGTCCATCGCAGAGATCATTTTCGCGGGTCGCCTGAAAGTTTACACCGATTAGATCAGGTGATCACCACCGGACGTATTGAAAAAATCGTACCCTACCAACTCCACGCGCTCCATGGCGAGAACGGCACCCTGCGCCATGTTGACGTTATCCATAGAGAAGGCGACATTCGTAGCCTGAATGCCGATGTTTTACTGCCTTTTTTTGGTCTAACGACAGATCTCGGTCCTATAGCCCTGTGGGGGATCGATACCACCCGCACAACGATTCCTGTCACCCCCTCAACTTGTGAAACAAGTTTAGCCGGTGTCTTTGCGATTGGAGATATTGCCCTTTACCCGGGGAAATTAAAGCTCATTCTTCAAGGGTTTAGCGAGGCAGCTATGGCAGCCCATGCCGTTTACCCTATTGTTTACCCTGATCATGTTCTTCATTTTGA
>JAZLEM010000147.1:0-3461 GCA_045615245.1 Acetobacter sp. | reverse complement strand
TCTTTTTGCGTGGTGATAAAAACAAACCGCGCTGGGCTACAATTAGCTGAAGTTGGACCCAAACACACCGCCTCATACAACGTTTGTAGTACAGACTCATCAAGAGGGCGATCTGCCCAATAGAGAGGCGTACGTGCGTGCCTAAAAAGGCAATCCAACATTTCTTTTTGTAGAGTATTTGGCGGTATATCTGATGTATTTTCGTGTATATTTTGAGGTGTATTTTCAGGTATATTCTCTTTTGGCGTCATCGAAGACGGGCCTTTATCCACCTGCTCAACGGCAACCACTTCTGGGATATAATGACGTAATAAATTTTCAACACCATGTCGTAACGTAGCCCGTGAAGAAGGGCACCCCGAACATGCCCCTTGCATTGTCAGCCGTACAACACCGTTATGATACCCACGATAGACAATATCTCCGCCATCTGTCGCCACGGCGGGGCGTATACGCGTATCTAACAACTCTTTAATTTGGGCAATAATCGCTGCCTCATCAGGGTTTTGGGCTTCACACTCGGCTAAATCTGGTGCCGACGCTTCTTTAACGCCTTCTCCTTCTAATACAATGGGTTGCCCTGTCGTAAAATAGTCCATCAACACGCCAAACACCTGCCCACGTAGGTCTTCCCACTCGGTGTGGTTTGCTTTCGTAACAGAAATAAAATCTCTCCCTAAAAAAACGCGAACAACCCCAGAAATCGCGAAAAGTGCTTCTGCTAATGGAGAACGAACAGTACTCGGAGAATCCTTTGCAAAGTCCAACGTGCCGGCGTCTCCCATCACCTCCTTACCTACGGGGAGAAATTTCATCGTTGCGGGGTTTGGTGTTTCTTCTGTTTCAATAAACATTAACAAAATCCTATCTGTAAGACATCAAGCCTAAAAAAAAACAAACTTTAGAGAAAAATATGCGGATTATCCAACCATACTAAACTTATGCCCAACTCTTGCCAAATTATTTTGACAAATACGTACAAAAACAAAAATATGGCATTTCTTTTTACATAAATCTGAATAAATCTGAATAAAAAAGAAAATTTTTAATCAAAATTTTTCACTGTCGTCTATTTTTACACCATTTTTCTCTTTTGAGAAAATTTTAAAAACTCTTTTTGCTTTGCCTTGTTCGAGGGATTCGAGGGAGATATTCTGAACGACGGGGTCATGATTTATGGGTGAGATTTGTCTTATTGAGACTCACTTCTGAACCCTGGGTCATGACCCAGGGTTGGAGGAAAAAGTTCAAAAGTAAACAACATGCCCTATGGTTAGATTCTGTTGAAGAGGTGCCGTGCCCATAGCTTGAGGGAAGTACTCTGAACGCGGGGTCATGACCCCGCGTTTGTAAGTCCCCTCTATAGGTTCGCGTTTACTTCCCTTAGGTGTACCCTTTATTAAGCATGAAGGATAATTTCCACCCTACGGTTTTGAGGTTCCCGCGTGTTAGGTCCTGTGGGGACGAGGGGGTTTGTATCCCCATAACCCCGAATAACAATCTCTGAAGCGGGAACGCCGTTACGTATCAGTTCCGCCTCAACACTTCTCGCACGTTTGACAGAAAGGGCGTAGTTGTATTTTTGCCCTGCAGCTCCTGGGGCGGCAGAACTATCGGTATAGCCGTTCACGTTAATACGCGTGGTATGTACGTAGGTGGTTGCATGTGCTGCTTCCACCACAATTTGCCGTGCGCGTGAGGTGAGGGCATATTGGTTCCAATCAAAGAACACAAGGTAAGAGCGTGCCGGCACAGGCGCAGGGGCTGCGGCAACGATAGGTCTTGGAACAGGCGGTGCTTGAATAGGCACAGGCTGGTTGTGGAAAGCGTAGCGGAAGCCCACAATAAACTGGTGGTTAAAGCGTTGGTCAAAATTGGCATGTCCGCCTTCGGTGCCGTAGTTAAAAGAACCGTTATAGAAAGAACCCGGTTGCCCGATCATGCGATATTGGGCGGTAATTTGCAAGCCCGAGATACCGGTATCAAACGCCACACCGGCAATGCCTTGCCATGAAAACCCGCCATGTGTGCCGGTAATGGCGGCGATCATGGTATTCGGTCTGTTATAGCGTTGCCAGAGATAACCGGCACCGCCCCCAACAAAAGGTGTAACAATGGATTTCACCCCAAAGAGGCGTTCAAGGTCAAAGTCATACAACACATTTGCAAAACCACCATACGACTCATCCGTGCCTTCGTGGTTAACAGGGAGATTCATAGTACTGAGCGTTGACATACCCTTTGTATTGACGAGGACCCATTGACTGTTACTCGCTTGGGAAGCTGTTGCGGTGTAAACCAGTTTCCCATCCTTCTGACTAACAGGCAATGAAGCTACTTGCGGACTAGAATTACTATAGACATCACCAATATAATAAATCCCTTTAGGGAAATATCCCGCACGGACAGCCTCGGCAACCGCACCACCCGCTACGTAGGGACCGAGCGGATTAATGTTCGTATTGTTGGAAAGTTGTTCACTACTTTCTAGTCCGTTGACTTGTGATTGTGTCAAGATATTGACAAAATAACAGTCTGGGCAACTCGTCATCGCTGTTGTGGCGCCATAGCTCGGCACATTTGCGCCTGAGACAGGACTCATCCCAGGTGCGAAGGTTTGCCACCAGGTTACACCCGTATCACTCGCTTGCCCAGCATAAGCGGCTGGGTCAGAAGATTTGAGATAATCCTGATAAGCGTTCTCTGAATTTATGAGATAGTTTTGGTTTGTCATCCATTCTGGTGCTTCGTTAACTTTTTGTACAGTAAGGTAATAGGGCGTAGTGCCCCCACCATAGTTGGTAAACAAATTACGGTAAGTCCCATCCCATGGTTTAACATATAAATCTTTACCTTTGAGGTATTCGGTTGAGACTGGCGAAGACACAAACTCTTGTGTTCTTTCTTCTGATGTATAATTATCATGTGAGAAGTTATAGAGCCCTTCGGCTTCGACACGTAACCCGTTCCCAAAGCCCCAACCGACAGCGCCGAAACCTGTAAAACCCGTGCCATGATGGACGGTAAACTTAGACACAGCGTCACCATTCGCTGGGGTATTGGCGTGGACGTGTTGATCTTGGACGAGGTTATAACCTGCCCCACCGTCGACATAGAGCCCGGAGATGGTGGTTGCAGAGGCAACAACAGGGGCAAAAGTTAGGGCGGAAGTTAGAAGAAAAGAGCGTAAACGCATGATTCAAAGGGTTCCTTGTGTATATAAAACTTAAAAAGAGACCCACGTCCTACCCTTTATCAAAATGATAAGGGGGGGGTAATAATGCCTTTCATCGGCAAAAACTAAAGAGAAATATAAGATTTCAGAACAGAAAAATCAAGATAGGAAATAAAGGTTTCGTTAAAAGTTTAATAAAAGATAAGGTTTTTCAATGGTACAACGAAAAAACGGATAAAAAACGTTGAGAGTCTCCAAACCATGGGGGTGATCTTCGCTTCCGAAC
>JAZLEM010000146.1:0-3193 GCA_045615245.1 Acetobacter sp. | reverse complement strand
GCTTTCATATACTCCGCGATAAGGTTATTATTTATCGTTATCTGGTCAAGTGCTTCTACTTCTGCCCCATTGACTCCCACAAAGCCATCAAACATTGACCGTGCCGCTAATACATCAACCGTTTTAGCGCCCCATGAGCATCCGATCTCCAGCTTTTTGATGTTTTCGGGAAGTGCTATTCCTAAATTAACATCATTCAGAGATATCTTACCCTCATAGTATTTATCTTTTTCGCTATTCTTCATACTATGAGCGTTAAATACTTCTAATAGTGCGTTAAAGCGGTTCTGTTCATATTCAGTTAAACCCTCGACATTTCCAATGCTTAACATATTTTTACCCTATCAACATTTTCTTTCCGGGGTTACGTCTGCAAGTTTTCGCGCCCCATAAAGCCAAAGCACAAGCCTCAATCGGTGCGGAGTTATCACCACCGAACCCCCAGCCGCCCGCTATCGGTCTTTTAACACTTGTTATGGCGCTATCCCGTAAAGCCTCCTGTTTTTCGTACCAAGTCAACGTATTTTCATTTATATCGTTTGTTATCATTCCTACCGCCGCTATAACATCTTTAGCAGACGGTCGAATTATTGACCCTTTTATTTTCCAAACGCTTGATATCTTTTCTACAAGTACATCAACACCGTTTCTCCCATCTATCACGACACAAGATGCCTTGTTGTAACGTTCATTTAGCCAATCTGCGAGCCATTGTGTACCTTGCCCCGTGGGTTTTACCTCTATAAGCGAAACCCTCTCTATTTCGCCTATAACAGCCCCACAAAGGCATACTAACGAGCCATCAGCAGAAAACTTAACGCCGTATGCTGTCTTGCCCTCCGGCTTTAGTTCACTAGACGCGCAAGCGTCCCATTTTTTCTCTGATATTGCATAGTTAACATCATTCAATGTTACACTTGCCCACCAGCCTATACGCTCTCGCAAGAAACCATCAAGCGTCATACTCTCAAATTCGTTTAGGATGGTCTTTTCTGCTATCCGATAACCCATAGCCGGGTTAGTATCGTATGCCATCTGTAGAGCCTTTTCAGCGGTCAATGATAGCTGATCTATGTGGGGTATCTCTTTACTCCATTCAAGCCACCACGCACCCCCTACATCATCACTATGGGCGGTTTTGTGCATTTCCTTAAAAACTGTACCCTTGCATGATGAATTAGGCGGCGTACCTATGAAAATCTGCTGTGGCATTTGCGAAACGTCCGTAATATCCGATGCGGCAGACATAACGGGTAACATCGCCTCTTGTTGGTCGTATGTTAGTTCCTGTGCCTCATCAATTATTATTACTGAATATGTACCGCCTCTTGAACCGCTGTTAGTCCGTGTGGCAAATTCTATACAACCGCCATCGTGTATCTGTCCGTTTTCATCTTTCCAATCCTTAAAATAAATACCCTCATAACCTCTTGCGTGGCTGATGCTTTTAACATCGTTTGCAAAATCGGGGTATCTTTCCGGGCTTTCAAACAGATTACACAAAGCCTTAAACATTTTGTTTGTTGTACTGCTATGATGCGCGGAGTATAAAACCTCTCTATGTTCAAAATCCCCCATAAACGCCGCGTAATATCTCGCGGCATAGGATTTACCATTTTGTCTTGGCTTTGATATGCCTATTGTTAAAGCCGCTGGTGAATCGTCCTTGTTTCGTGCCAAAAACAAGCCTATTTCGTATTTCTGTGACGGGTAGAATGTAGCGCCGCCCTCTGCCTCAAACATTTCTACCACATCAGCGCCCAAACTATAAGCATAATCCCCGACTACCTCAAACGTGGGTTTTTGATTACCTGTTTTCACGTTTATGCTTTAGGCGGTCATGTTTTGATATTTTTTTGTTTTCTTCCGGGAGCGCTTCGATCTCTGCCATCACTTCCATCAAACGTTTACTGTTTGATGCCATATCACGCCCACTATCACAATTTTGTATTGTTTCTGCCAGCTTATCCCTTAATGCTATAAGCGTTGCTCTTTTATCTCCGCTTTTCGCGGCTTCTATTAGGTCTGTCACGTCCAAACCTCCTCTTTTTTACCGTGTATCCCTCTTTTTTGAGTTGCACATAGCATGAGCGCATTGTACGTTATCCCATGTATGGGTTCCCCCGTTTGCTAATGCTATCTTGTGGTCTATTGTTGGTGAATAAGCACCAAAATAACCGTTCCATGTATCATCATCTTTATTACATAACAAACCGCATATCTGACATATATAATGATCCCGCTCAAATACTTTTATCGGTGTTATGGTATTATCATAAAAAACTCTATATTTTTTACATCTTTTCCGTATAGAGCCTCCTCTTGCTTTTCTTCTGCACTTACTAGAACAATATTTCGTTTCACTATATTGCGAATGAAATGTTTTTCCACAATAGGAGCATTTCTTATCTTTTTTCTTTTCCGCAATTCGATTAAAAGTAATAATTAAATCTATGCGGTTTTGTTGTAATTCATGTAGGGCTTTTTCTTTATTTGTGCAATTTTCGCAAATCACGCCTTTTTGTCTTACTGTTGATTCCGCCCGTTCTATTACTTCACCGCATCGTTTGCATTTTAGCCTTATTCTTTTAGATTCTCCGTTTCGGCTTTCTAAATAAATAAAGTTTGGATGATTGATTTTGCATAATTCATCTTGGCTTTTAATATAATGCCAACACGCCCCATAACCCATGCGCTTATTCTTAAGATTTTCGTTATGCTTTCCCCAATTTTCTTTTAATCCGCGATGTTCGCCGTACTCAATCGGTTTTATTCCAAGCGCCTTAAATCTACGCGGTACTGATGCATAGTGCATTCCGTATTTTTCGGCAATCTCCGCGCAAGTCATTGTTTTACACGCTTCGATTAATTCAGCATCGGTAATCTTTCTTTTATCATCTTGATTACCTCCCATACCTTTGTTTAGTCCAGCTTCGGTAATTACTTTCCCAACCGTGTTAAGACCAACACCAAGTTCTTCACGCACTTTTTTATAAGTGCCAAGCCTTTTATATGCCTCAATAATTTCTTGTTTGCGCTCGTCTGTCATTGAATTACCCGCCTTTCGTAATTCTGCCAATAAAAAAGCCACAGAGGACACTAGGCATTGTGTTTTTCGGGAGCGACCCTATCTGTGGCATATTATTCTGTTGTATTTCCCATGTGGAAAAATATACTTGCTCCGTGCGGCGCT
>JAZLEM010000145.1:0-2071 GCA_045615245.1 Acetobacter sp. | reverse complement strand
GGTTTATCTGAAACGACCGTGGCCAAAGTTCTGAAGATTCTTTCGAAATATGGGCTTGTTTTGTCGCGACGTGGGGTGAAAGGTGGCTATAAATTAGCATGCGCGTTATCGGAGATTTCTGTCGCAAGTGTTATTACGGCGATGGATGGTAAAATTGCCCTTACGGCTTGTGTTGATGGCGGAGGGTGTCACAATGGCGTGTTGTGTGGCTTACAAGGAAGGTGGGATATTATTAACCACGTGATACGCACGGCATTTGAAGAGATTTCTTTAGAAGATATGCGCACCTATAAACAGAACACGAATAGCACTGATAAAAACCAATCTGTGCGCGAGGAGGCAAGCCAGTGTTATTGCCATAGTAAGAGTAAAAATGCACTGAAAGTAACAAATACAGGCAGAGTTTTATCATGTTAAAAATTTGAGAATAGGGGATCTTACAGGTGTCTGAAATATCTAAACCTCAACATCCTCAACATATTGTGGAGAGTCTTGGACAATCTCATTACAAATGGGGATTTGAAACAAATATAGAGATGGATATCGCCCCTAAAGGGCTTAATGAGGAAATTATTCGGCTGATTTCTCATCGTAAAGAAGAACCAGAGTGGATGTTGGCGTGGCGTTTAGATGCGTTCAAAACATGGCAAGCGATGAAAGAGCCAAGATGGGCAAAATTAACCTATTCGCCGATCGATTATCAGGATCTACACTATTATGCGGCGCCTCGGCGTAAAGCAAGCCCAAAATCATTAGAAGAGGTTGATCCAGAGCTACTCCGCACTTATGAAAAACTCGGTATTCCTTTGCATGAGCAAATGATTCTTGCCGGAGTAGAAGAAGCTGTAGAAGGCGCCAGCACCGAAAGGGCAGAGGGAGAGACGAAAAGGGAAAAAGAAGGTTTTCAGCGTCCTTCTGTTGCGGTTGATGCGGTTTTTGATAGTGTTTCTGTGGTAACAACTTTTCGTAAAACACTCCAAGAGGCAGGGGTGATTTTTTGCCCCATTTCTGAAGCTGTGCGAGATTATCCAGACCTTGTGCGGCGTTATTTGGGAAGTGTGGTGCCGGTAGGAGATAACTTTTTTGCAGCATTAAATTCGGCTGTATTTACCGATGGCTCTTTTGTTTATGTGCCTAAAGGGGTTACTTGCCCTATGGAGTTGTCGACGTATTTTCGTATTAACGCCCGTAATACAGGGCAATTTGAACGTACCTTAATTATTGTCGAAGAAGGGGCTTCGGTTTCGTATCTCGAGGGGTGTACAGCACCTATGCGTGATGAAAATCAGCTCCATGCTGCTGTGGTAGAGTTGGTGGCTTTAGAGGGAGCTTTTATTAAATATTCGACTGTCCAAAATTGGTATCCGGGTGATGAAAAAGGGCGCGGGGGTATTTATAATTTTGTAACAAAACGAGGGGCGTGTCGTGGAGCACGGTCGCGCATTTCGTGGACACAGGTCGAAACAGGGTCGGCGATTACATGGAAATATCCTTCATGTCTTTTACAAGGTGAGGGATCTGTTGGAGAGTTTTATTCTATAGCAGTTACGAATAACTATCAGCAAGCAGATACTGGTACCAAAATGATTCATATAGGGCGTAATACGCGCTCAACCATTATTGCTAAAACCATTAGTGCTGGGCATTCGGACAGCACTTATCGTGGGTTGGTACGTGTTTTACCTAAGGCTTCTGGGGCACGGAATTTTACGCAATGCGATAGTTTACTTATTGGCGATCAATGCGGTGCTCATACGGTGCCTTTTATTGAAAGCCGCCATAGAACAGCAAAAATTGAGCATGAAGCCACAACTTCTAAAATTTCCGAAGAGCAACTTTTTTATTGTCGTCAACGAGGGCTGTCCGAAGAGGAAGCTATTGGTCTTATCGTGAATGGGTTTTGTCGTGATGTTCTGAAAGAATTACCTATGGAATTTGCAGTAGAAGCCCAAAAACTTTTGCAAATAAGCTTGGAAGGAAGCGTTGGGTAAAGGAAAGATGATGAGTCAGTTATTAGAAATTGTAGATTTACATGCACATGTAACCGCAGAGGATCAGGAAAAACAAATTC
>JAZLEM010000144.1:0-3226 GCA_045615245.1 Acetobacter sp. | reverse complement strand
CAAAAAAGAACCAGTTTTGCGACTATATGAAAGATTTCTCGCCCGCCCATTTTCGCCGCGCCCTTGTCGATCTCTTTCGTATCCTCAACACCCCTGATGAAGAACGCGACAAATATGAAGAACCCGACCTGTTAGCGTTTCCGTATGTGAACGGGGGCTTGTTTTCTGAAAAAATTGACGTGCCTCAATTTTCGGAAGACGCTGTAAATTTGATTATCAAAGACGGCGGTGCCTTTGATTGGTCACAAATTAGCCCGACCATTTTCGGCGCGATTTTTGAAAGCACGTTAAACCCCGGCACGCGTCGCGAAGGGGGTATGCATTATACCAGCCCCGAAAATATTCACAAAGTCATTGACCCGCTCTTTCTTGACGGCTACCGCGCGCAGTTTCAGGCGGCCATGGCGGAACAGGGTAAGGCGCGCAAGAAGAAACTTCTCGCCCTGCAAGATGACCTCGCCCGCGCTAAATTCTTTGACCCTGCCGCAGGAAGTGGCAATTTTCTTACCGAGAGTTACCGAAGCCTTCGCCGCCTTGAAAACGACATTTTACGCGAGTTAATCACCAAAGAGAAAGGGGGCTTGTTAGGCTTTGAGGAATTGAACCCGATTAAGGTGTCGATCAATCAATTTTACGGCATTGAGATTAACGATTTTGCCGTTTCTGTGGCGAAAACGGCAATATGGATTGCAGAAAGCCAATGTTTCAAAGAAACAGAAGATATTATTCACCGGCAAATGGATTTTTTACCCCTGAAAACAGAGGCAAACATTCACGAGGGGAACGCGCTGCGCATAGAGTGGCGCGACGTGTTGCCGCCGTCTGATGAGGTGTATGTCATGGGCAACCCGCCTTTTGTGGGCGCGCGCATAATGGCAGCGGGGAGTGTGCAGAAAACTGACATGGCGCATGTCTTCGCCGGGTGGAAAAATTTTGGCAATCTCGATTATGTGAGTGCATGGTATAAAAAAGCGGCGGATTACATGACGGGGACACAGGTTTATGCGGCGTTTGTGTCAACGAACTCGATCACGCAAGGCGATAGTGTGGCAACGCTTTGGAAACCTCTTGTTGAACAAGGCATAAAGATTTTTTTCGCACACCGTACGTTCAAATGGAACAGCGAGAGCAAAAACAAAGCGGCGGTGTATTGCGTGATTGTCGGCTTTTCCTATGCACCGAGTAAAAAGAAAGCCCTATACACCGACGGACAACCGCAGGAAGTCACCCACATCAACGCCTATTTAATGGACGCGCCCGATATATTCGTCGAAAGCCGCAGTAAACCACTATGTGACGTACCAGAAATTGGTATTGGCAATAAACCGATTGACGGTGGGAACTATCTTTTTACAGAAGAAGAACGCGACGCATTTTTGAAACTTGAACCAAAGGCAGAACCCTATTTCAAACCATGGTACGGGGCGCAAGAGTTTTATCAGAACAAGCCACGTTTTTGCCTTTGGCTTGGTGCGTGCAAACCGAACGATTTAAATGCAATGAAGCACTGTAAAAAACGCGTTGAAGCCGTACGAGAATTTCGCCTCAAAAGTTCGAGTGCGGGTACACGTAAACTTGCTGAAACGCCGACGCGCTTCCATGTTGAAAACATGCCCACAGGTACGTATATTGCCATTCCGAAAATGTCCTCCGAAAATCGTCGCTATATCCCTATGGATTTCTTTACGCCGAATACGTTTTGTAGTGATCTGCTATTTCTCATGCCAAATGCCACGCTCTACCATTTCGGCGTTTTACAAAGTAACGTGCACATGGCGTGGATGCGGGCAACATGCGGACGGCTTGGGAATGGGTACCGTTATTCAAAAGACATTGTTTACAATAATTTCCCCTTCCCCGAACCGGCAGGCAGGCAGGCAGGCAGGCAGGCAGATGAACAGCGTGCCGCTATTGAGCAAACAGCGCAAGCGATTCTCGACGCCCGCGCTCTTTACCCTGAAAGCAGCCTTGCCGATTTGTATGACGTCAACGCCATGCCGAAAGAACTCCGCGAAGCCCACCGCGCTAACGATCGCGCCGTGATGAAAGCCTATAAAATGCCTACAAAAACGAGCGAATCCGAAGCCGTCGCCCACCTCATGGAACGCTACCAAGCCTTAACCGCAACAATAAAAAAATAAAAACAGGCTTAACTTATTTTTAACGGGGTTTTTTATAACGGGGAGAATCCTCAAACAAAACAGAAAGGGAATAGAGCATTGTTTCTCCTAAATCATCGGCGTTGCTAATTGTAACGGCGCGTTGATAATAGCGGGTGACATCGTGCCCGATACCAATGGCAGCAAGTTCTATGTCTTTTTGTTTTTCTATGTGATGAATGACTTCACGTAAATGGTCTTCAAGGTAAGAGATGGAATGAGTCGATAACGTGGCATCATCAACAGGTGCGCCGTCGGAAATCACCATAAGAATCCGACGGGATTCAGGGCGCTTTTTAAGGCGCGTCCAAGCCCATAAAAGGGCTTCCCCGTCAATATTTTCTTTGAGGAGTCCCTCGCGCAACATAAGCCCAAGATTAACGCGGGCGCGACGCCAATGGGTATCGGCAGCTTTGTAAATAATATGGCGTAAGTCATTCAAGCGCCCGGGCGTTTGAGGTTTGTTATTTTGTAGCCAAAGCTCTCGGCTTTTTCCTCCTCTCCATGCACAAGTGGTAAAACCTAGAATTTCGACTTTTACACCACAACGCTCAAGGGTTCGGGCTAAAATATCGCCACACATTGCCGCCATAGAAATAGGGCGCCCCCGCATAGACCCGGAATTATCGATAAGAAGTGTCACAACAGTATCTCTAAAATCTGTATCACGTTCTTGTTTATAAGAAAGAGGAAACGCAGGGTTTGCAATAACGCGCGAGAGTTTTCCCACATCTAAAAGCCCCTCCTCTTGGTCAAAGACCCATGAGCGTGTTTGCCGTGCCATAACGCGCCGCTGAAGCCTATTGGCGAGGCGTGCAATAACACTTTGGAGGGGGATCAGTTGTTGATCAAGCTGTTGGCGGAGACAAGCAAGCTCTTGAGGTGAGCATAATTTTTCAGCCGCTATTTCCTCATCAAATTGTGTTGTATAAGGCTTATATTTTGAAGAAAAATAAAGAGAGTCTGTCTCGTCAGAGGGGTATGTTTCAGCAGATGTTTCAGGATTTTCTTGTTCATCTTCAAAAGGGGGCGAATCGGGGAGCGACTCTAAAAGGTCAGGGGGAAAA
>JAZLEM010000143.1:0-4416 GCA_045615245.1 Acetobacter sp. | reverse complement strand
AAAGTTATGCCTACTATCTCCAAAGGAAATACCCTGAAGCTGTACAACAAATCAACCGCTTTATTGGCTTGCATCCCACTAGCCAAGATATTGCTTACGCCTATTATTTACGCGCTCTATGTTTTTATGAACAAATATCTGATGTCCAACGTGATCAACGAGGTACATTGGAAGCTATGAATGCCCTTGAAGAGGTCGTTATTCGCTACCCACAGACAAAATATGCACGAGATGCCCAGCTTAAAATTGCTCTCTGTCGTGATCACCTTGCAGGAAAAGAAATGTCTATAGGACGTTACTACCAACAAAGACACAATTATGGCGCTGCCATTAACCGCTATCAACGCGTTGTTCAAGATTTCCAAACGACTAACCACGTACCAGAAGCATTAGAACGTATGGTCGAAGCTTACCTCGCTCTGGGTTTGGTAGAACAAGCACGTAAATCTGCAGAAGTATTAGGCTATAACTACCCTAATAGTAAGTGGTACCATTATGCTTATACGCTTCTACAAGACCATAATCTACTCGGTAAAAATTTACATCTTCCAGGTAAACTCATTACAGAATCAAACGCCGTATTGGGAACATCCTCTATCGCTATCGGACAACGCGCTGCTTTAGCACCCGATACTCTCCGTGTCGAAACACCGACAAAAGTGCAACAGCCTGTTATAATTAAAAAAGCACCTGTCAACCCTGTTAAAAAAGAATCTATACCAAACCTTTGATGATAGAAGTCTTATCCTATGGAGTTTTTCTTTTTCTGTTGTGTCCTCGTTTTTATTTCAACATCGATAAACTTTTTGGCGACACATCACAAAACATAAACTTTAGTTGTTTAGCAACTACTTTGAAAAATGTTACTAACTTAATAACATTTCAAAAATTTCACATTCAAACACAATTACAACTAGATAATAAAAAACAAAGTTATCTTTATCAATGCACACATAACTTTGAAGTTTTAACTTATTCCCCTTTCTCTGCTAATACTTATTTTTAAAAACTCTAAAATCCTAGAATAATGCTATGCTAACACATCTTTCTATTAGAAACATTCTTCTTATTGAATCTCTTGAACTTCCACTCGATAAAGGTTTTACCGCTTTAACAGGAGAAACAGGAGCAGGAAAATCTACTCTTCTAGATAGCTTAGGGCTAGCTATGGGAGCACGCACCAATATAAATCTTATTCGTAATGGCGCCAAAGAAGCCCAAGTTAGTGCTCGTTTTCATATTGCCCCCCATCACAGAGCTTTTACACTTTTATCAGAACAAGGTCTTATCGTAGACATCAATGAGGACATTGTTCTCCGTCGTATTATTTTTCATAATGGCAAATCTCGTGCATGGATTAATGATCAACTCGTCAAACTAAGCTTATTACGCAAGATCGCCAACACATTAATTGAAATTCATGCCCAACACGATCAAATAACTCTCACAGAAATAGCAACCCATCGCCATATTCTAGATTCTTATGGCGTCCAACATTGCTTACTCGACACTGTCTCAAAAACTTTTATCCAATGGCAAGAACTTAAAATCGAATTTGAAAAAGCCCGTCAAGCAATTAAAGAAGTAGCCTCTGAAGAAGAATGGTTACGCCATGCCGTTCAAGAACTCATCTCTCTTTCTCCACAACCTGGAGAAGAAAGTAACCTCGTTAACCAAAGATACCTCCTTCAACAAGCAGAGCGACGAAAAGAAATCCTTACTACAGCCCTTTATGAATTTGTAACACGTGATCGTCGCACCGCAGGTCCGACAACAGCCCTTATGACAGCATCCCGTGCTTTACAACGCCTACTTCCTTCTTCTTACGAGAATACACAAGCAGATATAGCTGATCCTCGTATCGTAGAAGTTTTAAACACTATCCAACACGCAGCAAATACTATTGCGGATGTTGAGACTCAACTAGAACATTTGCAAGCAGAAACGAATAGCTCCCCGAACATACTCGAAGATGTTGAAGAACGATTATTTGCTTTACGCGCTATGGCACGAAAACATAATGTTAATGTAGAGCATCTTCCTACCCTTCTCCACGACTTACAGACTCGTTTAGATACGCTGGAAAATGATACAACACAACTCGTAGTACTAGAGCAAAATGTTATAAACGCTTTCCACGCCTTCGTTTCTAGTGCTGAAAAACTACACACTGCACGACAAGAAGCTGCGCGTCGTCTAGAACATTCTATTGCTGAAGAACTTAAGCCCATCAAATTAGAAAAATTACGTTTTCTTGTCGACATTTGTTCTCTTCCACAAGAACAATGGAGCAAAAACGGAATGGAGCAAATTACTTTTCTCGTATCTACTAATCCAGGACAACCACCATGTCCCTTATCTAAAATTACCTCTGGCGGAGAGTTATCGCGATTGATGTTAGCCATTAAACTCGTTATAGCAAGCCAATCCGATATAAGTACCCTCGTTTTTGATGAAATTGATACGGGTATAGGTGGAGCTACTGCCGCTGCTGTTGGCGAACGCTTACAGCGTCTTTCCTGTTATGTACAGGTTCTTGCCATTACTCACAGCCCACAAGTTGCTGCTTATGCAAAGACACATTTACGTATTAGTAAACAAATACATAACGGGCAAACGCATACCCTTACAACTTTCCTTACAGATTCAGAACGCAAAGAAGAAATTGCCAGGATGCTCGCGGGAAACGCCATCACAGAATCCGCACGTGCTGCCGCTGCTAGTCTATTGAAACAACACACATGATACTTTCTCACTCAGAACGTCCACCTACAGAACTCACAGAGGCAGAAGCTCGTGATGAATTAAAGCGACTTGAATCCCTCATCGCACAACATAATTTTGCTTATTACCATAATAATGTACCAGAAATTAGTGACGCGGCTTTTGACGCCTTACGTCAACGCTACAACATTATTGTTAGCCTCCATCCCTCTTTAGAATCCAATGATAGTGCAGCACACGCCATTGGTGCTCCGCTAGACAATCGTTTTAGAAAACACCAACATTTGGCACCTATGCTCTCACTAGACAATGTTTTTAAACGTTCTGATTTTGAAAATTTTGTTACCCGCATAATTCGTTTTTTAGGCTTATCCCCCGATAAGACAGCTTCACTCCTTTTTATCGCTGAACCCAAAATTGATGGTCTTTCTGTTAATTTAACCTATAAAAATGGTCTATTTGTCCGTGGTACAACGCGCGGTACTGGCATAGAAGGAGAAGATGTCACAGAAAACTTACGTACTTTACACGATCTTCCTGTCCGCCTTACACATTCTTACCCAGATCTTATTGAAATTCGTGGAGAAGTTTTCCTCTCCAAAGTTGATTTTTTAGCTCTTAATACCGAACAAGAAATTTCTAAAAAGCGTCTTTTTGCAAACCCACGAAATGCGGCAGCAGGCTCGTTACGTCAGCTAGACCCTCGTATTACTGCACAACGCCCACTTTCTTTATTTGCTTATGCGCTCGGTTTCTCTTCTGATTTTGTTGCCCATAATCATTGGGATTTTCTACAACAGCTCAAAAAGTGGGGATTCCCTGTCAACCCACTTTCACAACAGATTACCGGTCTCGAAGAAGCAGAAGCTTTTTTTACCTCCGTTGCAGAACAACGTGCCGCATTACCTTACGATATCGATGGTGTCGTCTATAAAATTGATTCTTTATCGCTACAAAATCGCCTAGGCAACATTGGTCGTGTTCCACGTTGGGCAACAGCTTGGAAATTTCCAGCAGAGCAGGCGATTACCGCGTTACGTGATATTGAAATCCAGGTCGGCCGAACAGGTGCACTCACACCTGTTGCCCATTTAGACCCTATTAACATCGGAGGCGTACTTGTTACAAAAGCCACATTACACAACGAAGATGAGATTACCCGTAAAGATATCCGAATAGGTGATTATGTTTTTGTTCAACGTGCAGGCGATGTCATCCCACAAATTCTAGGTGTAACCCCAGCAACACGCAATTCTGTTCACAGGTCGGATGTCTTTATTTTTCCTCATCGTTGCCCTATTTGTGGTGCTTACGCTGTAAAACCAAAAAATGAGGCCATACGCCGTTGTACAGGAGGGCTCTCTTGTCCTGCACAAAGTATTGAACGACTCATCCATTTTGTTTCTCGACACGCCTTTAATATTGAAGGACTTGGTGCACAAAATATCCGCCTCTTTTACGATACTCATTTAGTCCGTAACCCTGTGGACATTTTCTACCTTCATAACCATGCCAATACAATCGAACATTATGAAGGATGGGGGAAGCTTTCTGTTCACAATCTCCTAAACGCGATAGAGAACAGGCGTATCATCACGCTTTCCCGTTTCATCTATGCGCTTGGTATTCGCCGCATTGGAATCAGCAATGCACGCCTTTTAGCCCGTCATTACATCTCCTACAATGTATGGC
>JAZLEM010000142.1:0-1035 GCA_045615245.1 Acetobacter sp. | reverse complement strand
TATCCACACTATCAACGACCTCTCAAATTGCATCCTTAAACTTAAAAATCAAGCGAATAACGAAAGTTAACCCATGCCTTCCCTGTTCTCTAAATACCATCATATGGCGCATGCCCTTAACACTATCGTTACTTCAGGCGGACGAAACCCTTTTGCCGTCACGATCGAAAAAATGCTCTCCTCAACCACGGGGATTATTGAAGGAAAAGAAACGCTTCTTTTCGGCACAAATAATTATCTCGGGTTAAGCCAATCAAAAGACGCTATTAAAGACGCACAAAACGCTGTTTTAACCTATGGTATTGGAACAACAGGCTCACGCATTGCTAATGGTACGTTCTCTTTACATCGACAACTTGAACGCCATATTGCCGATTTTTTTGGCAAACGTGAGGCGATTGTTTTTTCGACCGGTTATCAGGCTAATTTGGGTATGATTTCCGCCCTTGCGGGTAAAGATGATTATCTCTTTCTTGATGCAGATAGCCACGCCAGTATTTATGACGGAAGTCGCCTCAGTGCGGCACAAGTGATTCGATTCCGGCATAATGACCCTGATGATTTATATAAACGCATTCGTAGACTCAATGCCCCAGAACAAGCAAAACTCATTGTTGTTGAGGGTATTTATTCGATGACAGGCAATATTGCCCCTATTCGTGAATTTGTGGCGGTTAAAAAAGAAACGGACTCGGCTCTTCTTGTTGATGAAGCCCATTCATTTGGAGTATTAGGCGAACATGGTCGAGGCGTTGCCGAAGCCGATGGCGTTGAACACGACGTTGATTTTATTGTCGGTACTTTTTCTAAAAGCCTTGGTACCGTTGGGGGCTATTGTGTTTCAGATCACCAAGAGTTAGATTTACTCAGGCTTAATTGTCGTCCTTACATGTTTACGGCGTCGTTACCGCCAGAAATTATTGCAGCAACCACCGCGACACTCCATGAAATGCAAGCACATCCAGAGTTGCGTACATATTTAATGAACAATGCCGCTCATTTACGATCCGGTTTTGTTGATCTTGGTCTTCATAC
>JAZLEM010000141.1:0-1958 GCA_045615245.1 Acetobacter sp. | reverse complement strand
CTTGCTTGTCTTCCTAAGACCGCTTGGCCTCCGACTTTCCGTAGAGAGTTAAGAAAGAGACGAGTTTTTTTATGTTGTTTCTTTCATATTTTTTTCATGGAAAACATATGATAGCACTTAAAGAAACAAAAATATTTTTTTTATAAACGTACTCTACGAAATCATCGACCAGCAACCGCCCCCGCTTTTGTCAGACATGCAGGCAAGAGAGCGCGTTTTACAGCTCTTCACCACGTCACAAAGTGAGCGTGTGTCTTAAGGGTATTGTAAAAAAACTCTCTTGCTGTAATTTTATTGTACCAATTTTATAAGCCTGAAAGAAAACGCTCGGCATCGAGAGCTGCCATACACCCCGTACCAGCGGCTGTTATGGCTTGACGGTAGATTTTATCTTGTACATCACCAGCGGCAAAAATACCGGGCACAGAAGTTTGGGTACTTCTGGGGGTTGGTGTAACAATATAGCCTTCTGAATCGAGTTCAAGTTGTCCTTGAAAAAGAGACGTTGTCGGGGTATGACCAATAGCGATAAAAACACCATCCGTTGCGAGAGTGTGTTGAGTGTTGTTTGTAACATCTCGTAAAACAACGCCGGTAACGACAGGGGGCGTTCCAGCAGAGAGAATATCTTCGACGATTGTGTTCCATCGAACGCTAATTTTTTTTTCGTTAAAGAGGCGTTCTTGAAGGACTTTTTCAGCACGGAATTTGTCACGTCGATGAATAAGTGTGACATGGGCAGCATGATGTGTGAGATAAAGAGCTTCCTCTACGGCGGTATTACCGCCACCCACAACGACGACATTTTTTCCACGATAGAAAAAACCATCACATGTGGCACAGGCTGAAACACCAGCACCTTGTAGTCGTTTTTCATTAGGAAGACCGAGCCAACGGGCTTGTGCTCCTGTCGCAATAATGACAGAACGCGCCTTATAAGTTGTGCCAGAATCCCCTATAAGATGGAAAGGGGAACCATGACTAAAATCAACGGCGGTAATAAGGTCATATTCAATATGCGTGC
The DNA here is from genome assembly GCA_045615245.1 of Acetobacter sp. GTDB lineage: Bacteria > Pseudomonadota > Alphaproteobacteria > Acetobacterales > Acetobacteraceae > Acetobacter. Next base: position 934 of record JAZLEM010000141.1, on the reverse strand, counting down.
CAGTACGAACAGCTTGCTGTGCCATTTGCTCCATAAGCCATGGTCCTTGAATAGCCGTTGCAAAACCGGGGTAGTTTTCAACCTCTGTAGTAATAGTCAGTTGACCGCCGGGCTGTAAGCCGGTCACAAGCACAGGGGAAAGGTTGGCACGTGCTGCGTAAATTGCTGCTGTATACCCTGCGGGACCAGCACCAAGAATAAGGAGGTTTGTTGTCAATGTTTGTGATGTGTTTGTGTGAGAATGTGTTTGAGAGTCTGTTTGGGACATGGCAAAAAGTATTTCTAACAGTGGTAAAGGGGTAATAAAAAGTTGAAGTTATAAAGTGTCTATAATTAAGTAAAACCACATTTTACGTTTTAAGACAACGTGTCAAGAGGGTTTATGATAATAATCAATATTGATCAATATTTGTAAAAGAGGAATTCGTTATAAATAGCGATAGAACAAATTTTAATGGGCAAAATGGCGTTATAGAGATGGTTGCTTCAGCAGAAGTGAGTGTTATTGTTCCTTGTTATAACGAGTCGGAGAATATTACCCCTATTGTTACGGCGTTACGGCGTGTTTTATCGTGTTATGCGTGGGAAGTTATTTTTGTGGATGATTATTCTCCAGATGGGACGATTCATATTATACGCTCGTTGGCATGTCATGATTACCGTGTGCGTGGTTTATGTCGTCTGGGTCGTAAAGGGCTTTCATCAGCAGTTATAGAAGGTATTATGTCTTCTTCTGCACCGATTGTGGTGGTTATGGACGGGGATCTGCAACATGATGAGGCACAAATTCCTCGTTTCATTGAGGGCATACAAAATGGGTCTGATCTTGTTGTCGGAAGTCGTCATATAAAAGGCGGCGATAATGCCGGATTGGCGAATACTTGGCGTCGGGTTTTGTCGGATAGCGGTAATTTTTTAGCCCAATGTCTTATGC